>NZ_JACIFT010000017.1:0-130829 GCF_014197575.1 Rhizobium sp. BK538
ATCGCGCCGTACTTGTCGGCGAGATCGCAAATCTCCTTGATCGGCGCGATATCGCCGTCCATCGAATAGACGGATTCGAACGCGATCAGCTTCGGCGCCTTGCTTGCACGCGCGCTTGCAAACGTGGAAGCAGCCACCAAAAGAGCACCATTTCAACAGCCGGCGCTATTCTTCGCCGCTAACCACAGAGGAAACGCCAATGGTTCAGCTTCGTGAACTCGATGTTCGACAGATACTGCGTGATGGCGGGATGCCCTTCCAGCTAATAATGGATACGTTTGCCTCCCTCGATCCGGGCGCCGATGTGCGGGCCTAGCCTCACTCGTGACGCCGTCCTTGATGCACTTCGAGAAATCGAAGATCCCGAGGTCGCAACCTCGATCGTCGACCTCGGGCTGATCTACGACATCTCGATTTCAGAGGACGGCTTCGTTATCGTGGAAATGACAACAACCACCCGCTTCTGTCTTGCTTCCGGTTTTCTCACCGAGGCGGTAAAGATCCGGCTGGGGGCGTTTGGAGCAGGTAAGCAAGGCACAAGTCCGGCTTGTCTACGACCCGCCTTGGTCGCCTGACATGGCGGAGTTGTTTTCATTCTAGTCCCATGGAGCGGCAGGCATGACCATCAAGGGCCAAGTTGATCTCGACGAGCTGACTGTCGATGCATCCTATCTGGCGGGCCGGTTTGGACTGTCGCTGGCAGCCTTTCGACGTTACATGGCGCAGGGTCTCGTTCGTAGCAGGGTCGAAATCGGTCAGGAAGCGGACATCGGAAAGACACGCCTGACAGTTCGCCTCGGAAATCGAGTATGGATCGCGGTCTTGGCGGCCGATGGCAGCGTTGTGAGCGAAGAAACCAGATTTGCGGCGTCGGCTCCTCCTCGCCCAGCCACGTAGACGATTTTGCGGATTCCTAAGAAACACTCAGCCGGGGCCACCCTGGTTGAACAGACTGGTAGAGCGAGCTGCGTTGTGGGCTCTGCATCAGCAGATTCGACGGAAGCGCAACGACGCGGCTGCAGGGGGGCGGCATTTGTGATCACCCACACAACAGCTCGTGGATCCCGTAATTTCCATTGCCAACTACCTGAATTGCATCAAAATGCGGCAGCAGCGCTCAAGGACCGTACACATGCAAATCAATGAAAGTCCCTTATTCTCGGCTCTTGAAGAGCGTTCTCTCCATCCAAGGCAAGCCGACGGGCTCCTACGAAGATCCAACAGTATCACCGGGCGGTGGCAGGCGGTCAGAACCTGGTGTTCCGCATAAGGTTGGTACGTCCTAGAAATCAAAGAGGCGGCAACTTGGAAGTGGTTTGATTGCCACAAATGATTGAGTAAGAAGATTAAATGAGATCGGTCTCGAACCAGCCTTGCCCGTCATCGGTGCCTGCTTTAGCTCATGAAACAAATGGAACCCGCCGATGATCTTCATGATAGTCGCGGTCGCAATCTTGTTAGTTTTTTTCTTCCTGTTTCCCCGCCCCACGTTGATTGCGCTGATTGCGGTCATTTTTGTCGGCGCTGGCGTCGGGGTTTATGTTTACTTCCAGCAATCCGACCGCAACAACTCCGCGAGCTTGGTTGTTGGCACGAGCACCGGCACCCAAGGCTGCCTCGACCCTGCCAAGCCAGTTTTCGTTCAGTTGTTCAACGGCTCCGACCAGTATGTCAACGTAGTACGCTTCCGATTGGTCGCGAAGCGCCCAGGCTTCAGCATTGAAGCTTACTCCGACTATCTCAGCAGCTACAAGATCATTGAGCCGCATGGCGTTTACGGGACATGCTGGGCGCTCAATCAGTATAGAGGCTTGGAGACCTTGCCAGACAAACCTTCGCCCAAGGATTTTGAATGGAACGTGGACATCTCATCAGTAGATTTCGCTGAGGATGAGTAGGTGTCGGTCCATTTGTGAATTCTTCAGCCCCGCCGTTGACTACGCCCTTGTTCTTCCCTCGGCGTGCTTGATATCAGGCGACTGCTTAGTCCCGAGTTCGTTACCAGTATTTTCAAAAGGCATGACCTTGCCACGCTGACCGCTTGGCCACCACTACACCTGCGGCATTGCCTTTGGAGGCCCATCTAAACCGGTACGCTGGAGCAGACACTGTCGCTAGGAACTGCGCCGCCTGCGGTGGATACGGCTCGATCGCCGCAATGCGATCGGACGCTGAGCATAACTTGGCAAGGGCGCAAGCGTTGGGCGCAAAAGAAAGTGCGATCTCGGGACATTTCTCGCAGGAACAAAGCTGGCCTGAGCCACGCGTCGCAGATTTCGTCGGCGACTAACCGGACACTTAAAAACGCTATCCGGCACTTACCTTGAGCTAGAAAGCGGCCACGAGGAAAGAGAAGCGTTGGCGTACTGCCCGTGCTAACCATGGCCGCTTGTATCCCGCAACGTGCTCCATCCTGCTATCTTGCTATTGAAACAGCTGCAGCACGCTCTTCGGAGAGCCATTCCCAATCGAAAGGGATTGCAACGCGAGTTGCTGCTGAGTCTGCAACGCAGCCAGCCGCGATGACTCTTCTTCCATATCGGCGTCAACCAAGCGACCGACTCCTGTATTGAGGTTGGCCGCGAGCCCATGTGCGAAGGCGGCTTGGATATCGATGCGCTTTTGAAGGGAACCTAGAACGCTGGCCGCAGACACAACGTCGGAGAACACTAGGTCCGTATAGCTCAAATAGACGTCCAGCATCTGCGGATTGGCGACGATATCGATCTCCATGAAGTCGAGATCAGAGATTGGCTCGATACTGACCGATATATTAGTGAAGCCGATGTATGATTTCGTTCCTGAGAGGCGATCAACATTGTTGTCTGACCGGATGGAAATGCCGTTGCCGCCCGTCTCTTCGATGATTACATCAGGCCAATCGGCTGACACGAGGCTTTTGAGCAGCGTTACCATCTCCGTTGGCGTCTCCACCTTGCCCGTGTCCTTTCCCAGAAGATTGTTTACGTAGGCCCGATTGAAGGAGGAGCTCGTCGGGGCCTGCCCGTTCACGTTGAAGCTGAAGAAGACCTCGACTCCATCGAGGTTGTCGCCATCCTTGTAAACCTCGAAGGGTACAAAAGTGATCGGCAGTTCCGACCCGCGCGTGCCGAACGCTGAGGCATTGCCTATCCCACCCGATCCGACCGTGCTGCTGAAGTTGCTGATCTCAACGTAGGAGCCATCAAGACCAGACGTCTCGTCAGTCCATATGGCGATTTTATCGGGGTCGGCGATCCATGTTTTCATCGCCGCATCCCACTTGGGTACCGTGCGAGCCGTTGCCTGTGCGCCCGACGCATCGAGTGCAATATTCAGGACTGCGATGTACTGCTGAAACGTCGATATCTTGCCATTCAGGGCTGGGTTGTAGGCGTCGACGGTCGCTCTCGTAATCTCGACGGGCGGATAGGTCGCGCCGGTGTTATGCGGCGGCGGCACCTCAGCTGAATTGTCTTTGTCGACCGTTACGTTGAAGGAAATGTTATCTGAAGCCCCGAACGTGAGCGGTCCGGAAAATGTATATTCAATGGCTGCGGAAGTACCAAGGGAGCTGTTGACTTCGCTCATCCAGATTTCGCCATCGTTGTCCATGAACGTGTCGAAGTCTCTTATTCCTCCAAGGGTCTTTAGTTTACGGGTATCGGCCTCCAAGAGTCCGCCGCCCGTGCTGTTGAAGAGTGCTATTTCGGCGAGATGGGCCGTGGTGGTCTTTACGGAAACATTACCGGACGCATCGCGGACAAATGCGGACACTACTGTTTCGACGTCGAGATCGCTATCGTTGATATCTTCTATGTTGGAGCTGAGCCAGTTCTCACCATTGAAACTCGCAGAATGCGCGATGCCCCAAACCGTTTGCTTCAATTGATCCAGGTCGGCCTGAACCTTGGTTTTATCGACGCCAGCTTCCGTCGCTGTCACCAGCTTCGCCTTAAATTCTGCGAGGACATCCGTCACTGCCGTCATTCCCGCGTAAGCGGTGTCTACCTTCGCCGCGCCCGTTCCCAAAGCATCAGAAACCGCAGAAACCGCCTTAAGGTCTGACCTCATCGTGGTTGCGATCGCCCAGTAAGCCGCATTGTCCGAAGCACCATCGATGCGAAGTCCCGAGGACACCCGCCTCTGGGTTCCTTGCATGTCTGAGTTGATTTTACGCAGCGCTTGGAGCGCAATCGACGCTGAACCATTCGTTAAAATTGAGGTCATCGTAACCAAGAAAATAAAACTGGTGATTGGATAGCAAACCGCGATTCGCGCGTCATGCAGCTTATAGATGCGAAGCTAGGCCGAGTATGGTTAACGAGTCATTTCTGGCGTGTAGGAAATCTGATGATGCCTCACAACTATAACGTGGAAACCTCCCATGCAGAGGGTCAAGTGCATTCCCGGTTCGGTATAGAACGAATGTTGCCGCCCCAGGCTTCCCGCCACCGCAAGGCGAACGCAAGGCCGCCGCGGCTCCAAACTTTCTCGAGCCAATATGGACAACGGAAACTGGGTGTCTCGCCCCTTAGAGTTCTGCTGTCCAGAGCGCCGTCGCCATGTAGCCTATGCCCATCGAGGGCAACAACCGTTTCGATCGCATTGTCGATGCCGACGGTGATTGCGAGTTTTCGTCCGCCTCGGGCGGTTCGAGAGCTGCGAACTGACTGAAGTGGCCGGAGCGGGCGCCCATGCGGGCGGCGATCAGCTCTTGTCTGCCGGCGAGGTGGATGAAGATGACAGGTCCATGCGCTTGCGCGCATATATGGTCACGGTAGCGACGCTTTAACACCGAACAGCCGACGATGAGGATACCGTCCGGTGCGGCGAACCTTTGGCCAACGAGGGACCATGGCTCACGGTCCTCGTCCGTCAGCGGCTCGCCCGGCTCATTTTGGCGAAGTTTTCGGACGGATGCAGATCGTCGCCCTCAAGGTAGGTGGCGCTCAGGCGAGCGGCAAGCGCCACGCCCACGGCGGATTTTCCCGAACCCGCGACGCCCATGACCACAATGCGCCGGAACGCCTCAGAGCGAGGCTGTGATGCCGCCGTCGACATAAAGCACATGTCCGTTCACGAAGGAGGAGGCGTCGCAGGAGAGGAAGATGCAGGCGCCGACCAGTTCCTCTATCTTGCCCCAGCGGCCGGCCGGCGTGCGCTTTTCCAGCCAGGCCGAGAAGGTCGGATCGGCGACGAGAGCGGCGTTCAGCGGCGTGTCGAAATAGCCGGGGGCGATCGCATTGCATTGCAGACCGTATTTTGCCCAGTCGGTCGCCATGCCCTTGGTCAAATTGCCGACGGCACCCTTCGTCGCCGTATAGGGCGCGATGCCGGGGCGGGCAAGCGCGGTTTGGACGCTGGCGATATTGATGATCTTGCCGGCGCCGCGTTTGATCATGTGGCGCGCGACGGCTTGGCCGACATTGAAAACCGTGGAGATGTTGGTCTTCAGCAACCGTTCGAAGGCGTCGGCTGGAAAATCTTCCAGCGGCGTGCGGTGCTGCATGCCGGCATTGTTGACGAGGATGTCGATGGCGCCGACCTCCGCCTCGAAGCCATCGACGGCCTTGCGCACGGCCTCATGATCCGTGGCGTCGAAGGCGAGCGTGTGCTTCACGCCGAGGCTTTCGGCCGCCGCCTTCAGCTTCGCCTCGTCGCGGCCGTTGAGGATGATCTCTGCGCCAGCCTCCCCAAGACCTTTTGCCAGTTCATAGCCGATGCCCTGCGAGGAGCCGGTGACGAGAGCCCGCCTGCCCGTCAAGTCGAAGAGTTGAATGCTCATGTGCCCTTCCTTAAGCGAATGCGATTTGCGTCTTCATCGACTGCCCCTTGTCCGAGGCAATCTCGAAGGCCTTCAAGGCATCGGAAAGCGACAGGGTATGGGTGATCAGCGGTTTGACGTCAATCAGACCGGCCTGCATCAGCCTGACGGCGACCGAAAATTCCTCATGGAAGCGGAAGGAGCCGCGCAGGTCCAGTTCCTTCGCCGTGATTGCCATCATCGGAAGGCTCATTTCACCGCCGAGGCCGAGTTGGACGATCACGCCGCGTGGGCGCAGAGCCTGGATGCCGGCGACCAGGGCCGGCGCGGCGCCGGAGCATTCGTAAAGGACATCGAAATAACCCTTGTTTTGACTGTAGCCGGCAAGGCCCTCCCGGTCTTCCGACAGGTTGACCGTGCGGTCCGCGCCGACCTTGCGGGCAAAATCGAGCGCTCGTCCCGACAAGTCGGCCGCGACGATCTCGCCGGCGCCCGCCCGGCGGGCAGCGAGGATCGACAACGTACCGATCGGTCCGCAGCCGGTGACGAGCACGCGCTTGCCAAGCATCTCGCCTGCGCGGCGTGTGGCGTGCAGCGTCACGGAGAGCGGCTCGGCCATCGCCGCCTCCCCGGCGCTAAGGCCGTGCGCCTTCACACACTGACTGGCCTTGGCAACGAGCCGTTCACGGAAGGCACCCTGGATATGCGGGAATGGCATGGCCGAGCCATAGAAGCGCATATTGAAGCAATGGTTCGCAAGACCCTTCAGACAATACTCGCACGTGCCGCAGGGGCGCGACGGCGAGACGGCAACGAGGTCGCCGATGGCAAGATCGGAAACGCCTTCACCCACGGCAGCGACATGGCCGGCAACCTCATGGCCAAGGATCATCGGCTCCTTCAGGCGCACCGTGCCGAAGCCGCCATGGTTGTAGTAGTGCAGGTCCGAGCCGCAGATTCCGCCGGCGGCAAGGCGGACCTCCACCTCGCCGAGACCGGGATTTTCTGGCTCCCGGTCCTCGATGCGGAGGTCTTTGGCCGCATGGATGACGATCGTTTTCATCGTGGCCCTCACAGAACCGGGGTTGGTAGCGGCCGACCCTGGAAATGGGCCGACAGGTTGTCGAAGACCAGTGCCCCCATCGCCCTGCGGGTCTCAACCGTGCCGGAGGCCATATGTGGCTGTAACAGCACGCTGTCGAGCGCGAGGAAGCGCGGGTTCAGGTTCGGCTCGCCGTCGAAGACGTCGAGCGCGGCCGAACCCAGCGTCTTCTTTTCGAGTGCATCGAGCAGCGCCTCTTCGTCGATGTTAGAGGCGCGCGAGATATTGATCAACATCCCCTGGTCCCCAAGCGCCTCGATCACCTTGCGGCCGACGATGTGGCGCGTCTCGGCGCAGGCGGCGAGCGTGACGAAGAGGAAATCGGAACGGGCGGCAAGTTCCACCGGATCGGCGATGAAGGTCCAGTCCTTTGCGTAGTCCTTCGGGCTGGTATCGCTGTAGGCGATGTCCATCTCGAAACCAGCGAGACGTTTTGCCACCTCGAAGCCGATCCGGCCAAGGCCGAGGATACCAACGCGTTTGCCGTGCACGCGGGTCTTCAGTGGATAAAGGCCCTTCCTCGCCCAGTCGCCGCTCTTGACCCAACTTTCGCCGCCGACCATGCCGCGTGCCTGTGCAAGCAACATGGCGACGCCGAGATCGGCGACGTCCTTGGTGAGCACATCTGGCGTGTTTGTGACGCGGATGTTGCGTTCGCGCGCCGCTGCAAGGTCTACCGCGTCGAAGCCGACGCCGTAGACCGAGATGATCTCCAGCTTCGGCAGCGCCTCGATCATGGCGCGGTTGGCTCCAAGCTCGCCGCGCGTGGCAATGCCACGGATGCCGGCGCCGTGCGCGGCAAGGAACGCTGCCTTGTCCGGAGCTTCGAAATAGCGGTGCATGGTGAAGGTCGCATTCAACCGTTCCTCGTCCCATGCGGGATAAGGGCCGACCTGCAACAGCTCGATTTTGCTCATGATATGTCCTTTGACAGTCCCCGAGGTTCGCCGGCTACGCCTCGACGATAAGGCCCTTTGCCTTCAGCACCGGCTCCAGCTTGCTGACTTCGATGACCGATTTGCCTGCCTTGTAGGCGGCGATGTATTTTGCCTCGGCTTCTTCGCGCGCCTGGGAAAGCCGGGCCACTTCGAGTGCCTCCTCCTGCCGGACGACGACCAGTCCGTCGGCATCGCCCACGATGATGTCGCCGGGATGGATGAGCTCTCCGCCAACGACGATAGGATCGTTGGTGGACGCCAGGGTCTCCTTGACGGTCCCCTTGATGCAGACGCTGAGCGAAAAGACCGGAAAGCCGAGCTCGCGCAGTTGGAGCGTGTCGCGCACGCCACTGTCGGTCACCAGCCCGCCGATGCCCTTTGCAAGGCAGGCATTGGCGAGCACGTCCCCGAAGGAGCCCGCCTCCTCATATTCACCCGCCGAGACGACGATGATATCCCCGGGCTGTGCATAATTGATCGCGAGTTGAAGCATGATGTTGTCGCGCGGCGCGCAGCGCACGGTGAACGCTGGGCCGCATAGCTTCATACGATAGTCGACCGGCTTGATGCGCGAGGAGAGCGCCCCGCGGCGCCCCTGCGCCTCGTGAATGGTTGCCGGCGAGAATTTGGCGAGCGCTTCGATTTCGGCGGTGGACGGGCGGACGGGCATTTTCTTGATATGCGTCATGATTTTTCCCACGGTTGGTAGTAGCGGCGGGCACGGAGCCCGCCGTTGAAGTTGTTCAATCCATTTCGGAAAACGAGCAGCTACGTGGGCCCTTCCCCATCAGGGAATCGGGTCGAACTTCAGCTCGGAGAGCGGCGCGACTTTGTCCGTGCGGGTCATCTTGTATTCGGTGTCTGGGCCAAGCCATTTGTCCCAGATCTTGTTGATCTCGCCGCTGTCATCAAGTTTGTGGAGCACCTCGTTGATCTTGGCCGTCAGCGCCGGCTGGTCCTTTGCCATGCCGATGCCGATCGGCTGAAACAGCATGGGTTCGGGGATCATGCGCATCGCCTTGCCCTTGGTCTTCGACTCATTGACCAGCTTGGTTGTCGTCATGGTGTTGGCGACCATGCCGCGCGCCTTGCCCTGCTGGGCGGCGAGATAGGCCGAGGCGGTATCCTGGAACGTCAGCGGTTCGGACTTGTTGAGCTTGATGGACATTTCCGAGGTCGAGCCCTTGGTGGATGCGATGCGCTGCCCGACATAGTCGGACTTCGATTTGCCGGGGTCATCTGCCGGAACGATCAGCATTTCCTTGGCGAGGTAATAGGGATCGCTGAACTGGATCTGCTCGGCGCGGCTCTTGGTATAGGCGAGATTGGCCACGGTGATATCGACGCGACCCAGCTTGACTTCCGGAACGCGGGCTTCGACCGAAACTGGCTTGATCTCGGCCTTCACACCAAGTTCGCGGGCAATCGCGCCGCACAAATCGACGTCGAAGCCTGCCATTTCGCGCGTTTTCGCATCTGGTGAAGCGAATGGCGGCACGTCCGCGAAGGTCGCGCAACGCAGCGTCTTGTTCGTCATGATGTCGTTGAGCTGGTCGGCCTTGACCGGGCCGGCGAGCGCTGCCGCCGCGACTGTTGCCGAGACGATGAGATGCCTGCACTTCATAACTGTTCTCCTTTGTGGTTGGTATTAGTGACGCAGGTCTGCGAGGAACCGCTGCGCGCGGGGATGCTTCGGGCTTTTGAAAAATTCCTCTGGGGTGGCCGTCTCGATGATCTGGCCGCCGTCGATGAACCAGATGCGGTCAGCGACATCGCGGGCAAAACCCATTTCGTGCGTGACGCACATCATGGTCATGCCTTCGGCCGCCAGCGACTTCATCACACTCAGAACCTCGCCAACCATTTCCGGGTCGAGCGCGCTGGTCGGCTCGTCGAAGAGCATGACGGGTGGTTCCATCGCGAGCGCGCGGGCAATCGCTACACGCTGCTGCTGGCCGCCGGAGAGTTGTGCCGGATAGGAGTCCGCCTTTTCGCGAAGGCCGACACGCTCGAGGAGCTTTAGCGCCTTTTCATGCGCCTGCGCGGGCGCTATGCCCTTCACGCGGATCGGCGACATGGCGATGTTGTCGACCGCAGAAAGATGCGGGAAGAGGTTGAAGCTCTGGAAGACAAAACCGATGCGGCTGCGCAGGCGGTTCAGCTCCCGGCCGCTCATCGGCGCGTGGATGTCCTGCCCCTCGAAGAAGATCGAGCCGCTGTTGATCTCCTCCAGCCGGTTCACTGTGCGGATCAGCGTTGACTTGCCCGAACCCGACGGGCCGCAGATGACGACCACTTCGCCGCGCGAAACCGCAGCGTCGATCCCTTTCAGCACGTCATAGTCGCCGTAGCTCTTGCGGACATCGGCAAGCCGGATCGTCTGATCCTTCCCGGATGTGGATAGTGAAGCGGTCATGGCTGCTCCGTCGCATTGGGTGTCAGGGAAATCGCAAGTTGGCCACGACGCTTGGGGGCAAGTCCCGCGCGCCGGCGCGTGATCCGCCGCTCGATGACATTGGTGAGCGAGGTGAGCGACCAACAGATCAGGTAGTAGGTCAACGCGAGGATGAGGAAGACCTGGAAGGGCTGCGTGAGGAGCTGGTTGTTGACCTGGCTGGCAGCGAAGGTGAGGTCCGGCACATTGATGACGTAGCCGAGTGTCGTGTCCTTGATCGTCGCCACGAAGGTCGACAGCATGCTCGGGATCATGTTGTAGAGCGCCTGCGGCAGGATGACGTAGCGCATCGCGCCGAAGTAGCTGTGGCCGAGGGCGCGGGCCGCATCCATCTGGCCCTGCCCGAGAGCGAGGATGCCGGCGCGGATGATTTCGCTGAGGAACGCGCCCTGGTAGACAACGAGGGTGGCCAACATGGTGAAGAAGCTCGGCACGTCGGCGCCCGTCAGCAGCGGCACGAGAAAATAGCTCCACAGCACCAGCATCAATAGAGGCACGCCGCGTGTCACATAGACCAGTATCGTCACCGGCAAACGCAGCGTCCGATACGTCGAAAGGCGCGCGAAGGCGAGCAGGATGGCGAACGGAAAGGCGATTGCGATGCTCAAGGCCGAGAGGATCAGTGTATTGGCAAGGCCGCCGAGTGGTCCGTTCGGATATTGCCCAATGAGGAGCAGCAGCCAGTATTCGTCGATGATGGCGATCAGGTCGTGGATCATCGTCTGGCTCCATTCGCAGGATCGGCCCGCCAAGTGACGTAGGCGCCGGCGGTCATGATCATCAGGGAGAAGAAGAGGTAGAGGAGCGTGCCGATCAGGTAGATCTCGAAGGTACGGAAGCTGAGATTTTCGATCTCCTTGATGGCATGACTGAGTTCCGGGGCCCCGATCACGATGGCAAGGCTGCTGTTCTTGAAGAGCGAAACGCTGTGGTTGACGAGGGCTGGCAGCGCGTTGCGCACACCCTGCGGGATCAGCACGAAGCGCATGGCCGAGACGTAACCGTGGCCGAGGGCGCGCGCCGCTTCCATCTGGCCCGGATTGACCGAGCGCAGGCCCGAACGCAGGTCCTCGCTGAAATAGGCGGCCTGGCAGAGGCCGAGTCCGATGATCGCGAAGATCACCTCCGCCGAATGGGCCGAAAGCCAGTCGGACAGTCCTGAAGGCAAGATCGTGTAGATGCCGAAATACCAGAGCATCAATTGCACAAGCGTCGGCACGTTGCGGTGATAGGAAACGTAGGCGGCCACGACGGAATTGCCGATGCGGCCTGGCGCAAAACGGATGGCGAGCAGCAGCAGCGCAAGGCTCATCGCCAGCAGCCAGGATGAGATGGCGATGACGAAGGTCATCTCAATGCCATGCGCGAGCATGGCAACATATTCCGGATTGGCGAGGATGTCGGCGAGATCGAAGCCCTTCACGGCTGCGGCTCCTTGGCCTGTGGGCGCGCCGTCTGCAGGCCGCCCATCACCTGGAGCGTCGGCGTGATTTCCATGTGACCGATGTTGACGGCAATGGGCGCTGCAATCGCGAAGGCGATGGCGTCAGCAATGTCAGAGGCCTGCGGTAGCTCGAAACCGTCGATGAAGCGTTCCCGTACCGACGGATCATTGCCGTGCACGTGGCTGAAGATGTCGGTTGCAACACGGCCGGGGCAGATCTCCGTTACTCGAACCCGCTTGCCGAACGTATCGATCCGCAACTGGTTCGACAGCATGCTGACGCCGGCCTTGGTCGCGTGATAAGTGGAGTTGCCGCCGAAATTGTAGATGCCGGCAATCGACGAAATGTTGATGACATGGCCGCGGTCGCGCGCAGCCATGCCCGGGACGATCAACCGGCACAGATGGAGGACCGCACGCAGGTTGACGTCGACCAGGAGGTCGATGTCGCCATCCTCCGCTTCGAGGAACTTCTTCGGCCGATCGACGCCGGCATTGTTTACCAGGATGTCGAAGTCCACTTCGCCGGCGAGTTTGGCGAGCGCGGCGCGATCGGTGACGTCGATGGCGTGGGGAATGCAGCCAGTGCGCTCGGCCAGGTCCTGGAGCGCCTTTGCGCTGCGGGCCACTGCATGCACTTCGAGGTTCTCGCGCCGGAGCCGTTCAACGACCGCGGCACCGATCCCCGAGGATGCTCCGGTCACGAGTGCCGTTTTGTAATCGGAAAATGACATTGGAGTTCCCCTGTTGCTGGAAAAGAGAGTAGCGAAGCTTTCCGGCTCTGGATAAGACCGTTTGAATCTGGATGGATAAGCAAGGCTTATGGGCTTGCCGCCGCCTCTTCGGCCTGTAACATGCGAGGCCAAACAAGACAGGCTCGCATATGGATACCAGGCGTCTCAAGTCCTTCATCGTCATCGTCGACACCGGCAGCATTACGCGTGCCGCCGACGTTTTGCACATCGCCCAGCCCGCACTCAGCCAGCAGCTTGCCGCGCTGGAGGAGCACTTTGGACAGAAGCTCCTGATCCGCAGTCAGCAGGGCGTCTCCATGACGGAGCCCGGCAAGGCCGTCTACCGCCATGCTCAGATCGTCCTGCGTCAGATGGAGCAGGCGCAAGCCGACGTGAAGGCTGCCGGCTCGACGCTCGTCGGGCGCGTCTCGGTCGGCCTCGTGCCCTTTTCGAGCGCGGCGACGCTCTCCGTCGATCTCCTTACTGAAACGCGCAAACGCCATCCCGGCATCCTGCTGCACCTCACCGAAAGCGTCGGGCAGACCTACAGCCAGATGATCATGAACGGTCGGCTGGAAATGGCGTTGATCCACGGCACGGGGCCGATCAAGGGTGTGCGCTTCGAGCCCGTTTTCGTCGAGGAGTTCCGTCTCGTCGCCCACCGCGATTTCCGCATCGAGCCAGGCGAGGCGCCGCTGCCGGTGAGCGCGCTCAACGACCTGCCGCTTCTCCTGCCGCCGCCTTACAATTTTGTGCGCCGCGCCATCGATCTCGCCTTCACTCGCGCCCGCGTCTCCCTCAACGTCGTGGCGGAAGTGGAAGTTGTCCGCACATTGGCGCGGGCGGTTTCAGGCGGCGTCGGCGCGACCATCATGCCACGCGCCATCGTCGAGCGGATCATCGCGGAATCTTCCGAACCGCTTGTCTCGCGCATGATCGCGCCGAAGATTGAGGAAGCACTGTCGCTGTGCGTTTCCGACCAGAGCGAGCTGTCGGAGCCTGCGCTTGCCGTGCGGTCGATCCTCATGGACCTTACCGCACGCCTCAAGGGGCAAGGTTAGCGCAGGCCAGAGCAGAATTCGGCGATGCGTCCGCAGGCCTCGTCCAGCTGTTGCATGCTCGTGGCATAGGAAATACGGAAGAAAGGGCTCATGCCATAGGCTGCGCCCTGCACGGTCGTCACGTGATGCTCGTCGAGCAGCGCCAGCACGAAATCGGTGTCTGTCTCGATCTTTCGCCCGCCGCTGCTCGTGCGGCCGATGAGTTCGGCGATGTTCGGGAAGACGTAGAACGCCCCTTCGGGCTTGTGGCAGCGGATGCCCTCGATCTCGCCAAGCCGGGCGACGACGAAGTCGCGCCTCTCCCGGTAGATCGCCGCCCGTTCCCTGAGCAGGTCCTGTGGACCGTCAAGCACAGCTGCGACAGCGGCCTGGGTGATGGTCGACGTACCGCCACTGTTTTGGCCGTTGACATTGCTGATCGCCTTTATGAGGTCCTTTGGCCCGCCACAGAAGCCGAGCCGCCAGCCGGTCATAGCATAGGCCTTTGAGGCGCCGTTGACCGTCAGTACGCGATCCTTGAGACGTGGTTCGACCTCTGCAATGGTGCAGAATTCGAAACCGTCATAGATGAGGTGCTCGTACATGTCGTCGGTCATGATCCAGACATGTGGGTGCTTGAGCATTACCTCTGCGATGGCCTTCATCTCCGCCCGCGAGCAGGCAGCGCCCGTCGGGTTGTTCGGGAAGTTGAGGAACAGCCATTTTGTGCGCGGGGTAATCGCCGCATCGAGATCGTCGGCACGCAGCTTGAACCCGTTCTGTTGTGGGCAATCGACCGGCACTGGTATGCCGCCGGCTAACTTCACGATATCCGCATAGCTGATCCAGGAGGGCGATGGGATAACGACCTCGTCGCCCGGGTTGCAGGTGGCCATCACGGCATTGAAGATGATCTGCTTGCCGCCGCCGGCAACGACGATCTCAAAGGGATCGTAATCAAGATTGTTGTCCCGCTTGAACTTGCGGGCGATGGCTTGGCGAAGCGCCGGCGTGCCGTCGAGCGGCGGATATTTCGTATCTCCGGCAAGGGCCGCCGCATGGGCCGCTTCGATGGCATTGGCTGGCGTTGCGAAATCGGGTTCGCCGGAGGAAAGGCTGATGACCTTGATACCTTTTGCCGCAAGGTCGCGGGCGCGCTGCGTCATGGCGGCGGAGGCGGAAACGGAAACGTTCTTCAGACGGTCGGCAATGGCGGGCATGATCGTTGCTTTCGATGAAACGGATGAGGGATTGGCGATGGCATTCATCACAGGAGCTTGGAAACAGGCGTCACCGCACCGCCGGCCGCCTCGATCTCGCTGCGGACGGTGCGAGCGAGGTCGAGCGAGCCCGGCGTATCGCTGTGCACGAGGATGGAACGCGCGCGCATGGGAATGACGGCTCCGTCGATGGCGGTGACAGTACCGTCGAGGAGGAATTGCCGCACGCGGGTGCGCACTGCGGCCTCGTCCTTGACAAGTGCGCCCAGTTGGCCGCGCGGCACGAGCTTTCCTTCCGCGTCATAGGCGCGGTCGGCAAGGAAGAGGGTCAGCGTTTTCAGCCCGGCCTCAATCGCGGCGCGCTCGATGATGCTGCCGGCCGTGCCAAAAACGATAAGATCGGGGTCGACCGTACGGATCGCCGCCATCATTGCGGCAGCGAGCACCGGGTCACGGTTGACCATGTTTCCCATCGCAGCGTGGAAGCTGAGATGGGAAACCGTCACACCCTCTGCCTTGGCGATCGCGATCAGCGCGCCGAGCTGGTAGAGCAGCTGCTGGCGCAGCTCGTCAGGGCCGAAGGGGAGTTCGCGGCGGCCGAAACCCTGCCGGTCGGGCAAGCCCGGATGCGCGCCTACATCCACTCCCCTCTCCCGTGCAAGGCGCACCATACGCGCCATCGTTTCGGGATCGCCGGCGTGGAAGCCGCAGGCGATGTTCGCGGAAGTGACGATATCCATCATCGCCTCGTCGTCGCAGAGCCGGTAGGGACCGAAACCCTCGCCCATGTCGGAATTGAGATCCACCTTCATGAAATTCTCCCTATGCCATCGCGCTAAGCGCCTGGCTGACCAGCCGGGCGGTCTGCCTGACGTCCTCGATATAGGCGGCAAGCGCCCCCTCAATGGCCTTCGCTTCCGCATGCGTGGCCGGTACGAAACGCAGCATCGAGCCGATGCGCGCTTGCCCCAGTCGCCAGAGATCGGCCTCGATGACACCCGCGATCTTCGGATAGCCGCCCGCCGTATTGGCGTCGCTCATCTGGACGATCGGCTCACCTGCCGGTGGCACCTGGACGACGCCGGGAACCACGCCGTGCGAGCGCATCTCCACCGTCTCCACCGGATGGATCGGATCGCCGCTTAGCCGATAACCGGTCCGGTCGCTGCGCGCCGAGATCTTCCAGGGCTGGCTCCAGAAGCGCTCAACATCGGCGCCGAAAAGATCATGCTCACCCGCTGGCAGGGCGCGGATCATGAACGAGCCGCCCTCACCGACGGGAAAGGCGTCCTTCAACGCCACCGCCGGAGGAACGACGCCGAATCCGCCCTTTGGAAGACAGGCTCCCGCCGCCGCGCCCGTTGCAACCTTGTCGCCTGTTGCAAGAACCCTGCCGTTAAGACCGCCAAAACCGCCGCGCAGCGACGTGCTCCGCGAGCCCATCACAGGCGCAACATCCATACCACCGGCAAGGCTGAGATAGGCTCTTGCCTCCTTGAGCGGTGGCGACAGTTCCAATACCTGACCGGCCTTGGCTTGCGCAGCCCACCAGGGCGGCAGGTTGATCCCGTCGAGCGTCGCCCGGCAATCCGCGCCGGTGACGGCGAAAGCACTTCGCGCGGCAAAGCGCACGCTGAAAGGAAAGGTCTGTACTTCGATGCCCGCAGCCTCTGGCGCATTGCCGACGAGGATATTGCCGATCAAAAGCGCAAGTGGATCCATCGCGCCGCACGCCGTAACCCCGATATTGCGATAGCCCGGACGGCCAAGGTCCTGGATGGTATTCAGCGGCCCTGTTGCGACGATATCGATCACAATTCGATCCTTTCGGGACGGAAACGCACAGTGTCGCCAGGGGCCATCATGGCCGGCGTGGCCGCGAGAGGGTCGAACATCTGGAGTTCGGCAAAGCCGATGGAATTCCAGCCATTCGGTCCCGTCAGCACCGCAACGCCCGTCTGCATGCCGCCGATCGTCACGCAGCCTCGCGCCATGCTGAGCGAGGGTACGGTCTTGCGCGGCATATGGATGCGCGGATCGAGCCCGTAGAGATAGCCGAAGCCCGGTGCACTGCCGAGGGCGAAGACGCGGTAGGTGCCTTCGTGATGGATACGCACGACCTCGCGGTCGCTGAGGCCGGAAAGGTCGCACAGCGCCGGCAGGTCCGTCGCATGTTCGCCGCCGTAGGTCACGACGATCTCGATGTCCCGGCCGGCTAGGTCGACGCTGCGTGCCCGCTTCCATTCCTCCTGAAGCTGGTGAACAATAATGTCCGGTGTCTCCGGCGTCTCCTTGAGGATCACCAGCAGGTTCGTCATGCCCGGCACGATTTCGGCGACCTCCTCTCGAACTTCGAGGGCGCGGGAGAGCGCCCAGATGCGCCGCTGGTTCGGCAGGTCGAAGGCGCCGGGCGCTTCCATGAGGAAGGCACGCGTGCCGATGAAGGAAATTTTCGCCAGTGCGTCTGTGTCCGGCACGATTGAGGCGGGTGACGCGAACGTGGTCGATTGCGGGAGGTTCATCGGGTGGACTCCGTCGTCAGAATAGCATCGCCGTAGCCGACGAGGTCTCCGGTGCGGGCATGGATTTCGGCGACGACGAACCCTTCGGGCGCGGTGACGGGCAAGAGCAGTGGCCCAACCTCGACGAAGCCGACAATGGCGCCTGCTTCGACCGCCCGACCCTCGCTGGCAAGCGGCGAAGCGTCGGCGCCGCCAGGATGCGTGCTGCGGAAGAAGCCGGCCATCGGCGCCTTGATAGCGCAGCCTTCGGGCAGGGTTGCGCGCACCTCCGGGGCGGTTTCAAGGGCGTGCGCTGAGCGCGCACCGGGACTAAGAACAATCTTCAGCGCCCCGCCATCCTGCGTGAGAATCTCCAGCTCGCGCGCGCCGGAGGCTTCCAGCCACCCGGTGAGCGTGGAGATGAGAGCGGGATCGGAGAGATCGCCGATCGTGTTTCTGCCTGCCGAGCGGTCACGCCTGGACACGGGGTTCCTCCCTCAGCCATTTTTCGAGATGATGGATATCGACACAGCCCCGGACGAAATCGGCATCGGCGAAGATCCTCTCGTGCAGCGGGAGGTTGGTGGAGATGCCCTCAATGCGAGTTTCCGACAAGGCGACCTGCATGCGCCGGATCGCCGCCGCACGGGTTGGTGCATGGACGATCAGCTTGGCGATCAGGGAATCGTAGTAGGGAGAGACGCGGTATCCGGCTGACACATGCGTATCGACGCGAATTCCCGGTCCGCTCGGGAAGCGCACCGCTGTAATGCGTCCGGGTGCGGCAACGAACGTGGCGGGATCCTCCGCATTGATGCGGCACTCGAAGGCATGGCCGTGCGCCTCGCCGCGGAAGCGGGACGGACTGAGCAGCTCCCGCTGCGCTGTTAGCAACTGCTCGTGCACGAGGTCGACACCAGCCGTCATCTCCGTGACGGGGTGCTCGACTTGCAAGCGGGTGTTCATCTCTATGAAGTAGAATTCACCGTGCTCGTAAAGGAATTCGAACGTGCCGACGCCGCGATAGCCGATCTGCCGGCAGGCCTCCGCACAGCGCTCACCGATCCTCTGCGCCAGTTCCGGCGCAATGGCGGGCGCGGGCGCCTCCTCCACAACCTTCTGGTGCCGCCGTTGGATGGAGCAGTCACGATGACCGACCCAGACGGCATTGCCGTGATTGTCACAGAGCACCTGGAACTCGACATGGCGCGGATGCTCCAGGAATTTCTCCATATAGAGCTCCGGCTTACCGAAAGCGCGGCGCGCCTCTTCGCGGGTGATGGTGATCGCATCGGCGACCTCGGCGCTCTCGCGCACGACGCGCATGCCGCGCCCGCCCCCGCCGCCGGCCGCCTTGACGATGACCGGATAGCCGATCTCTTCTGCGATGGCGCGCACGGCCTCGGCATCCCCCGGCAGCGGCTCACCCGGCCCAGGCACGCAAGGCACGCCGGCTGCCATCATCGCTCGCTTGGCAGCGATCTTGTCGCCCATGATGCGGATCGCCGAAGCGGGCGGGCCTATGAAGACCAGTCCCGCCTTCTCGACCGCCTCGGCAAAGTCGGCATTTTCCGACAAGAACCCATAACCCGGATGGACTGCCTCGGCGCCCGTGACGCGCGCCGCAAGCAGGATGGCGGCCTGGTTGAGATAGCTTCGCGCCGGCGCCGATGGTCCGATCGAGAGCGGGCCGCCCTTTTCGCCCGGGGCACCCGTGGTCCGGTCGGCCTCGGACGCGACGAGGATCGGGCGCAGCCCCAGTTCGAGGCAGGCGCGCCGGATGCGAGCGGCGATTTCGCCGCGATTGGCGATCAATACGGACGTGAAGGAATGGCCGCCTTGCCGGGCGGCGTGAAGGGGCGCGCGCATCAGCCGATCTCCACGAGCGGATCGCCGAAGCTCACTTCCTGCCCGTCTTCGAAGAAAATGCGCTTGACGACCCCGCTGAAGGGCGCTGGAACTGTGGTGAAGACCTTCATGGCTTCGACGATGCAGAGCGCCTGCCCCGCCTCGATGGCATCCCCGGCTGCGACGAGCGGCGCGGCGCCGGGGCTGTTGGACTGGTGCACGACGCCGGACAGTGGCGCGTGAACATAGCTCCGGTCTGGCTGTCCTTCCGGTGCCGCCGGCGCGATCCGCGCACTTTCCCATTGCGTCGCTGGACTGGGTTGAGACGAGGCCGGTGGATTGCGGACAATGATAGTCGTGCCGGCTTCCCTAACCGTCAGCTCCGAGACACCTGAACGCCCGACGAAGTCAAGTAGCGTCTTGATTTTTTGCAGATCCATGCTGTTCCCTAAGGCATCCAGGAGACCCGAGCGCCGCCCGATTGAGCTAAGATCTCTCTGGTTCGAATGGGGAAATCTTACACAGCATCTCGATTGATGGGGGCAGACAAACTTTGAATATGGCTGCTTCCAGCGCGCGGAATCGAACCGTCGAGCAGGCGAAAGAAGAACGGGTGGCGATGGCACATCAAAGGTAGATGGCCAGACTACTCGTTTCAGAAGCAGGCGAAACCAGCTTACGCGCCTGCGACCACGAAAGGCAAAGTGGGGCTGCCGGCGCGCCTGGACGAACCGAAAACCTTGCCGGAACCAGATCGGTGCTGGAGGACGAGCGAAGTGGAAAGGGCCAGCCAAATTTCGAAGCGGTCGGCTGCTTCGCTCGACGATCGGAAAAATATATAGCTATATCAATTACTTGGAAAGGCGCGATGGCCGTCCGTTGTACCGATATCGGGCAAACTACGGTTGTGGCTTGTCAGCAAAATGTTTGATCGCGTAATCCGCAATGCGCTGGTTCGACTTTCTTGCGTCATCGATCCAGAATGGGAAGAGCTGCCACTGATGGATCATGCCGGGCCAGATCTCGGTCTCGACATCGACGCCGGCCTTTCGGGCCGTATCGGCCAACCGCAAGGTGTCGTCCAGAAGCGCCTCGCCCGAACCGACCTGCATAAGCAATGGCGGAAACCCGGTCATATCGCCGTAAAGGGGCGACACCATGGGATCAGCGGGCGAGCGTGTTCCGAGATAGGCCTTGCGTATGAGATCCAATTGAGCTGCGTCGATCAGCGGATCGGTGCTGGCGTTCGCCATCAAAGAAGCGCCTGTGGCGGCCAGGTCGGTGAGCGGGCTCATGGCAACCACGGCCGCGGGTAGCGGTCCCCTCACTCGCATCTGCCGCAGCGTGGCTTCAATCGCCAGGTTCCCGCCGACGGATTCACCGACGAGCACGATGTTGTCGTTCTCGTAGCCGGAGTCGAGCAGCCACCGATAAGCGGTCAACGTATCATCGATCTGATTGGGATACGGGTTGTCGGGCGCGAGCCGGTAGTCGATGAGAAGCACATCGGCTGACGCTGCCTTGGCCAGCGCGCCGGCTATTGCTCGGTGCGTGCGCAGCGAACCGCTGTAAAAGCCGCCGCCGTGAACATAGAGAATGGCTCTCCGGCCGAGCGGATGATGCAGTCTTGCCGGCCAGATGAGCTGCGCATCGACACCGCCGGCATCGACGGACCTGATTTGGACGCGCGTCGGCTCGGGAGTGGATTCCATCAGGTCTTCGAAGGCTTGCCGCCGGTCGCGCAGGCTGTCGGCTTTGTGGTAGTACTGCCTCCACGTTTCGACGAGCTTCTCAATCTGTTGCTTTGAGGCTGCAGTCTGGGGCGGAGGGGCCTCGGCCCGGGCGGATGCCGGCAAAAGCGCGATGGCGAGGCCCGTCGCCAACCACGCGACCCTGCCTTTCGTCATCGCGGCGGCAATCGCCGCCGATGTACGCCCACGCAACACATCGGCCCCATGTCGCAAAGCCCCGGCCACAAGCACCACGCAACCTCCTCGTCCAAGGTGTCTGTCGAGATGAGCAGAAACCTGCCATGATCGCAGGCAGTGTCAAGGCTTCGACCGCGATCACGACGGTGCCGTGCGATGTGGAGACAAAAGGCAGCGCTGAGATTGTCGATGAAGGCTAGCTCTTCGTGCTCAGCGCCTCCACCCGCTTGAGATTGACCACTGCCTTGACCGGCAGGTGATCGGAAGCGACGCGGGCGAGCGGCGTGTCGTGGGCTTCGACTGCTGTCACGACGCCCTTGCGGTTTGCCATGATACGATCGAGAGCGAGCACGGGAAGTCGTGCAGGAAAGCTTGGAACTGCCATAGGCTGCGGACCAAACGCGGACTGGAACGTGTGCAACGATGAACGGTCGCCAAGTCGCCATTCATTGAGGTCGCCGAGCAGGATGGTCGGGACCTCGCTCTTCCTGGCCATCAGCTCGACCAGCATCTTGGCCTGTTGCGCGCGCGAATGGCGAAGCAGGCCGAAATGGGCGGCGATGATGCGCAAGGCCCCGCCGCTCTCCAGATCAAGCTCGGCAACAAGCGCGCCGCGCGGCTCCAGCCCAGGGAGGTTGATCTGGTGAACATCGCGGACCAACCCCTTCTTGAAGAGCACAACATTGCCGTGCCAGCCGTGAGCCTTTGCCATGCCGTTAACCGGCACCGGGATCAGTCCGGTCTCCCGTTCCAATCTGCCAAGATCGAGAATGCCCGTACGCTCGCCAAATCGGGTGTCGGCTTCCTGCAGCGCGATCACATCGGCATCGATTTCGTGGATGACGCGGCTGGTGCGTTCCGGGTCGAAGCGCCGGTCGTTGCCGACGCATTTGTGGACGTTGTAGGAAGCTATTAGAGTGCCATCCGAGCGCGGTTCTTCCTCCGAATGCGCCGCATCCAACCGCTTTTTTCGATTGCGGATCGACGCAAGTATTTTGGCCGGCAGGCTTTCTTTTCTGGCATGCATCGGAGTTTGCTGGCGCCCCGTTGATCGAAGAGGTTCTAACCGGATTATAGGCCGGGCATTGGAAGTTGCCACGTCATAACCCCAGAAATCCGCTACAAGTAAGGCGATCCGAGCCACAGGACCTTCTCAATCAGCCGGACTGCGAAAGGACGCGCGCGTAGCCCCTGCAGCGTGACCGGCGAAGCCGATTTGATGGCTTCGTCGATACGCTCGTCGATTTCGTTGGCAAAGCCTTCGTTCAGCACCTCCAGGTCGATCTCGAAATTCAGCCGCAGCGATCTCGGATCGAGGTTGGACGACCCGACATAGGACCAGACCCCGTCGATCGACAGCAGTTTGGAGTGGCTGAAGGCGCCGTTGGAGCGCCAGATGCGGCAATAGCTGCTGAGGATCTGATCGAATTGCGCGGTCATCGCCCGGTCGACCAAAACGAGGTTGTTGACAGCCGGAACGATGATATCAACCTCGACACCACGTCGTGCCGCTGTCGCCAGTGCACTGATCAGCTCGCGGTCCGGCAGGAAGTAGGGGGACATGATGCGGATCGACTTGCGCGCAATGGAGAAGGCGCCCATCAGCATCTTGTGGTTCGTCTCGATGCTTCTGTCGGGCCCGGAGGCCACGACGCGGATGAAGACGGGATCGCCGGGCTGCCGTTCGGGCATCGCGGTTCGCCATGCCTCCCCTTGCAGGATCTCTCCGGTAGTGAAGCGCCAGTCCTCGGCCGCGACGTTGAGGAGATCGGCGACAACAGGCCCGGTGACGCTGAAATGGGTGTCGCGGGCGAAGTTCTCTCCGGCCATTTCGCGTGTGAAACCTGCCCGGATGTTCATGCCGCCCGTCAGCGCGATGCGGCCATCGGCAATGAGGATCTTGCGGTGGGTGCGCAGGTTCGCATAGGGCAAACGCAACCCGATGATGACGTTTCCATTGAAGACTGAGACGGTAACGCCGCCATCGGCAAGGTAACCGAGTATGCTCGGCACGGAATAGCGGGCGCCGACGGCATCGATCAGCACGCGTACCTCGACACCCCG
The DNA here is from genome assembly GCF_014197575.1 of Rhizobium sp. BK538. Taxonomy (NCBI): domain Bacteria; kingdom Pseudomonadati; phylum Pseudomonadota; class Alphaproteobacteria; order Hyphomicrobiales; family Rhizobiaceae; genus Rhizobium; species Rhizobium sp. BK538. Next base: position 23,021 of record NZ_JACIFT010000017.1, read on the forward strand.
CTTAACCGCGGCAATGAGGGAATCGGCTATCCTCAGTCCGATTGGATCACGGTCAAAGATGTAAGTCTCAAGGAGAACGCTCCGCTTGGCGCTGTCGATCGCCGCCTTCATTGCGCCATAGCAGTCGTCGCCCGTCTCCAGCATGTCGATCGCGTTGCCGGTTGCGAGCGGATTGCGGGCGACGCGGTCACCGAGCGTCTGGAGGGCGGCGAAGCGACGGCCGAAACCGCTGATGACGATATCGGTGTCGGCGTCGAAGCTTTCCAGCTCATCGAGGTCCGCTTCGGGGATCAGGGCATCGCGCCGAAGGCTGAGCGAAGCGCGGCGGATCCGATTGATGCCGGCGAGCGCATAGAGTACGGCGCCGATGATCGGCGAGAGGATGATCACGCCGACCCAGCCGATCGCAGCGCGCACCTCCTCCTTGGTCATGGCTGCGTGGATCGCTGCCGCGGCGCCCATGGCGAGCGAAACAACGAATAGAATATGCGGCCAATAGGTCGATATGAGATAAAACATTGCATTGAACTATAACGCTAAAGCTGCGACGTTCAATTGTGCACCCATGGGCGTGAAGTGGCCCGCCTTTCTTGCGTCAAATCGTTCGCGGGGAAGCAAAAATGCGCGCGCTGTTCAATGGCTGAATGCTGCAATGCAGAATTTCTTTTTGCAGCGTGTCAAAAATTGCTTGAATCAGCGTCATTCCTCTGGAACTCTGGCGCCAGTGTCGCGTTAGACCACGGGCATTATCTGAGGAGATCGGCGATGACAGAAACGCGCGAAGAGTGGATCAGGAAACGTGCCTATGCGCTTTGGGAAGAGGAAGGGCGGCCAGCGGGACGAGATTTCGCACATTGGGAGCAAGCCCGGGCCGAGCGCCAGGCGCTTGAAGGGTCCGCCGCATCTCTGGATGGCAAGGAAGTGAAGTCGCGCAAGCGCGCCGCCTCCACTCCAAAAGCAAATGGCGCCGCGAAGGTTGCGGCTCCGAAGAAAACAGCCGGCCGCAAATCGGCGTGACCATCTGGTTTCGACTGTGACGGAGGATCACGGTGGCGCCCTGCGTCACATGATTGCATTGCTTCTGCTCTATCGATTTCCAAGGGAGCGCGAAGGGCGCTTCGGGGGACGAACCACAGATGAACCCGCATAGCTTTGACGTAGCGGAAAAAATGCTGCGGCGGCAATTGGCAATGGAACCAAACTCCCGCTCGGATGTTGATAGCGGCAGTGGGAGTATCAGCATGAGCGGAAGCTCCCTCGCACATCCTTGTTCGTATCGGGAGTGCTATCCCTTCATTGCGCCGTTGAGGGTAGAATGACCGTTCTCGTCATCGCCGCTATCACCTATCTGGCCCTCGCCCTGATCCTTGTCTATGCGATCGATAACCTGGTCGCATTGTTCTTCCCTGACACACGGTCTGCGCTGCATTTTCGCACCTTCGAAAAGATGATGGCGGCGTCGCGCAAGTACTATCGCAAATAGGCCGACGGGGTCGGAGTGCCTCTTTTCAAAGTCGCCAGGCGGCCACCCGCGCATTGCCGCGTCGCTGGAACTTTTCACGAAGTTGTTGGTTGCCTTTTTTTGTCAGAAAGGAAGCAGTCATGCCAAGAGGCGATAAATCCGCTTATACGGACAAGCAAAAACGCAAGGCCGAACACATCGAGGAAGGCTACGAAGAACGCGGCGTTTCCACCAAGGAGGCCGAACGACGGGCGTGGGCGACGGTCAACAAGGAAAGCGGCGGCGGCAACAAATCCGGTTCCGGCCGGGGCAAGAAGGATACCCACGAGGCAGCCGAAAAGGGTGGGCGCAAAGGCGGTGCCGCCTCCGCATCGCGTTCCGCAGCCGAGCGCTCCGCTTCTGCAAAGAAGGCCGCTGCGACCCGCAAGCGCAACGAGCAGCATACGCATCACTGATGACTGATGCTGGCCACCGGGAGGAACTCATGGCCTATGAACTCTATTATTGGGATGGTATTCAAGGCCGTGGCGAGTTCGTGCGCCTGGCGTTGGAAGACGCCCTGGCGGACTATGTCGACGTGTCCAGACAGTCCGGACGCGGGATGGGCACGGGCGCCATGCTGGAGCTTATGAGGAGCAAGAATGAACCCCACATTCCATTCGCGCCACCGTTTCTCAAAGATGGCGAGCTTATTGTCTCGCATGTGGCCAACATTCTTTTCTATCTCGGTCCGAAACTCGGTCTCGCGCCGGACGATGAAAAGCTGCGTTATGTCGCCAACGGCTTGCAGCTGACGATCACGGATCTGGTGGCGGAGGTGCACGACACGCATCACCCCATCGCGACATCGCTCTACTACGAGGATCAGAAGGAAGCGGCAAAAGCCCGCTCCCAAGCTTTTATCGTTGAACGCATTCCGAAATTTCTCGGTTACTTCGAACAAGTGCTGCAACAAAATCAAAGGGGATCAAGCTACATCGTCGGCGATACGCTGAGCTACGTCGATCTGTCGCTATTTCAGGTGATTGAGGGTCTGCGGTATGCCTTTCCGAAAGCCATGAATGCCTATGCGGCCAACTATCCGGGGCTGACAGGGCTGCACGATGCCGTCGCCAAGCGGCCGAACATCGCCGCGTATTTACGGTCGGAACGCCGGCTCGCCTTTAACGAGGAAGGGATCTTTCGGCACTATCCGGAACTCGATCTGGCGCCATAGCGGATATGGCATTGCCGGGTGTCGATGGTGGCTGATAAGCTCCCTGCAACCAACTTGCCCTTTACCCGTCCCATCAATTTCCTGGAGGCTATCGCTGCCATGGCAAATCTTGCTCAATTGCTTGCATCCATCAAAATTCCGGACCTTGCCGGCAAGGCGGTGCTGATCACCGGCGCTTCGACTGGTATCGGGGCAGCGCTTGCGCGCGCCTTTGCCGCCCAGGAGATGAAAGTCGGCATTCACTACAATGCAAGCCGGGAGCCCGCTGAAGCGCTTGCCGACGAAATACGGGCAGCTGGTGGTACCGTGCACCTCGTTCATGGCGACGTATCGCAGGAGGGCGAGACGGAACGCGTCGTCGAGGAGACGGCCAGAACCTTCGGGCATCTCGACGGGCTGATCAACAATGCCGGCGGCATGCTTGGCCGCAAGCCGACCGCCGAATATACCGACGAACACTACACGAAGGTCATGGATCTGAACGCGCGCTCGGTGCTTGCCGCCACGCGCGCAGCCCATCCCTGGCTGAAGAAACAGGGCGGCTTCATCATCAACACGACCTCGATTGCGGCGCGCAACGGCGGTGGCAACGGTGCCGTGCTCTATGCTGCGTCAAAGGGGTTCGTCTCGACCATTACCCGCGGCCATGCCAAGGAGTTCGTTCCCGATCGCATCCGTGTCAATGCGGTGGCGCCCGGTGTTATCGCCACGCCGTTTCATGATCGCTATACGAACGACGAGCAGATGGAGATCCAACGCAAATCCATTCCGATGGGGTTCGTCGGGACGCCCGAGGATTGTGTCGGCGCCTATCTCTTCCTCGCTTCTCCGACGCTCTCAGGCTACGTGACCGGACAGATCGTCGAGGTTAATGGTGGCCAGTTGATGCCGTAAGACAGGCGCCGAGCGGAAACGGCGCGGCATCCCCGCCGTTTCCTTTTTGCAACATTTCAGACCCGCTCGAGGGCAATTGCAATTCCCTGACCGACTCCGATGCACATGGTCGAGAGACAATAGCGTCCACCGGTTTGGCGCAGCTCGAGCGCAGCGGTGCCGGTGATGCGCGCGCCGGACATGCCAAGCGGATGGCCAAGCGCGATCGCCCCGCCATTTCGGTTGACGCGGCCGTCGTCATCGGCAATGCCGAGTTCGCGCAGAACTGCCAGCCCCTGCGACGCAAAGGCCTCGTTGAGTTCGATCACATCGAACTGGTCCTGTGTCATTCCGAGCCGGGCCATCAGCTTTCGCGAGGCTGGAACAGGGCCGATGCCCATGATACGCGGCGGCACGGCGCCGGTTGCTCCGCCAAGGATGCGGGCGATTGGCGTCAGCCCATGTTTCCTGGCAGCGGCCTCGCTCGCGATGACAAGGGCAGCAGCGCCATCGTTGACGCCGGATGCGTTGCCGGCCGTCACCGTTCCGCCTTCCTTCCTGAAGGGAGTGGAAAGCTTGGCAAGCGCTTCCATCGTCGTTGCGCGCGGATGTTCGTCCTTCTCAACGATCACGGGTTCGCCCTTGCGCTGGGCGATGGAGACGGAGGTGATCTCCTTTGCCAGCCGGCCATTGGCCTGCGCGGCGGCGGCCTTGGCCTGACTGCGAACGGCAAAGGCGTCCTGGTCCTCGCGCGAGACCTTGTAGTCCTCGGCGACGTTTTCGCCCGTCTCCGGCATCGAGTCGACGCCGTACTGCTGCTTCATCAGGGGATTGATGAAGCGCCAGCCGATCGTGGTGTCGTAGATCTCGGCATTGCGCGAAAAGGCTGTCTCGGCTTTCGGCATGACGAAGGGTGCGCGCGACATGCTCTCCACGCCGCCGGCAATCATCAGGTCCGCCTCGCCGGCACGGATCGCACGGGCTGCCGCAATCACGGCATCCATACCCGAACCGCATAGGCGGTTGATTGTTGTGCCGGATACGCAGACGGGCAGGCCAGCGAGCAGTGACGACATGCGGGCAACGTTGCGGTTGTCCTCGCCAGCCTGGTTGGCGCAGCCGAAGATGACGTCGTCGACGGCTTCCCAATCGGCCTTGCCGTTGCGCCCCAGCAGCGCCTTCAGTGGCACGGCGCCGAGGTCATCGGCGCGAACGGTCGAGAGCGAGCCGCCAAAGCGGCCGATCGGCGTGCGGATATAGTCACAGATGTAAGCGTCAGCCATTCTACGCGGCCTCCTTGTTGCCCTGATGGGCTTTCTTGGTGCGCGCATTGATGTCGCGCAGCGTCGCAAGTTCGATTTCGGTTGGAACAGGCGTCTCGATCACATGGTCGGCGAACTTGATCGCCCAGCCGCAGTTCTCGACGATCTGCTCGCGGTTGACGCCATGATGGATCGAGACAACGGTGAGTTCTCTCGTCACCGGAGCCGGCTCGAGAATGCACAGATCGGTGATAACGCGGGTCGGGCCCTTGGTCTTCATGCCGAGGCGCTCTCGGTGATTGCCGCCTTCGCCGTGACCCATCGAGGTGATGAAGGGTAGTTTCTCCACGAAGCCACGCTTGGAAAGCGCCATGGTGATGAAGATCTGGCCGCAATTGCTGGCGATCTCCGGCGCCCCGCCGCCGCCCGGCAGGCGAACCTTGGGATGGTCATAGGGACCGACGACCGTGGTGTTCAGGTTGGCGAACCTGTCGATCTGGGCACCGCCGAGGAAGCCGGTGGTGATGCGGCCGCCCTGCAGCCAGTAGCGGAACATTTCCGGCACCGAGACGGTAAACAGTGCGGTGTCGCAAAGTTCGCCATCGCCGATCGAGAGCGGCAGCACATCCGGCTTCGTACCGACCGTGCCGCTCTCGTAGATGAGCGTGATATCCGGTGCATGGGTCAGGCGTGCAACGTTGCAGGCGGCCGACGGTGCGCCGATGCCGACGAAGCAGACATCGTCATTGGTCAGCGCGCGCGCTGCGGCAATGGTCATCATTTCGGTGGGGGTAAAGTCGTTCATCCTGGCCTCCTCACGCAACCTTCTTGGCATGCTTGGCGAAGTCTTCGGGGCTTGCCTGCATGACGTTCTCGTCGATCCAGTTCAGGAAGGTGTCGCGATCGCGGGCGATCTCGTCCCAAGCGATGTAGAAGGCATTGGAGCGCGGATAGTAGCCCTGTGCATAGGACGGGAATGCGCCACCTGGAACTTTCGCGACGGCGGTTACAGCCCAGGTCGGCAGCACGACGGAGTTCGGCGATGGCGGGTCGAGCGCGTCGACGATCTCCTCGACCGTCACGATCGAGCGTCTGGCGGCGAGAACCGCCTCCTTCTGGACGCCGACAATGCCTTCGAGCAGGACGTTGCCCTTGCGGTCGGCCCGCAGCGCGTGAATGATCGTGACATCGGGGCGAATGGCCGGAACGGCGGCAAGGACCTCGCCCGTGAACGGGCATGTCACGGTTTTGATGTTCGGATTGACCTTTGGAAGATCGGCGCCGATGTAGCCGCGCAGCGCCGCGAAGGGCAGGTTCGCAGCGCCTGCCTCGTAGGCATTGGCCATGGCGGCATGGCTGTGTTCTTCAATCTCCAGCGGCCGCGGCCACTGATTTTCCACTGCATCGCGGAAACGGTGCAACGAGCCAACGCCCGGATTACCGCCCCAGGAGAACTTCATGCCGCGCGCAGCTCCGACCCCGATCAGTTGGTCGTAGAGAATGTCCGGGGTCATGCGGATCAGAAAAAGGTCCCTCTTGCCCTGGCGGATCACCTCGTGGCCGGCGGCATAGGGGATGAGATGGGTGAAGCCCTCCATGGCGACGGTGTCGCCATCCCTTACGTTCTCGGCGACGGCTTCCTTCAACGATACGATCTTCGCCATATGGCCTCCCGCAATCTGCTGTCGAATGCGCGCAATAAGCGCCTCCGCAAAACCGTCGTCAAATAGTTTGTGCGTTATTTGACATTTGTTCGTATATCGCACAAACTATAGCGAGGAGAACGGCGATGCGTGAAACTGATTTTGTCAGCGGGTTTGCTCGAGGATTGAAGGTGATCGAAGCTTTCGAGGAGACGCGCCAGCGTCTTTCGATTGCGCAGGCCGCGAAGCTGACTGGCCTCGACCGCGCCACGGTTCGGCGCTCATTGCTGACACTCGCCGAGCTCGGCTATGCCGACTACGACGGCAAGTTCTTCGCCCTGACGCCGAAGATCCTGCGTCTCGGGCATGCCTACCTCTCGGCAACGCCCCTGCCCGTCCTTATTCAGCCGCATCTGGATCAACTGTCAGAAAAAGCCGGGCAGAGCGCATCTGCCTCCGTGCTCGACAACACGGAAATCGTCTACATCGCGCGCGCCTCGCAGCGTCGTGTCATGTCGATCAACCTGACGCCTGGCAGCCGTCTTCCCGCCTTCTGTGCCTCGATGGGGCGTGTGCTGCTGGCAGCGCTCCCAGAGGCAGACGCCAGAGCAATCCTTGCCCGCACCGACCTCAAGCCCAATACGCCGAACACCAAGACGGATGTCGAGGAACTGGTGACCGAATTCCGGCGCGTGCGCGAGCAGGGTTACGCCGTGATCGATCAGGAGCTGGAAATCGGCCTTTGCTCTATTGCAGTTCCTGTCGAGAACGATCGCGGGCAAACGGTGGCGGCAATCAACATCGGTGCGCCGGCCGCGCACGCGCCAGCCGCGGACATGCCGGCTCGCTACCTGCCACTGCTCAGGGAGACACAAAAGGCGCTGCGCCTCGTGCTGCGCTAGGCTCGGCGCTCACAAATCAGAGCTAGAAGATGCTGGCAGGCGCTATGTATGCACTTGTGAAGACGATATGTTCGCAGCGTTCACATCGGGTGCGAATGCGACAACTGTTCTTGAGTTTTGCGAGCATGTCTTCGACTTTGCGGTGTCTGTGCCAATCAGCCGGCGTCACTTCACCGCGACAACGACCTTCCCCTTCGCACGACCCGTTTCGACATAATCCAGCGCCTCATTGGTCCTCTCGAACGGGAAGACCTGATCAATCACCGGGCGTATGTTACCCGCCTCGATCAGGGAGGTGATCTGTCCAAGCTGTCCGCCGTTCGCTGTCATGAAGAGAAACGCGTAGCTGGTCCCCTGGCGTTTCGATTTTCTCCTGATGCCGAAACTTAGCAGGCGCATGACCTGTTGCAGGAGCCAGCCAGAGCCGTTCTGCCTCGCAAAGTCCGGATCGGGCGGACCGGAAATCGAGATCAGCTTCCCGCCGGCTTTCAAAACAGCAAGGGATTTGTCCAGCGTCTCCTTCCCTAAGCTGTTCAGCACGACGTCATAGCCCTGCAGCACTTTTTCGAAATTATCCTTCTTGTAGTCGACCACGACGTCTGCGCCGAGACTTTTCACAAGAGCGACATTTGCCGTGCTCGTGGTCGCGGCCACATATGCGCCGAGATGCTTGGCAAGCTGGATCGCGATCGTGCCCACGCCGCCCGAGCCGGCATGGATCAGAACCTTCTGCCCCTTGCGCAAGTTGGCTCGCTCCACAAGCACCTGCCACGCCGTCAGCGCGACAAGCGGAATGGATGCTGCCTCTTCCATGGTCAGATTGGCGGGCTTCATTGCTACATCGGCCTGGTCCATGGCGATATACTCTGCAAATGTGCCGATCCGATCCTGGGCCGGACGGGCATAGACCTCGTCACCGGGCTTGAATCGTCGGACATTGGCCCCCACTTGGACCACAACGCCGGCGACATCGTTACCGAGTACCAGCGGGAGGCGGTAGGGCAGGATCAGTTTGAACTCTCCGTCCCGGATCTTGCCGTCCAAAAGGTTCACGCCAGCGGCATGAATCTCGACGATGACGTCGTTGTCACGCAACTGCGGTTCAGGACTTTGGCCGAGCTGTAGGGCGCCGCCTTTCCTATAGCGATCGATCAGGAATGCTTTCATCATACGAACTTTCGTTTCTGTGTGAGCCGGCAGCGCCGGTCGTGCAGCGATGAACGCTCAATCGGGAAGCCTGTTGAATTTGCGAAGGCTCTTGTCGACGAAGGACTCGGGCAGAAAGCGGCGGATGAAGCGGATCTGTCCTGCCGCTTTTCCGGCAGTGTAACGTCTCTTGGGCGATGCCGCGTTGGCTGCCCGGACGATGGCTCTGGCGACCACCTCGGCTGCATCGCCCTTCGCGACGATTTCGCGCATCAGCCTCTGCGCGCTGGCGCGCGCCGCATCGTAGACGGCAAGCGGTCGGTCCGGTCGCGTGATGTTCTCTTCGAAGGCGGTGCGGGTGACACCGGGTTCGACGAGCACGACGCGGATGCCCTGCGTTCGCACTTCGTGGTCGAGAGATTCCGAATAGCCTTCGATGGCGTGCTTGGTCGATGCGTAGAGCGCGTTATAGGGAGCCGGGATCAGCCCGAGTATGGAGCTAAGGTTGATGATCCGGCCTCGGCGCTGCCGTCTCATCACCGGCAGGACCGTATTCGTCATTCGCATGGTGCCGAAGACGTTGACGTCGAATACCGCTTTCGCCTGCGCCGTCGTCGATTCCTCGGCCCCGCCGAGCAAGCCGATCCCGGCATTGTTGACGAGCAGATCGATCCGCCCTTCCCGGCTTAGAACCTCGTCGACGACGCTTTGCACGGATTGGTCGTCGATGACATCGCAGATCAGCATCGCGATCCCATCGGGCGTATCGGCCATCGGCTTTCGGCTGGTGCCGAAGACACGGTAGCCATCGCGCCGCAGGGCTTGCGCCGTCACCAGTCCAATGCCCGAGGAAGCGCCCGTGACTAGGGCAATGCCGCGTTCTCTTTTACTCATCGGCTTCCGCTTTCATTTTGTCATGGAACATCGATGACCAATCAGTTACTATCAAATCAGTATCAAGTCACTACTGAAAAGATATCGACATGAAGAATCTTTCGGACCAACCCTGCCTGATCGCCCGCAGCCTGGCGCTTGTGGGAGACGCATGGAGCATGCTGATCCTGCGCGACGCCCATACGGGGCTGACCCGCTTCGATGATTTCCGCAAGAGCCTCGGTATTGCGCCGACAATGCTGACGGGGCGGCTTTCGGCCCTCACCGAGGAGGGGTTGCTGGAGAAACGCCGCTATTCAGACCGTCCGCCCCGGGACGAATATGTGCTGACGCAAGCAGGTCGCGACTTTCTGCCGGTTCTGTTTGCGATCGGCGCCTGGGGACGCAAGCACCGCGGCGGGGGCAAGGTGACGCGCTTCTTCGACGCCGAGACCGGAACGGAGATCGATCCCGTCACCATCGACCGCGCGACCGGCGCGCCGGTCGGAACCCGCCCTATTCGTATTGCCGCACCCGAGTAAGCCGCTTCACGGCAGATAAAGCAACGCCTGACAACTCCTATCGACGTTCACCTCCAGCGCAGTTTTGCCGGGGAATAGTCCGTGCGCCGAGCGATGCCTAAGGCAGGTTGCTTGCAAATGCTGATGTCAGATAGCAGCTAGACGCCAAGCTTGGCTCGCTCCGCCATGCGCCATGACCTGGGCGTCTGGCCGGCCTGCTTGAGAAAGAAGCGCGAGAAATAGGCGGGATCCGAGAAACCAAGGCGATAGGCGATCTCCTGGACGCTGCCAAAGGTGAAGACCAACTCGCGCTTTGCCTCATCGAGAAGCTTGCGGGCAATCAATTCATGCGCGCCGTAGCCGGTCGTGGCGCGCACGATCCGGTTGAGGTGGGTCGGCGAGATGCCGAGCGCCCTGGCATAGAAGGCGGCCGGCTCATGCGACTTGAAATGCCGCTGTATCAGGCCGTGAAGCAGTTCCATGCGTCGCTCATTCTCATCGGCGGCCGCCTGATCTTCCTGCCCTTCAGAAGAGAGGCGCGCTGTCAGTAGCAAGGCCGACGTCAGATAGGACTCCAGCAGATCATTGCGTCCGGCCCGCCGTTGCGAAAACTCGTGCCCGAGCCGCTGCAGGCAAGTCGCGACGTAGCGTGCGTCCTCATCTTCCATGTCGAGTTTCGTCAGATGCGGAGAAGCCATCCACTCGCCGAGCCTGCTGCGGTCGCCGGGTATTGCCTTCAGATGCGAACTCAGCACCGTAATGACGAAGCCGTCGATGTTCTTGGAAAAGCGAAAGCCGTGATCGACGCCGGGAGGAACAGTGATCACCGACTGTGGTTCGATCGCGCGCCGGACGCCTGAGAACATGACCTCCCCGGAACCGCTATCTATGTGCAATATCTGAAAGAAACTGTCATGGCGATGGGGCCGGATCTCCCAATGATGCAGGCTGCTACGCGATGGAATTGTTTCGCAATGCAGCCAAAAATCTGGCTTTCGACCGGTGTTCTCGCCGTATAGCTCGTATGTCGGAACAATCCTGGCCATTTCCGCCTCCGCCCGCCGCATGTTCGATTAGTGCAATTTCGTGATGGAATTGTCCATTGCTGATCGCGTCGCGCCTCGTCACAATTTGACAAAAGACAAGTGCGGGAGGACGCCATGCGCACCAAGGTAGCCATCATCGGCTCCGGCCCATCAGGGCTTCTGCTCGGCCAATTGCTGACAGAGGCCGGCATCGACAACATCATCCTGGATCGGGTCGGGAAGGACTACATTCTTGGCCGCGTGCGCGCTGGAGTGCTCGAGGAAGGCACCGTCGGCCTCATCGACGAGGCAAAGTCAGGCACGCGCCTGCATGCCGAAGGTCTCCCGCATGACGGTTTCTCCCTTGCCTTCGACGGGCGCGATCACCGCATCGACCTTTTTGGCCTGACTGGCGGCAAGCGCGTCATGGTCTACGGGCAAACGGAAATCACCCGAGACTTGATGGAGCGGCGCGAGATCAGCGGCGCAAAGACGATCTACGAAGCGGCCAATGTTCAGCCGCACGGCTTCGATGGAACGGCCCCCCAGGTGAGCTACGAAAAGGATGGCGTCGCCCATCGGATAGACTGCGATTTCATTGCCGGCTGCGACGGTTTTCACGGCGTCAGCCGCAAGGCGGTGCCGGAAAAATCGCTGCGCACATTCGAAAAGGTTTACCCCTTCGGTTGGCTTGGAATTCTGGCTGAAGTCGCTCCTGTCAATCATGAACTGATCTATGCCAACCACCCGCGGGGATTTGCGCTGTGTTCCATGCGTTCTGAGCATCGCAGCCGCTATTACATCCAGTGTCCGCTCGACGAAAAAATCGACGCCTGGAGCGACGACCGCTTCTGGGACGAGCTGCGCCGACGTCTGCCTGCACACCATGCCGAGGCACTTGTTACCGCGCCTTCCTTCGAGAAGTCGATCGCGCCGCTGCGCTCCTTCGTTGCCGAACCGATGCGCTTTGGCCGCATGTTCCTGGTCGGCGATGCAGCCCATATCGTCCCGCCGACCGGTGCCAAAGGCCTCAATCTTGCCGCGAGCGACGTGCATTATCTGTTTTCGGGCCTCATAGAGCACTACCAGGATCGCTCGAACGCGGGCATTGACGCCTACTCGCAAAGGGCGCTCGCGCGAGTTTGGAAGGCGGTTCGTTTCTCCTGGTGGATGACCACGATGATGCACCGGTTTCCTGATACCGGTGACTTCGACCAAAAGATTCAGGAAGCTGAACTCGACTATCTCACGCATTCAAATGCGGCCTCGACGGCGCTTGCGGAAAACTACGTCGGTCTTCCCTACTAGCTCCCCTTCCGCCATCCACGGAAGGGTGCATGGAGAGCGGCGGTGGTCAATGCGTCCCACCGCTGCTCGCCCGCTCTCAGATCTTTCGGAACTCGAGTTCGTATACGACTTCCTCGCCAGTCGTGGGATCCACACCCGGCGCGCCGCTGATCATCAGCCTGCTGCCGTCGATGGAGAATGGCCTGACCAGGTCGGTGACACCCCAGGCCGGATTCCAGCTGGCATCGACATGGTGGATAACGCGGCCGTTATCGAACGTGTAGGTGCCGGCATAGGCGAGCATGCTATCGAAAAGAGCAACCTTTTCGGAATCGGTCGGCATCTTACCGTTAGAGACGGGCCGTTCACTGCTGACGACCAATGCCATCATTCTGCCGTCCGGTTGATACGATAAGAAACCGACCGGGTCCGGTCCCATCGCGTCGGAAACGGTGCCGGACGCAACCGTCTTTCGTTTCCAAGACACCATTCGCCATGTTCCATGTAATGCGGCTGCACTTCCCATAGTGTGGCTCCCACGCGCAGTTGCACGAGCTGGACGATACCACGCAGGCCGTATCGGGAACAGGGTCGCTAGGTCTTCGCGGCGATCTCGGTTGCCGCTTCCCGCAATGTCTGCATCAGGATAGAGAGCGGCAGCGAGGGGATGGCGTCGGTGCGCATTGTCAATCCGACCGGGCCTTTCGTTTCGCTCGTGTCGATCGGCAAGACTTCCAGCAAGCCGTCGGCGATGTCGCTCGCCACGACGCCTGTCGAGATGATCCAGATGGCGTTGCTCGAGCGCACGAAGGCGCGGCCGAAGGAATCCGAAACCGTCTCGATCTGGTTCGGTAGACTGGCCACGCCGTTGGCAATCAAAAAGCTTTCCACAAACGGGCGAATGATCGAGGCACGTGTGGGCATCAGCACTGTGTATTCGCTGAGGTTCGCGAATAGGGACTGGCGCGACTTAAGGAGCGGATGGCCGGCACGAACGGCAAAGACGACCTGCTCCGAATAGAGATGCTCGAAGGAGAAGCCGGCCATCTTTTCGGCTCCGGCAAGACGCCCGACGACGAGATCAAGGTCCCCCACACGCAACTGCTCCAGAAGCACTGCATTCTCGCCTGTGACGATCTTGATGCGGCTCCAGGTGTTCTCCTTCAAGAAGAGCTCCATCGCCCGCGGCATGATCCGCGTCGATACCGTTGGCAGCGCGCCGATGCGGATCGGCGGTGCCTCGCCGAAACGCTCTTGCGAGACCGAATCAAGCCCCTGGCGCAGTGCCGTCAGCGCCGCCCCCGCGTGCCGGAGAAAGACGTCGCCATAGCGGGTGATCCTGATGCCGCGTCCATCGCGCTCGAAGACGGCCACACCAAGCACCTCTTCCAACTCGCGGATCGTCTTCGTCACCGCGGGCTGGCTGACGTTGAGCAGCTCGGCAGCCTTCATCACGCTTTTCTGACGAGCGACCTCGACAAACGTCTGCAGATGACGAAACTTGACGCGATTGTCGATCATGGTTTTCATAACTCCGGAGTTATCGAAACGCCACGAAATATCATTTTACCTAACCATATTAAACATCCAGTTTGAACCAGGGTCTGTGCAGGATCTTTTCGTCAGGTCGACTGCGGCTTGCATGGGGATGGGCGCGGAGAGGAGATTTGCCATGCAGTTTGCTCGTATCAACGACATCGCGATCCATTATCAGCTGATCGGCGGCCCCGCCGACAAGCCGGTCATTGTCTTTGCCAATTCGCTTGGCACCGATTTCCGCATCTGGCGTGACGTGATCGTGCGACTGGCCGGGGACTATGCGATCGTTGTTTACGACAAGCGCGGCCACGGGCTTTCCGATGTCGGTCAGGTTCCTTATTCGATCGAAGACCATGCCTCCGATCTTGCCGGTTTGCTCGATCTTTTGGCGGTCAAGCAGGCCTTCATCTGCGGTCTTTCGGTGGGCGGGTTGATTGCTCAGGCGCTCTACAAGGCGCGTCCCGACATGGTGCAGGGGCTGATCCTTTGCGACACCGCGCACAAGATTGGTACTGCCGAAAGCTGGAATGCGCGGATTGCAACCGTTGCCAGCAAGGGCATCGGCAGTATTGTCGATGGTGTCATGAAGCTGTGGTTCACGCCGGCCTTCCGGCGGCCCGAGAATACGGCCTATCACGGTTACAGCAACATGCTCGTGCGCCAGCCGGTGGAAGGCTATCTCGCCACCTGCGAGGCGATCCGTGACGCCGACTACACGGAGGCTGCCGCCAAGATCGGCGTTGCGACGATCTGCATCGTTGGGGATCAGGACGGCTCGACACCGCCCGACCTTGTGAAGCAGACCGCCAAGCTCATTCCCAATGCCCGCTTCGAGGTCATTCGCGACGCCGGCCATATCCCTTGCGTGGAGCAGCCGGAAGCGCTGACGGCAATCATCCGCGCGTTCATCGATTTCGCATTGCATGGAGAAGAGAACCCATGAGTGAACTCCACCAGCCATCGGAGCGCTTTCAGCAAGGGATGGCGACGCGCCGTGCTGTGCTGGGCGATGCCCATGTCGATCGCGCCGAAGCGAGTTCGACGCCTTTCGACAAGCCGTTCCAGGACCTAATCACGGAAGCTGCCTGGGGCCACGTCTGGTCGCGCCCGACGCTGACGCGCCGTGAGCGATCGATCGTCACCATCGCGCTTCTTGCCGCGCTCGGCCAGGATGAAGAGGTGGCCATGCATGTACGCGCCACCGCCAACACCGGCGCCTCACGAGATGACATCTGCGAGGCGCTGCTGCACGTGGCGATTTATGCTGGTGTTCCCGCGGCCAATCACGCCATCAAGATCGCCAAGCACGTTTTCGAACAGATGGACGCCGGCAAGGCGACCTGAAAGGTACAGTATGTCTGACCTCACCAACCGCAAGCCTGAAACCGGCGCTTTCTTCGCCCGAGATCGCGCGTGGCACGCGCCCGCCCTCACCCCGGGCTACAAGACCTCTGTTTTGCGTTCTCCGCAGCGCGCACTGCTCTCGCTCGACGGGACGATCTCGGAGATCACAGGCCCGGTCTTCGGCCATTCTGTCATCGGCGAGCTCGACAATGATTTGATCCACAACTTCGCCAAGCCAGGCGAGAGTGCCATCGGCGAACGCATCATCGTTCATGGCCGCGTGCTCGATGAACGTGGCCGGACAGTGCCGGGTGCTCTTGTCGAGTTCTGGCAGGCCAACGCCGGCGGGCGCTATCGACACAAGAAGGAAACCTATCTCGCCGCCATCGATCCGAATTTCGGCGGTTGCGGACGCTGCATCACCGACGAGTACGGTCAGTATTCTTTCCGTACGGTTCGCCCAGGGGCCTATCCCTGGCCGAACGGCGTCAACGACTGGCGCCCGGCCCATATCCACTTTTCGATCTTCGGCCACGGGTTTGCCCAGCGTCTGATTACGCAAATGTATTTCGAGGGTGATCCAATGATCTGGAAGTGTCCGATTGTCGGCACGATCCCGGACAAGCGCGCCATTGAGCAGCTGATTGCGCCGCTCGACTGGGGCAATACAATTCCGATGGATGCGCGCGCCTACAAGTTCGATATCGTGCTGCGCGGCCGCCGCTCGACCATGTTCGAGAACCGCCTGGAGGGGAATTGATGGTACAGGAACCAGGCTACCTCAAGGAAACACCGTCGCAGACGGCTGGCCCGTACGTTCATATCGGCCTAACGCCGAACTTCTGTGACATCGGTGGCGTTTATGAAGACGACCTTGGCTCGATGATGGTCAACGACAAGACTCTCGGAGAGCGTATCACCGTGACCGGCCGCGTTCTTGACGGAGCTGGTGCGCTGGTCCGCGATGCCGTCATCGAAATCTGGCAGGCCGACAGCGCCGGCCTCTATAACAGCCCGTCTGAAATGCGTGGCACGGCAGATCCGAACTTCACCGGTTGGGGTCGCTGCGCGACGCGCGCCGAAGACGGCGTATTTACCTTCGACACCGTCAAGCCAGGTCGCGTTCCGTTCAAGGACGGACGCAAGATGGCGCCGCACATCACCTTCTGGATCGTCGCTCGTGGAATCAACATCGGCCTGCACACGCGCATGTATTTTCCCGACGAGACCGAGGCCAACAAGGCCGACCCGCTGCTGTTGCGCATCGAGCACCGCGAGCGCGTCGACACGCTGATTGCCGTTCGCGAGGGCTCGACCTACACCTTCGACATTCGACTTCAAGGAGACAGGGAGACCGTGTTCCTGGATATCTGACCGCAGGGCTGCGGGACCTTGCAACGCGACGATTTCCGGGCGCAGTTATCGGTTCCCGCAAGAAAGATACTGATGACGATCTCAGCTTACGATCACCCCTTTCTCTCCGGCCTGCTTGGCGACGACGAGACTGCTTCGTATTTCTCCGCGCAGGCGGATATTCGCGCGATGCTCGGCTTTGAAGCAGCGCTCGCGAAGGCTAAGGCCGTTCATGGTCTGATTTCGCACGAGGCCGCACGCCATATCGGCACCGTTTGCGCGACGTTTGAGCCGGACGTTTTGCATCTGAGAGCGGCCACTGCCCGCGATGGGGTTGTGGTTGCTGATCTCGTCAAACAGCTTCGCAAGGCGGTCGGAAGTCCGTATTCCGATTGCGTTCACCTCGGCGCCACGAGCCAGGATGTCATCGACACCAGTCTGATGGTTCGGCTCAAGGCAATCGCGTTCCTGTTTTCAAGTCGGCTCTCGCAGCTTGCCACGGCGTTCGACAATCTCGACGCGCAGTTTGGAAAGAATGTCCTGATGGGGCGCACACGCATGCAGGCAGCG
The DNA here is from genome assembly GCF_014197575.1 of Rhizobium sp. BK538. Taxonomy (NCBI): domain Bacteria; kingdom Pseudomonadati; phylum Pseudomonadota; class Alphaproteobacteria; order Hyphomicrobiales; family Rhizobiaceae; genus Rhizobium; species Rhizobium sp. BK538. The sequence goes on from NZ_JACIFT010000017.1 coordinate 40,037, forward strand.
ATTGCGATCACCGTGTCGGATCGTCTTCGTGCCTGGAGCGCGCCGCTCGGCGGCTATCGCGACCGGCTGACCGAACAGCGGTTCCCCGTGCAGTTTGGCGGGGCGGCCGGCACGCTCGACAAGCTTCAGGATCACGCACCGGCCATACGCGCTGCTCTTGCTCAGGAACTCGGCCTTTCCGACACGCCGCAATGGCAAAGCCAACGCGGGATAATCGCTGATTTCGCCAATCTGCTCTCACTCATCAGTGGCAGCCTCGGCAAATTTGGCCAGGATATCGCGCTTCTGGCGCAGGCCGGCGATGAGATCGAGCTTGCCGGTGGTGGCGGTTCGTCCGCAATGGCGCACAAGCAAAATCCGGTCGCCGCTGAAGCGCTGGTTGCTCTTGCGCGCTTCAATGCGACCCAGCTTTCCGGTTGCCATCAGTCGCTGGTGCATGAACAGGAGCGATCGGGCGCGGCCTGGATGCTCGAATGGCTTATTCTGCCGCAAATGGTTATGGCTACAGCCGCTTCGCTTCGTCTGGCGCTTGAACTGGCCGGTCATATCAAGCGAATTGGGCAGCGAAACTCATAACCCTAGAAGTATGAATTCCGGCTTTTATTTCATTTTACATTACCGTTTGGGATGAGACACTATCGCCAAGATTTAGCTCCGAGCTAATCCGGCGTGGGAGTGCGCCATCGTCAATGGGAGGATTTATGAAACGGTTTGTCCTGGCCGCGGTTGCGGCAATCGTCATGAGCACAGCGGCCTACGCCGACAGCGTCAAGGTGGGTGTCGTTGGGCCGTTCTCCGGTCCATTTGCCCTGCAGGGCAAGAACTTCAAGGCCGGTATTGACGCCTACATGGCGATCAACGGCAACAAGGTCGGCGACAATACTGTGGAAGTCATTTACCGCGATCTTCCGGCCGCCGATCCGGCGCAGTCCAAGGCACTGGCGCAGGAACTGGTCGTCAAGGAAAAGGTCCAGTACCTGGCCGGCTTTTATTTCACGCCTGATGCGATGGCCGTGACACCGATCCTGAAGCAGGCGAATACGCCGCTCGTGATCATGAATGCTGCCACATCGGCGATCGTCACCAAGAGCCCACTGGTGGTCCGCGCCTCGTTCACGACATGGCAGACCTCGACCCCGATTGCCAAGGTCGCCCATGACGCCGGCGTCAGCAAGGTCATCTCAGTCGTCAGCGACTACGGTCCGGGTGTCGACGCCGAGAATGCCTTCAAGGCAGCCTTCGAAAAGGAAGGCGGCCAGGTCGTCGAGGCGATCCGCATGCCGCTGTCGACAAACGATTTCAGCCCGATCATGCAGCGCATCAAGGATTCCGGCGCGCAGGGCGTCTTTGCCTTTCTGCCGTCCGGTCCGACGACGCTCGGCTTCGTCAAGGCCTACAACGAGAACGGTCTCAAGGCCGCCGGCATCAAGTTCTTCGCGCCGGGAGACCTGACGCAGGAATCCGACCTTCCAGCACTTGGTGACGCTGCTCTCGGCATTCAGACGACCTTCCATTATGCGGTCTCGCATGACTCTCCTGAAAACAAGGCGTTTGTCGAAGCCGCAGCCAAGGCGATCGGCAACAAGGCGGAGCTGTCCTTCCCGGCCGTCGGCGCCTATGACGGCATGCATGTCATCTACAAGATGATCGAGGCGACCGGCGGCAAGCAGGACGCGGCCAAGGCTGTCGAGGCCGTCAAGGGGCTGACGTGGGTCAGCCCGCGTGGTCCGGTCTCGATCGATCCGGAAAGCCGCCACATCACGCAGAACATCTACCTGCGCGAAGTCACCAAGGCCGATGATGGGACCTATTACAACAAGGAAGTCCAGACGTTCGAAAAACAGGGTGATCCTGGCCTTGCGGCTGCGAAGTAACGGCTTCTGATATCTGCAGTGGACCGGAGAATGCTGGCGGCGCCGAGTGCGCTGCAAGCACCGCAACTCCGGCCCGCTCCAACAGCATCGGGATAACCTCATGCAAACAGTCTTCAGCATAGCCGTCGATGCGCTTGCCTATGGCATGGTGCTGTTCGTCATCTCGATCGGTCTGTCGGTGACAATGGGATTGATGCGCGTCGTCAATCTTGCGCACGGCGCTTTCGCCATGATCGGCGGCTACATCGCCTCCTATGCGGCGCGCGATCTCGGGCTCGGTTACGGCGTTGCGGTCATTGCTGCTGTCGTTGGTACGGTGATCATAGCAATTCCTGTCGAACGCTTTCTCTATAGGCGCATCTATGGGGCGCCGGAACTGACGCAGGTGTTGATGACCATCGGCATCACCTTCTGCATCATCGGTATTGCAAACTACGTCTTCGGTCCAACGCTGAAGACGATCCCGCTACCATCAGGACTTCAGGGCTCGGCCGATCTTGGCTTCCGAACCATCCCAGTCCATCGCCTGTTTGCGATCCTGTGCGGTCTCGCTGTCGCCGTCGGGCTTTGGTACGCGATCGAAAGAACAAGCTTCGGGGTGAAGCTGCGCGCCTCCGTCGACAATGCCGCCATGGCCGCAGCGCTCGGGGTACGCACCGAGGTCATCTATGCGTTGAGCTTTGCGGCCGCCGTCGGGCTTGCCGCCTTCGGCGGCGTAGTCGGCGCCGAACTGCTGCCCGTCGAACCCTACTATGCGCTCAGATACATGGTGACCTTCCTCGTGGTGGTTTCGGTCGGCGGCGCGGGATCCATCCCTGGGGCCCTGCTGGCCTGTCTCCTGCTTGGCGGCATCGACACCACCGGACGCTACCTGATGCCGGAGTTCGGCGAATTCTTCTTCTATCTCGCGGTCATTGCCATCATCTGCATCTTCCCGCGTGGCCTTGCGGGAAGGACGAAATAGAATGGCTATCGTCATGAATACCGAAGCAGCAATTTCCATGCCCGCCCGCCCGCGTCGCTCGATGGGGCGTGATGTGGCGGGTATCGCCGCCATCGTCGTCGTTGCCGCGATCGGCTACCTGTCGTTTCCGGACAATCTTGCGCTGCTCACGCGTATCGTCGCGGCCGCCTTGCTTGTCTTGTCGCTTGATCTCGTCACCGGTTACTGCGGGGTTGCGACACTTGGCCATGCGGCCCTGTTTGGATCAGGTGCCTATGCGGCCGGCATCGTCTCGGCTCACTACGGCATCAACGATCCGCTTTTGATGACGCTTGCAGGCATCGTCGGCGGGGCAGTAGCCGGATTTGTCAGCGGCGCCGTCATCCTGCGTGGCCACGGCCTGCCACAGCTCGTGCTGTCGATCGCGCTTATCAATCTCTTCCACGAGTTCGCCAACAAGGCGGCCAGTTGGACCGGCGGTAGCGATGGCCTGTCGGGCATCTCTGCCGATCCGATCTTCGGCTACTTCGAGTTCGATCTCTATGGCCATACCGCCTATGTCTTTGCGATTGTCCTGTTGCTCATCGTCTTTGTGATCCTGCGCCTGCTCGTGCGCTCGCCCTTCGGCATGCTGTGTCGCGCCATCAAGGCGGATCCGGTCCGCGTGCGCGCGATGGGCGCCTCGCCAAAAGCCGCCCTGATGAAGATGTACGTGATTTCGGGAGCGGTCGCCGGCGTCGGTGGGGCACTCAACGCCATCACCACGCAGGTCGTCGGCCTCGACAGCCTTTCCTTCACGCTGTCAGCGGAGTCGCTTGTGATGCTCGTCCTCGGCGGCACGGGCTCGCTGTTTGGCGCGCTGTCTGGAACTGTAATCTTCATGCTGTTTGAGGATTATGTCTCGGCGGCAAATCCGTTCCACTGGCTGACGATGGTCGGCGCACTGTTGATCGCCGTTGTCCTGTTTGCCCCGAAGGGGCTCTATGGTTCCGCCGCAGCCTTCGTGAACCGCAAGAAGGAGGCGGGACAATGAGCGCCGTCTTCGAAGTCCTCAACCTGAAGAAATCCTTCGGTGGCCTTGCCGTGACAAACGACGTGTCGCTGTCGATGGCACCGGGCGATCGCGTGGCGCTGATTGGACCGAACGGAGCGGGCAAAACGACATTCGTCAATCTTGTGACGGGCAACCTTCAGCCCGATTCCGGCGATGTCCGGCTTGCCGGCGAGACCGTCACCAAGATCGGGGCCAATGGCCGCGTCAAGCGCGGCCTGGTGCGCTCCTTCCAGGTTACCCGGCTCTTCGTCGAGATGACGCCGGCCGAGCATGTGGCCCTTGCCATCCTCCAGCGTCAGGGACGCACGGGTCGCATGTTCGGAAATTTCCTTGCGATGCCCGATGTGATGGACGAGGCATGCGACCTGCTCACAACGCTCGGCATCGTTCATCTCATGCATCGCAAGGTCAACGAGATTGCCTACGGCCAGCAACGTCTCCTGGAGATCGCCGTCGCCATGGCGCTGCGGCCGAAGGTGCTGCTGCTTGACGAGCCGGCGGCCGGTGTCCCCCAGAGCGATACCGGCCGCATCGAGCAGGCGCTTGCCGACCTGCCCGCCGATCTCGCCGTCTTGATGATCGAGCACGATATGGACCTCGTCTTCCGCTTCGCCAAGCGCGTCGTCGTTCTCGCTGCCGGCGCGATCATCTTCGACGGATCGCCTGCCGATGTCACCAAGGATGCCCGCGTTCGCCAGGCCTATCTCGGGAGCTATGCCAATGCCAGCCACGCCGCTTGAGGTCGAAAACCTGTCCGCCGGCTACGGACCGACACGCGTTCTCGAAGGCGTTTCCTTCTCCGTTCCTGCCGGCGCGCGCCTCGCCGTTCTCGGTCGCAACGGCATGGGCAAGACCACGCTACTTGCGACGCTGGCCGGACAGACCAAACGCTATGATGGTAGGATACGCATCGGCGCAGCCGATGTAACGGCGATGCCAAGTGCTGCACGTGCTCACAGGGGATTGGGTTATGTGCCGCAGGCGCGCTGCATCTTTCCGACCTTGACGGTCGAGGAGAACCTTTTCGTTGGCCTGAAAGGCCGTGCAAAGAGCGCGCTTGAGGAAGCTTACGGGATGTTTCCGCGCTTGAAGGAGCGACGCCGCAACCTCGGCAACCAGCTTTCCGGTGGCGAACAGCAGATGCTGTCCACGGCGCGCACAATCCTCGGCCGCCCGTCGGTGCTTCTCCTTGACGAGCCACTCGAGGGGTTGGCGCCCGTCATTTGCGAGGAACTGATGGCGGCTTTCGCCGAGCTCGCCAAGACCGGCGACATGACCATTCTTCTTGTCGAGCAACGTATCCAGAGCGCCTTGGATTTTGCCGACCGCGTGATCGTGCTCGAGCGCGGGCGTCTTGCCTGGGCCGGTGCGCCGAAGGCACTGTCTGACGATCACGACACTGTTGAGCGTCTGCTGGGTGTTGGAGGGCTTCATTAAGTCCGGCGATGCAATCGTCGCGTTGCCCTCCAATGTCCCAGCGCCTCATACTCTTGGCGAAGGGGCCGACAATTGTATTTGGAGGGCCGAGCAACCATCTAATACAAAGAAATGCGGACCGTGTCGCTTCTGTCCTGCCCAAGCGTTATGGCCCGTTTACCGAAAACAAACCATAGGCAGTTGCTTTCCGAAGCAAAAATCGATTGCTTAGGAAAATCTACCAGTTGAACTGATAGCCGGTAGAAACGATACCAACGATACGGGGTCGCCCATGGAATTCCACGCTTCGCTTGCTAATCATGATATGATTACGATAGCGTTGTGGGGTTGGCCCAATTTGAAGACGCGATGAGTAAAGATCTGTTTCAGGTAAAGTTTTGGGGCGTTCGCGGCAGTATCCCGGTCTCGGGCCCCGAATTCGATCGCTATGGCGGCAACACCTCGTGCATCGAAATTCGCTGCGGTGAACACCGGATGATCTTCGACGCCGGATCGGGCGTACGCGAAGCTGGCCTTGCCATGCTGAATGAGGACGTCCGTGACGTCGACCTGTTTTTCAGCCATTGTCACTACGACCACATCATCGGCCTGCCGTTCTTCAAGGCGATCTATTATCCCACCATCGATCTGACGATCTGGTCCGGCCATCTCGACGGAAAGATGAGCACCCGCGAGATGATCGAGCAGTTCATCAGCCCCCCATGGTTTCCTGTCAAAACCGACATCTGCCAGGCGACTATGAGCTTTCGCGACTTTCATGCGGGTCAGACGCTGGAGCCGCGGCCCGGTATCAAGATCAAGACCTTCATGCTGAACCATCCCGGCGGCGCGATCGGCTACCGTATCGAATGGAAGAGACGCTCGGTGGCCCTGATCTACGACATCGAGCATATCCCCGGCGTCTACGATCCGGTTGCGCTCGAAATGATGAAAGACGTCGATCTCGCCGTCTACGACTGCACCTATAACGAAGACGAGATGCAGCGCTTCAAAGGCTTCGGCCACTCCACGTGGCAGCATGGCGTCGAACTCGCCAGGATGGCCGGAACCAAGCAGTTTGCCCTGTTCCACCATGCCCCGTCGCGCACGGATACGCAGCTGGAGCAGATGGAACAGGAAGCACGGGCTTCGTTCCCAAGGGCTTTCGCCGCCAGGGACAATCAGGTCCTCGAAATCAGCTAAGCAGATCGCGCGCCGACATCCAGATGGCGCCGGGATGATGTTCGGTTTCCCGGAAGAGACGGGCCAGGAATTCCCATTCCGACGCTCCATGCACCAGATGGTGGGTGAGTAGGCCGATCGGCTCATCGTCGCCAGCAAAGCGAGCCTGTAATTCCACCACCAATTCTCCAACCAGATCCGCATGCGGACGGTTGCCGCGCTGTCGGCGGGTATTGACGACATCGACATGGGTATTCAGCAGGCGGATCGGGTTGCCGGCCTTGGCTCTGCCGAATACGGACAGCCCATCGAAGTCCTGCGCGCCAAGCTGCGGGACCAGCTCTTCGCTTATCCTGTTCCAAGGCGGCACCAGCATGGGCAAAAGCCTTGGACCGTAAAGATCTTGGAGCGTGACTAGGCCATCGCGCAATTCCCCAAGCACGGTATGCGCCGGTCGGTGGCGGCCGAGCTCCTGTTTCTTTTCGTCCGGCCCGGCATGGTTTGCATGCGACCAGCCGTGGACGGCAACAAGAACGTGATCTTCCCGGGAGAGGCGCGTTGCCAAGGCTTCGCCAGTCGACGCCGGAATAACCGCAATCGTGAGTGGGACGGAAGACTGACGGGTTATCCTGAGCAGGCGCTCGAGTGCATCGGTCGGCTCGATTGCGTCGTCGTCGCGCAACCAAAGTCGTGCCTGTCGACCTGCCGACCGCCAGCGGTCCAGTTCCTGCCGGAGGGGCGTCCAGTTTTGATCGTCGGTCATGCTTTTCGTCTCACATAAGTCTGCAGAATGGCATCGAGCGCATTGGCTGCAACCTGGAGCGAACGTTCCTCCAGAACGAAGTGACGCGCGCTTGCGCCCATTGTCGAGCGCTTGACGGGCTCGTCAAGCAAAGCCGCGATTGCGGCTGCGAAGGCCGGCACATCGCCTGCGGGCGTCAGATGGCCGGTGACGCCGTCGATAACCACCTCGGGAACGCCCGCAGTCCGCTGGGCGACCACCGGTAGTCCCGCCGCCTGGGCCTCCAGATAGGCAAGCCCGTAGGCCTCTCCACAACCCGGCCATACGTAGATGCCGGAGCGGCCGAGCTCATCAGCGATTTCGCCGGCGCTGAGCTCTCCGAGCCATTCGATGCGATCCGATTCGAAGGCGCCAAACAACTGCCGCACGTCGGCCCGCATCGGCCCATCGCCGGCGATTGCCAGCGTCCAGTGGCGATCCCCGAGGTGCTGCAGCGCCGCCGCGAGCATCGTGTAGCTCTGCATCTTGTCGCCGGAACGCATCATTGCGACGGCGATGAGGCGTTCCGGCTTCACCTGAGGCGGGGCGGTCGCCAAAAGCGTTGTATCGATGAAAGGCTTCAGGGCGGCGAATGAACCCGTCGGTAGGGCTTGTACCAACCCGGCCCGGTCGCGCTCGGTGAACATGATGTTGACGGCTGCCGCGCGGGCGCCGTCCACGACCAGTCTTTGTTGCTCGCCCCATTCCGTCGCATCTCTTTTCGCCGAATAGGACGCCTCGGCTGTGACGTATGGGATGGCGAACTCCCGGCAGAGTGCCGGCCCGAAGACATCGGGCGATTTGTAGTAAGGATGATAGCAGAACCAGAGGTCGGGGCGCGGCTTGCTTGTCCAGTCGTCCCGCAGGCGCTTCAATTCCGCCTCTGCGGCGGCCCGCTGCCCGGCCGCCTCCTGCGGTGTCGCTGCAAAGCTGCGGAACTGCGAGACGATTTCGACCGAATGTCCGGCAAGCTCCAGAGCGCGTATGAGCAGGCGCGCCATCAGGCGGTCGCCGGATGGAATGGGGTGGTTCGGGGATTTCAACGGTGCGTAGAACGCAATCCGCATTTCCGCACCTCCATCGACACACACTGTTTACAATCGTTGTATGGGCCTGCCACCAGAAATTCCGCTATTGTCGGCTTGCATAAGTTTTGTTGATAAACATGAAAGGCGATCGCAATCGCAGTGGCGGCAATTCCACCTCAATTCCGTCCTCTCTATTGCATTTGTCATTTGGTATTCAAGAACGGGAATGAATGGCGACGATCGCTGCCACCAGTATTTTTTCAGAGCGCTCGATCAGACGGGCTCGGCTCGGTTCCGGGCTCGTCATGTTTCTCTTCGTGCTGCTGCATCTCTCCAACCATGCCTTGGGTCTGATTTCCGTCCAGGCCGCTGACGATGGGCGAAGGCTTTTCTTGGCGATCTGGCGCAACCCTGTGGGAACGGTGGTATTCTACGGGGCGATCCTTACTCACATCACATTGGTTCTGCGCTCCGTTTATAGACGCAGGAGCCTGGTGATGCCGGCCGCGGAGATGACCCAGATCGTGCTCGGAATCGCTATTCCGCTGCTGTTGATCGACCATGTCATCGGCACGCGGATTGCCCACACGCTCTTCCGGCATCGGGATGACTACGAGACGATCGTTCGTCTCCTTTGGATCACCTCGCCAGCCAACGGCTGGCGACAGGTTGTCGCGCTTCTTGCTGTATGGACCCACGGCTGCATCGGCCTGCACTTCTGGCTACGCTACCGACCCTGGTACGATAGCATTGCCGCAATGCTGCTTGCCGTTGCGATCCTGCTGCCGGTGCTTGGCATACTCGGCTTCATCGAAATGGGTCGAACGATTGCGGAACCTGCTTACGAGGGCATGGTCAATACGGATCGGTATCAGGAAAACCTCAACATCCGCTATTATTCAGACCCGGAAGCGCAGCGCCAGATCGCGATGATCCGGGCCGGATTGTATGGATCATTTTCGGGCGCGCTGCTGATTGTCGTCGGTGCGCGGACCTGGCGGCGGTGGAGGGAGCGCGTCGATCAGATCACCGTGCGGTATCCGGGCGGTGAGGCGATCAGCGTGCCGCGTGGCTTTACGGTTCTCGAGGCAAGCAGGCTGGGCGGTTTGCCGCACTATTCTGTCTGTGGCGGCAAGGGGCAATGTTCGACCTGCCGGGTCCAGATCCTCAGCCGTCATGAGGATCTGCCGCCGCCCGACAAGCTGGAGCATTCGACGCTCAAACGGATCAACGCAGCGCCCGATGTGCGCCTTGCCTGCCAGTTGCGACCGACGCATGACGTGACAGTCGCGCCGCTGCTCGTTGCCGCACCGGAGACGGCATTGCCGCCCAACACTCAGGAGACGAGCCCCGGACGTGAACAAGAGATCACCGTTCTCTTCTGCGATATCCGTCATTTCACCTCGCTGACGGAAACGCGGCTCCCCTTCGACATCGTATTCCTGCTCAACCGCTATTTTGCGCTGGTCGGCAATGCCGTCGAGAAAGCCGGCGGGCGAATAGACAAGTTCATCGGCGATGGCTCCATGGCGCTCTTCGGCATCGGCAGCTCTCCCGAAGAGGCCTGTCGCCAAGCGCTTGCGGCGGCGGCGGCCATCGTGCGTGATATCGACAAGCTCGGCGCCGAGCTTTCGGACGAACTTTCCATGCCGCTTCACATAGCCATTGGCATTCACACTGGCCCCGCGGTTGTCGGAACGCTCGGCTATGGCCGGGTGCGCAACCTTACCGCAATCGGCGATACGGTGAACGTTGCAAGCCGGCTGGAGACAGCTGCCAAGGAATTCGATGCGGCAATCGTCATTTCCGAAACGGTCGCAAACCTTTCCGGAGCGGATACGGCCGGTGTCGAAAGCCGTGAAATCAGTGTGCGGGGCCGCGCCCTGCCCTTGAAAGTCTATGTCATTGCGAGTGACAAAGCCGCCGAACTGGTCGAAGGAAAAGGTGCATGACAGGCCGCGACTGGCTCAAGGCCAAATTCTGGAAGAAGCGCCTGCGCCGGGCACGCAATGCGATTGCCAGCAGGTTCTTCAATACCCGCACCGGGCGGCGGTTGCTGATCGAGAACATCGGACCGCGGGTCGTCTCGATGACGGTCGATGCGGGGGATCACCTCATGACCTTTTCGCCATCCGACTACATCGGGCGAAAGGTCTTTCGAAAGGGGCACTTCGAGCGCGAGCATGTTGACCGGCTGATCACGGTGCTGCGTGAGCGGGGCCTGATGCGCAAGCACGGCCATCTCCTGGAGATCGGTGGCAACATCGGAACGCAGACCGTCTACTTCGCGCTGAGCGGCGCCTATGCCCGCATCGTCAGCATCGAGCCCGACCCGCGCAACTTCCCGCTGCTGCAGAAGAATATCCGCCAGAACAAGCTCGATGGGATGGTGACGCTGGTCAACTGCGCCGCTGGGGCGAAAGCTGGCGAGATCGACTTCTTTATGAACGCCAACAATCATGGAAAAAGCAGCGCGTACCGAAAGAGTGCCAGCGATGAGAAGACGAGCGTCCCGGTCAAGCCGGTGACACAGATCCTCGATGAGCTTTCGATCGATCCTGCCGATATCGGCCTCGTCTGGATGGACATCGAAGGCTATGAGCCGGTCGCATGCCGCTCGATGCTGCCACTCCTGTCGCGCCGCGTGCCTGTCTACATGGAGTTCACGCCACTCTTCTACGGGCCGGAACAGACCCGCGAATTCATCAAGACGCTCGCCAGCTTCTACGAGAATTGCCTGGTCTTCTTCGAGGAGGAAGAGCAGGAGATGAAGGTCGTGAACCTGCCTGGCAGCGTCGAACAGTACGACGTGCTGTTTCTTCCCTGATTATTTGCGCCGATAGAGATAGTAGCGGCCTTCCTTCACGCCTGCAGGAAGCGCCAGCGGCTCCAACTCCGGGTGATCCAGCGGCAGACCGCTGACGGCAATCCCGTCTTTGGTAAGGACGCCGACCATCAGTTGCGGCAGCCATGTCAGCGTGATGGCGTCGATGTCGTCATGACCGGTACCGATATCGGCATGCGCGAGAGCTGCGCCGATGCCGACGAAAGCCTGGCCGGATTCACGGATGTCGCCGGTCACCATATTCTGCGCCGGCGGCGTGGAGGACGAATATGAGCGGACCTCACGATCGAAGGCGATAATGCGACGATCCGGAAAATGCTCGCACAGATGATCGTAGGTGCGGCCGTTGCCAAGGCCAAATTCCAGCACCGGGCCTTCGGTGCCGTTCACAAGCTCGACGATTGCATTGAGGATATCGCGCTGAGCCGTCAAACGGCGGATGAAGCTGTCCAGACGGCTCATCTATGTTCTTGTCCATTCAATCGTTTTTCGAAAGCGGTGCTAGCACATGAAACTGTGCAAAGTCGATTGCCGTAGATGCAAAATGGCGTTGCAGTCACGGCATGGGTCTGTGTTAGGTTTCTCACATGAACGACGTTTCGAATGAAAGATTTTTCGCCGACGTGCCCGTCTTCACCGACTTCGAGCGGGTGACGGATACGAGCAACTATCACCCGCTCCCAGACGGCTGGTTTCTGGCACTCGCCGACATCGTCGGTTCGACACCGGCAATTGCGGCCGGTCGTTACAAGGACGTGAACATGGCGGGCGTCAGCGTCATTTCAGCGATCCTGAATGCGGTCGACAAGGGAGACTACCCGTTCGTGTTCGGAGGCGACGGCGCCGTGGTCGCTTTGCCCGGAAACCTGGAGGTCGCTGCGCGCGGCGCACTGGCGGCGGCGCAGCGCTGGGTTGAGGAGGAAATGGGCCTGACGCTGCGCATTGCGGTCGTGCCTCTCGCCGATATTCGCAACGAGGGCCTGGACGTTCGCGTCGCGCGTCATGCGGCCAGTCCGTTCGTCACCTACGCAATGTTTGCCGGGGGTGGAGCGAGCTGGGCCGAGCGCCAGATGAAGAGTGGGCGTTATGGTGTCGAGCCCGCGCCGCCAGGCACGCGGCCGGATCTGACGGGCCTGTCATGCCGCTGGAGCCCGATCGCCGCTCACAACGGCGAAATCGTCTCGATCATCGCCGTACCGGCCGAAGGCGGTCGCCCCACCGCCGAGTTTCGCAAACTCGTGATGGACGTCGTGGCAATCTCTGCCGAACAGGGTCGCGGCGGCCACCCGGTTCCGCCGGACGGTCCCGAATTTGCCTTTTCGATGAAAGGCGTCGATCGTGAGGCGCGGGCGATAGCACAGCCGGGAAAGCGCCTGAAGCAGAAGCTGTTCATCCTCCTTCAGATTGTCCTCGTGGTCGTCCTGCACAAACTGGGTGCCAAGCTTGGCCGCTTCGACGCCCGGCGTTACACGCAGGACGTTTCCGGCAATTCCGATTTCCGCAAGTTCGATGATGGCTTGAAGATGACGATCGATGTCGATTCGAACCATCTCGGCCGTATTCAGGCGCTGCTAGAGAACGCAAAAGCCAAAGGCATCGCCCGCTACGGCTTGCACCGGCAGGCGTCCGCGTTGATGACCTGCTTCGTTCCAACACCGCTTTCGCGCGACCACGTGCACTTCATCGATGGCGCCAGCGGCGGCTACGCCGTTGCCGCGAGCCAGATCACGGGCAAGCAGCTCTCAGGCGTTCAGATCACGCCTTGACAATGTGACCGGCGGTTAGCCCGAGACGCGCGAAGACATTGCGGGTGTCGACGATCAGCGGCGCACTGTTTGCGACGAGCGGGTAGTCGAGATGATCATGGTCGGTCGCCACCAGAACGGCGTCATAGGCTTCCAACACCTCCAGCGTAAGGTCGACCGATTTGCGACCTCTCAAGTGCTGGTACTCGCGCGTCGAGGGGATCTCGCCGACATGGGGATCGTGGAAGTCGGCCTTGCCTCCCCGCTCTTCGATGATCTCAATGAGGCGCAGCGAAGGGCTCTCGCGAATGTCGGCGACGTTCTTCTTGTAGGCTAAGCCGAGAACCAGCACGCGCGAGCGACTGAGGGCCTTGCCGGAGCGCATGTCGAGTGCTTCGGCAAGTTTCCCGACGACGTAGCGCGGCATTGCCGAGTTGATCTCGCCAGCGAGCTCGATGAAGCGCGTCGGCAACTCGTACTCGCGGGACTTCCAGGTCAGGTAAAAGGGATCGATCGGGATGCAGTGTCCGCCGAGTCCTGGTCCAGGATAGAAAGGCATGTAGCCGAACGGCTTGGTCTTTGCTGCCTCGATCACCTCCCAGACATCAACTCCCATGGCGGCGTAGACGGTCTTCAACTCGTTGACGAGCGCGATGTTGACTGACCGGAAGATGTTCTCGGTCAACTTGACGGCCTCTGCCGTCGCGTTGGAAGACACGGGAACCACGGTCTTGACCGCCGCGCCGTAGAAGCTCCTCATGAGTGCCAATGCCTGCGGGCCGTCGCCGGCGACGACCTTGGGGATTGTCGCCGTGTGATAATGCTGGTTGCCGGGATCCTCACGCTCTGGGGAAAAGCCGACGAAGAAATCCGTGCCTGATTTGAGGCCGGTTCTTTCCAAAATGGCCTTGACGACGTCGTCCGTGGTGCCCGGATAGGTCGTCGACTCCAGGACCACAAGCTGGCCGGCCCGCAGATGCTCGGCGATCGACCGAGACGTCGCCTCGACAAAGGAAAGATCAGGGTCGCGGTGCTTGGTGAGCGGCGTCGGCACACAGATCACGATGACATCGCAAGCCGCGAGCCCGGCAAAATCCGTGGTGGCGGAAAAGCGTCTGCCGTCGATTTCGGCAGCGAGATCGACGCTTGCGACGGCATCAATGTAGGAGCGCCGCGCATCCAGGGAGACGATCTTGTCGGGGTCAATGTCGAAGCCAGTGACAGCAAAACCGCTGCGGGCAATGGCGATTGCCAGCGGCAAGCCAACATAGCCGAGCCCTATGACGCCGGCGCGGGCGCTGCGCGTTTCGATCTTGTTTGAAAGGATGTCATAGGCGGAGGAACTGGCCAAGGCAGATCTCATCTCAGTGCTGAAGGTACTCTGATCTAATGTAAGACCGTGGCAATTGAAACCCGCCCGCAGTTCACTGAGCACTGACGCGATCGTGAAAATTCGCGCCATGGGTGTGCCTCAATCTCGCCGCTGTTCCTGCAGTGTGACCAAAAAGACTCGGGCGTCCCAAGAGATTGCATCACAACGTCAGAAAATGTGCGGATGCCATTGTTTGGGGTTGGCGCCGTGCCTATTTGTTTTCAATAATGAACCGCGAGAAAGGATTGCCTGTCACGCCTATTAAAATAAGGGTTTGACAGGTGCCGCTGCTGGGCCCCCGGCAGATCGTTGACACAATATTATCGCTCGTCCATCCTCCTTCCCGCCCTGCGCACGGCGTTGCTGCAGGCAGGGTTGCTGACGCTTTTTGGGAATGGACGTGCTTTATGAGGATACTACCGAGAATGGGCACGATCGAATCCACCGTCTCCACTATTTTGTTGGATCGGGTCGCCGAATGGCTGACGAATTCTTCGTTGGCTGGCGATGACCTCGAGAGCATCGTTCGCGGATTTTGCGAGCGCGTTGCGGCAGCGGGCTTGCCGATCGTACGCGTGCATCTGACGTTTTCCATGCTGCACCCGCTTTACGACGCGCTGAGCTTTACGTGGCGACGGGCAAGTGGCGTCACGATCGAGGGGTTTCGCCATACCGCGGCGGGACAGAAGCCCGACCGCTTCCTGCAGAGCCCGTACTACTACCTGTTGGACAACAATCTGCAGCACATTCGCCGCCGGATTCCAGCCGATGGGCCGGCCGAATTTCCGGTCTTCATCGATCTGCGGCAGGAGCGCATCACCGACTATTTGGCTTTCGTTCAGCCGTTTGGTGATGGTTCCGTGCAGGGCATGATGGGGTCATGGTCGACGGACAGCCCCGCAGGCTTTTCCGACGACATGATCGATGCGCTGTTGCGCATGCAGAACCACCTTGCCGTTGCGGCCAAGATGGCCGTTCTCGGCAAGCTCGCCAACAACATGCTGACCACCTATCTGGGCGGCGATGCGGGCAAGCGGGTGCTGAATGGCCAGATCCGTCGTGGTGACGGTGAGACAATCCGCGCCGCTCTCGTCATGGGCGATATGCGCCAGTCGACTATGTACGCCGAAAAGGAAGGCCGGCAGGCCTACATTGATACGCTAAACCAGTTCTTCGACGCGATCGCTGCGCCGTTCAACCGCAATGGCGGTGAGATCTTGAGTTTCCTCGGAGACGGTTTCCTGGCGGTTTATCCCTGCGGCCGGCACAAGGATCCGTCCAAGATTGCCTGTGAGGCCGCCCTTTCCGCCGTCCATCAGGCGCAAGCGCGTGTCGCGGAATTGAACCGGGAACGATTGGACGCGGGCCTGAGCAAGGTTTCCTACGGAATCGGCCTGCATGTCGGGAATGTGATGTTCGGCAATGTCGGCCTCAAGGACCGACTGACGTTTTCGGCATTCGGCTCGGCCGTCAACGAAGTCCAGCGCCTGCAAGCGCTGACAAAGAAATATTCGAGCGAGGTGGTCGCAAGCCAGGCATTTGCCGGCTACTGCGGCGGCGAGTGGCGCACCTTGGGAGAGGAAAAACTGCGCGGCATCCGCCAGAAGGTCACTATTTTGCAGCCGCATGTGCCGGCGCCCGTCCCGCATGTCGAAGAGAAATTCCGCGAAGTCGCACCGACCGGACTTTCAGAGGCGGAGCAGGTCATCCTGCTTCATCGTGATGCTCGCAAGCAGGCCAATAAACCAACGGTCGAGAAGTTCGTGCAGTAGAGGCGTAACCGCCTCAAACCAGATCCAGATTTCACTTTGCGCCGCGCAAGAAATGCGCCGGTTTTTGCGTGTCCGTCATCAACTGGACACCCCGATTGCGGTACGATAGTGTGCCTCAACGGGAACATAGAAAACTGGGGAATTTCATTGGTATGGCGTCCGCCTCGGATCTGTTGCGCATCGAGAACCTCGACGTTTCTTTCTCGGTTTTCGGCGATCGCCTGCGCGTCGTAAAGAACGCGAATATCCGTATCTTGCCGGGCAAGGTCACTGCGCTCGTCGGAGAATCCGGCTCAGGTAAATCCGTGATTAGCCAGAGCATAATGGGCATCCTCCCGAATCCGGCGACGGCCGAGGGACGTATCCTTTTTACCGACCCCCTGGACGGCAAGACGACGGACATTTTACGCTACTCGCGTGACAGCGAGCAGATGCGTGACCTGCGTGGGCGTCGCATGGCGACAATTTTTCAGGAACCGATGACCTCGCTGTCACCGATCCACACGGTCGGCAATCAGATCAGCGAAGCGCTCCTCATCCACACTGACGCCGATAAGCAGGAAGCGCGCGAGAAGACCGAGGAGATGCTGGGTCTCGTTGGCTTTGCCAATCCGAAGCGCACGTTCGATATGTACCCGTTCGAACTCTCTGGCGGCATGCGCCAGCGCGCGATGATCGCAATGGCGCTGATCTGCAATCCGGCGCTGTTGATCGCCGACGAGCCGACAACTGCGCTCGACGTGACAATCCAGGCGCAGATCCTGGAGCTATTGCGCGACCTCCAGCACAAGCTCGGAATGGCGATGCTGCTGATCACGCACGATCTCGGCGTTGTCGCAAACATGGCCGACGAGGTCGTGGTGATTTATCACGGCGAGATCATGGAGGCGGGGCCGGTCGATTCGATTTTCCGCAACCCTCAGCATCCATATCTCAAGGGCCTGATGGCGGCCATACCGCACTTCGACATGAAGCCCGGCGAGCGCCTCAAGGCGCTGCGCGACGTGCCCGTGAACCTCGAATCCCTGATCGGCAAGAAGAAGGTGAAGGCTGAGGGGCCGGAGGTCCTGCTTTCCGTCAACAACCTCTCGAAAACGTTCAAGACCCGCAACCGTGGGTTCTTTGGAACACGCGAGGCGGCGCTGGTTCACGCCGTCGACGATGTCAGTTTTGACATCCGACGGGGTGAGTGTCTTGGACTCGTCGGCGAATCCGGATGCGGCAAGACGACCGTCAGCAAGATATTGATGCGCGCCGTAACCCCCGACGGCGGCTCCGTGATCTTCAACGACGGCAAGGATGTCATCGACGTCTTGTCCGTCTCAGGTGACGATCTGCAGGAATTGCGCACCAAGATACAAATGGTCTTCCAGGATCCGGTTTCCTCGCTGTCGCCACGCATGACCGTGCGTAATATTCTCAGCGAGCCATTGGAGATCCACGACCGCGGGGATGGGCCGGAGCGCAAACAGCGCGTTGAGGCGCTGATGGGCGCCATCGGCCTCGACCGGCGCTACCTGAACCGCTACCCGCACAGCTTTTCCGGCGGCCAACGTCAGCGTATCGGCATCGCCCGTGCGTTGGCACTTGGGCCGAAGCTTATCATTCTGGATGAGCCGGTATCGGCGCTCGACGTGTCCGTTCAGGCCCAGATTCTCAACCTGCTCAAGGACCTGCAGAAGGATCTTGGGCTCACCTATCTGTTCATTTCGCACAATCTGGCGGTCGTCGACTACATGGCCGACCGCATCGCCGTCATGTGCAAGGGGCGCATCGTCGAGATCGCGCCACGCGAGATCATTCTGCGTGATCCCGTGCATCCCTATACGAAGTCGCTGTTGGCAGCCGTTCCCTTCCCCGACCTGAACCGGCCGCTCGATTTCGAAGCGCTCAGAAAGAACGGCGCCGCAGACAAGCAGAATTGGGGTATCACCTTTACGGCGGAGCATGATGACGCTTCCGAACTGGATTACGCAGATCTCGGCAACGGCCATTTCGTGCGGGCCCGCAAGGGTGCGGACGCAAAGGAGCTTCGCTCATGGTAACGCGGCGCACGTTTCTAGGTGGCCTTATCGGTTCGGCAATGCTGCCTTCGGTCGTCGAGGCGGCGGCGGATCGTGACATCGAGCCGGAGTTCCTCAGGGATTGGCTGCGCGCAGGACGTATTCCTGTGATGGTGGATCGGCTGCCGACCCATCCGCGGATCGTCAACATGAAGGAGGCGGGTCGGCAGCCGGGCGTCTATGGCGGCACGGTGCGCACGATCATCGGGAGCCAGAAGGACATCCGCTATATGACCGTCTACGGCTATTCGCGCCTGGTCGGTTATGACAAGCACCTGATGTTCCAGCCGGATATTCTGCTTGGTTTCGAATCCAAGGATGACACTGTCTTCACGTTCCATTTGCGCGAGGGACACCGCTGGTCTGACGGCGCACCCTTCACGGTCGACGATTTCCGTTACTGGTGGGAAGACGTGATCCTCAACAAGCAGCTGACGCCAGGTGGCGGAGCGCTCGAGCTGAGGCCGCATGGCAATCTTCCGAAATTCGAAGTCCTCGACGAATTGAGGGTTCGCTACACTTGGGAGCGGCCCAATCCGATGTTCATGCCGGCGCTCGCCGGCCCGCTACCGCTGGTGATTTTCGGACCCGGACACTACCTCAAACAGTTCCACAAGAAGTATCAGGATGATTTCCGTCTTTCGGCGCTGATGAAGGAAAACCGCGTCAAGAAGTGGGCGGACTTGCACATCAAGATGTCGCGCGCCTCGCGCCCTGAAAATCCGGACTTGCCGACGCTCGATCCATGGCGCAACACCACGCCGCTGCCGGCCGAACAATTCGTATTTGTGCGCAACCCGTTTTTCCATCGGGTCGACGAGAACGGGGTGCAACTCCCCTATATCGACAAGTTTATCCTCAACGTCAGCTCGTCCTCGATCATTGCTGCCAAGGCGGGCGCCGGTGAATCCGACTTGCAGGCAACTGGCGTTGACTTCAGCGACTACACCTTCCTGAAGGATGCAGAGAAGCGGTTTCCGGTGAAGGTCAATTTGTGGAAGCAGGTGCGCGGATCGCGTGTTGCGCTGCTGCCGAACCTCAACTGCGCCGATGAGGTCTGGCGCAACCTCTTCCGCGAGGCCCGGTTTCGGCGCGCGCTGTCGATGGCGATTAATCGGCATGAGATCAACATGGTTGCCTTCTACGGTCTCGGCAAGGCAAGCGCTGATACCGTTCTACCCGATAGTCCCCTCTTCAGGCCCGAGTATGCGGAGGCCTTCATTGCCCATGATCCGGATCAGGCCAACAAGCTCCTTGACGAGCTCGGACTGACGAACCGTGGCGCCGACGGCATTCGCTTGCTGCCGGACGGTCGCCGTGCCGAAATCACAGTGGAAACCGCTGGCGAAAGCAACCTCGACACCGACGTTTTGGAACTGGTGCGTGATCATTGGCTTGAGGTCGGTCTTGCGCTCTACACGCGTACCTCGCAACGCGACGTTTTCCGCAGCCGCGCCATGAGCGGCACGATCATGATGTCGATCTGGTACGGCATCGAGAACGGCGTCGCAACCGCCGATATGTCTCCGGGGCAGCTTGCGCCAACGGTTGACGATCAGCTGCAATGGCCGCTTTGGGGGATGTATCACCTGTCTGCCGGACAGGAAGGCAGCGCGCCCGACCTCAAGGAAGTGCAGCAGCTGGTCGATCTTCTCAAACAATGGGGTGATACGGCGAGATTTGAGGAGCGTGAAGTGATCTGGCATCAGATGCTGGCGCTTTACACCCAACAGGTCTTCTCAATCGGCCTCATCAACAGCACGCTGCAGCCGATCCTCAGATCTGCCAAATTGCAGAACGTGCCAGAGCGGGCCCTTTATGGTTTCGATCCAACGTCCTATCTCGGCCTTTATATGCCGGATGCCTTCTGGTTCAAGGAGGCTTGAGGGATGCTGAAATACATCCTTTGGCGCATTGCAGCGATGGTGCCGACGCTGTTCATCATCTCGGCGCTGGTCTTCACCATCATCGAACTCCCACCTGGCGATTTCTTCGAGAGCCAGATCGCCGAGCTGCGGGCTCAGGGGGAGAGTGCCAATCTTCAGGAAATCGAAGAGCTGCGGAAGCAATACGGTTTCGACAAGCCTGAGATCGTCCGCTACTTCTTTTGGGTCGGCGGCATGCTGCACGGAGACTTCGGCTATTCGTTCGAATATCAGCTGCCAGTCTCCGAAGTCGTCGGCGATCGCCTCTGGCTGACGATCCTCGTTTCCTTTTCCACGATCCTGCTGACGTGGTTGATCGCCTTTCCGATCGGCATCTATTCGGCCACCCATCAATACAGCTGGGGCGATTATGGGCTGACCTTTCTGGGGTTGCTCGGCATTGCCATCCCGAACTTCATGCTGGCCTTGATCCTGATGTACTTTGCCAATATCTGGTTCGGGGTGTCGATCGGGCATTTGATGGACCAGAAGTTCCTCAACGAGCCGATGAGCTGGGAAAAGGCCAGGTCCATTCTCTCGCATCTGTGGATTCCAGTCGTTATCGTCGGTACGGCGGGAACGGCCGGGATGATCCGGCGGCTTCGAGCCAACCTGCTCGACGAGATGCAGAAGCAGTACGTGGTGACCGCGCGCGCCAAGGGGCTTCACCCGCTGCGCGCGCTCGTGAAATATCCGCTGCGCATGGCTCTCAACTTTTTCGTCGCCGATATCGGTTCGATCCTGCCTTCGATCATCTCGGGCGCCGAGATTGTTGCGATCGTGCTTTCACTCGAGACAACGGGCCCAATGCTCATCAAGGCTCTGCAGAGCCAGGACATGTATCTCGCAGGCTCATTTCTGATGTTCCTTGCCTTCCTCAACGTGGTCGGAGTACTCGTTTCCGATATTGCGCTTGGCTTCCTCGATCCGCGTATCCGCCTCCAAGGCAGGAGCACCAAATAAATGTCGCCCTTGCCACCGCCCGGCGCGCCGATGCCGCATTATGTTTCGACGGCACCCTTCGATCCGATGGCGACCGAAGGGATGACGGCTGCGCAATCACGCATCCACCTTGCCTCGCAGAAGCAATTGATGTGGTGGAAGTTCAAGCAGCACCGGCTGGCCCTTGCCTCCGGCGTCTTCCTGCTCGCCCTTTATTTCATGATCATTATCGTCGAATTCATTGCGCCCTATGGGCTGCATACCAAGAATGTCGACTTCATCCATTCACCGCCACAGCGGGTCCACTTCTTCGACAACGGCAAGTTCATCGGCCCCTTTGTCTATGGACGCAGCATGTCGCTTGATCTCGACACGCTCCATCGAATCTACACTGACAAGCCAAACGATGTGCAGCCGATCCGTTTCTTCTGCCGCGGGGACACCTACAAGTTCTGGGGACTGGTAAGTTCTGATCTTCATTTGGTCTGCCCGGCAGTCGGCGGGCAAATGTTCCTGCTTGGCACGGACCGTCTCGGCCGCGACGTGCTTTCGCGCATTCTCTATGGGGCGCGCATTTCGCTGACGATCGGCTTGATCGGTATCACCATCAGCTTCTGCCTCGGTATCGTCATCGGGGGACTGGCCGGCTATTGGGGCGGTATCTTCGATTTGATCGTCCAACGCCTCATTGAAGTTCTGCAGTCGCTGCCGAGCCTGCCGCTCTGGATGGCGCTGGCGGCGATCATGCCGGTGACATGGAGTCCGATCGTCATTTACTTCGGGATCACGGTCATTCTCGGGATCATTGATTGGACTGGATTGGCGCGAGCCGTGCGCTCGAAACTCCTGGCGTTGCGTGAAGAGGATTATGTCCAGGCCGCCCAGTTGATGGGCGCCAGTACGCCGCGCGTCATCGGCCGACATCTCGTGCCGGGCTTCATGTCCCACTTGATCGCCTCGGCCACAATCTCGATCCCCGGCATGATCCTCGGCGAGACGGCACTGAGCTTCCTCGGACTTGGTCTGCGGCCGCCGATCACCAGCTGGGGCATTCTGCTGACAGAGGCAAAGAGCGTAAGCGTCATCGCATTCTATCCATGGTTGCTTTTTCCGATTATACCGGTCGTTCTGGTAATTTTGGCGTTCAACTTTCTGGGAGACGGCTTGCGCGATGCGGCAGATCCCTACAAATAGCGGCCAGCCCGGCGGAGCGCTGCTCTGTTGTCTGACGGCCAGCGGAAACCGGCGGTGCTAGTATGATGTACAGCGCAGAAGGAGTGCCCATGGCACGGCGCCTGGAAGATGCCCGCATCCTCATGTATAGCCACGACACGTTCGGGCTTGGTCATTTGCGCCGTTGCCGCGCGATCGCCCATGCACTGGTCGAGGACTATCGCGGGCTTAACATTCTCATCATCTCCGGAGCCACGATTGCCGGCGCATTCGATTACCGCGCACGCGTCGACTTCGTGAAGATTCCGAGCGTGATCAAGCTGCGCAACGGCGAATACACGTCGATGGCGGGTCATATCGATTTGCATGAAACGCTGAAAATGCGAGGCTCGAGTATTCGCCACACCGCCGAAACCTTCCAGCCCGACATTTTCATCGTCGACAAGGAGCCAATGGGGCTGAAAGGCGAGGTCGAGGAGACACTGGCCTATCTGAAGGCGCGCGGCACTGTTTTGGTGCTTGGCTTGCGCGAGATCATGGATGCACCGCACCTGCTTGATGCCGAATGGAAGCGCAACGGCATCATGCAGAAGATCGACCAGTATTACGATTCCGTCTGGGTCTATGGTCCGCCGGATTTCTACGATCCGCTGGTCGGCCTCGATGTTCCCGCAAGCGTGCGCAGGAAAATGGATTTCGTCGGCTTCCTGCAACGCAGCGTCTCCACGAGCAAGACCTCGATCAACGCGCGCTCTGACAACTACATCTTGGTCACGACCGGCGGTGGCGGCGATGGGTCTGATCTCGTGCACGACGTCATGAACGCCTATGAGCATGATCCGACCTTGCAACAAAAGGCACTCGTGGTCCTCGGCCCGTACATGCCTGCAGCCGAGCGCTCGAAGCTGGTCGCCAAGGGGTCCCGCATCCCTTACATCGAGGTAATCGAGTTCGACAACCACATGGAAGAGTTGATGGTGGGCGCCACGGGGGTCGTGGCCATGGGTGGCTACAACACCTATTGCGAAATTCTGTCGTTCGACAAGCCTGCCCTCATTGTCCCTCGGGTGAAGCCACGGGAAGAACAGCTTTTACGCGCCCAGCGGGCGAGCGAGCTCGGCCTGATCGACATGTTGCTGCCGGATCAGTCCGCAAATCCAACGGTCATGTCTGAAGCCCTGAAGCGACTGCCGGAGCGCCTGCCGCCGTCCAAGAGTGGCTGTACCTTGCAACTGAAAGGGCTGGACCATATCTCGCAAACCGTCGGTCATTGGCTGGACGGCCGTAGCCGTCATCTGTCCGTCGTCGGAGCCGAGTGAAGGCCAAGACTTTGTTGCACCGCCGTAAGATTCTCGTCGTGCTGAAAGGCTACCCGCGCCTTTCGGAAACCTTCATCGCCCAGGAACTGCTCGGCCTGGAGAAAGCCGGCTTTGACCTGACCTTGATCTCGATGCGCCGCCCCACCGATAAGAAGCGGCATCCGGTGCACGACGAGATCAGGGCACGCGTCATCTATCTGCCGGAGTATCTACACGAGGAGCCGATCCGCGTCCTTAAAGGCTTTCTTGCGAGCTTCCGCAAGCCGGGGATCAAGGCGCTATGGAAGCGCTTCCTGAAAGACCTGCAGCGTGACGTCTCCCGCAATCGCTTTAGACGCTTGGGGCAAGCGCTGGTGCTCGGCCGCGAGTGGCCTGACAACGGCGAATGGTTGCACGCGCATTTCATCCACACGCCGGCCTCGGTAACGGAGTATGCGAGCATCCTGACAGGCGTGCCGTGGACTTGCTCTGCCCATGCCAAGGATATCTGGACATCGCCTGATTGGGACCTGCACGAAAAACTCGGCAGTGCACGCTGGACGGTGACCTGCACACGAAACGGCTATGAACACATGCGTACGCTGACGCCTCGCAAGGAAGCGGTGCATTTGAGCTACCATGGCCTCGACCTTGCGCGCTTCGCCCATTTCGGCGGTGAGCGATCTCACCGTGACGGCAGCGATCCGGCCGACCCTGTGCCTATTCTCAGCGTCGGGCGGGCAGTGGAGAAGAAGGGCTACGAAACGCTTTTGAGAGCACTTGCGCTTTTGCCCCGCGACCTGAATTGGCGGTTCGAGCATATCGGCGGCGGCGACAAATTGCCGAAGCTGAAGGCTCTTGCTGCGGAACTCAACCTGACGGACCGGATCAGCTGGAAGGGCGCGCTCGCTCAGGACGACGTGCTCGACCACTATCGCCGGGCCGATGTTTTCGCGCTTGCCTGCCGGGTTGCCTCTAATGGCGATCGCGATGGCCTGCCGAATGTGCTGGTGGAGGCATCCAGCCAGCGCCTGCCTTGCGTCTCGACCTCGGTTTCAGGCGTGCCCGAACTCCTTGTCGACGGTGAGAACGGAATGGTGGTTCCACCGCAGGATCCTGTGGCGTTCGCGGGGGCCCTTGAGAAAATGATCCGGGACCCTGCCTTGCGGCTGCGGCTCGGCGATGCCGCGGAACGGCGGGTGCGCGAGCATTTCGATCACGAGGCAAGTATCGATCAACTTGGCCGGCTGTTTGAAGAGGAATGGCAGAAAGCCTCATGAACATGCCCCGCGTCTTTTTCTACGTTCAGCATTTGCTTGGCATCGGCCATATCGCCCGGGCAAGCCGCATCGCCAGCGCGCTCGTTCGCGACGGATTCGACGTCACCGTCGTTACCGGCGGTCTACCGGTCCCCGGTTTCCCCGGAGAAGGCATCAGGACGGTGGCGCTGCCGCCAGTCGTGGCGAGCAATGCAGGTTTCTCAGGGCTTGCCGACGGCAATGGCGTTGCCGCGGACGAGGCGTTCCTAAGCCGGCGTCGCGATCTGCTGCTTTCCGCCTTTCGCGATTGCGCGCCCGATGTCGTGATCATCGAAGCGTTTCCCTTTGGTCGCCGGCAGATGCGTTTCGAGCTGCTTCCGCTCCTTAATGCTGTCAAGGAAGCGCATCCAAGGCCGAAACTGTTCAGCTCGGTGCGCGATATCCTGCAGGAAAACCGCAAGCCGGGGCGCGACGAAGAGACAGTCGAACTGATCCGGAACCATTTTGATGGTGTCCTCGTCCACGGGGATCCCAATTTCGCTCGTTTGGAAGATACCTTTCCTCTGACGTCCGAGATCGCATCCAAAATTCACTATACCGGCATGGTGGCAGCTGCGCGCCCGGCTGCGCCGGAGGAGACCTTCGATGTTATAGCGTCCGCAGGCGGCGGAGCCGTCGGCCTCGATCTGCTTGGCGCCGCCAATGCAGCCGCTGCCATGCTGCCGGCGAACCTGCGGTGGCTGCTTATCAGCGGGCCGAACCTTCCGGAGGATGATTTCGCCGGCCTGGTGAACGCAAGGCCTGCGAATGTTACGCTCGCTCGTTTCCGGAAGGACTTTCCCTCGCTGCTGCGCGGCGCACGTGTTTCCATCTCGCAGGCGGGTTATAATACCGTTGGCGATCTGTTGCAGACGGACTGCAGGGCGATCCTCATCCCATTCGTTGCCGGGGGAGAGACGGAGCAGACGGTTCGCGCCGAGCGGCTGAAGGCGCTTGGGCTTGCAGACATCCTGCCGGAGGCCGGCCTGACGCCGGAGATCGTTGCCGACGCCGTCGCCATGGCACTTGCGACGCCGCGTGCAGCCTTGGTGCCGCTGGATCTGGAGGGGGCGCAGAAAACAGCCGCAATCATTCGTTCATTGACTGGCTGAAACCCTCGCACTTTGCGAAAGTCATGTGATATAAACAACATCCCGGCGAGAATCGGCATGACAACGGCAAGCCGATTCGCCTTGTTTTCATTATGAGATCCGGCGGTCCGGTTGCATGGTCCTGTTTTCGGCATTCCTCTTTGTCTTGCCGCAGGTTCACTGCCCCCAGATTTCCCAGGCAACTGACGGTTAGCAATGGAAAAAAGCCTCGCGCGTTACATTTGGTCGAACACGCGGCTGCAGCAGCTCTGGATCCTAACAGTCGTTGCAGTCTCGATGATCCCCTACTTTCTGTCCTTCGACCTGCCGAAGCAGATCGTCAACGGACCGATTCAGGGTTCGGGCTTTGAGGGCCAGGGCGCAACGCAAACCTTCATGCGCCTCGTCTTCACGTTACCCGTGATCGGCGAAGTCGAGTTGTTCAAGGGTGTCCAGCTTGACCGACTGCAGATGCTGATGGGGCTGAGCCTCGTTTTTCTGGCGCTCGTGGTCCTCAACGGCCTCTTTAAATTCTACATCAATACCTACAAGGGACGGCTTGGCGAGCGGATGCTGCGACGCATCCGCTTCGAGCTGATCGACCGCGTCCTGCGGTTCCCACCGTCGCATTTCAAGCGCATCAAGTCGGCTGAGATCGCCACGATGATCAAGGATGAAGTCGAACCGATGGGTGGCTTCACCGGTGATGCCTTCGTTTCGCCTGCCCTGCTCGGCGGTCAGGCGCTGACGGCGCTCGCTTTCATCATCGTTCAGAATTTCTGGCTCGGGATGATTGCCGCGGCTATTGTCGGCGTACAGGCGGTCGTGATCCCGCGCATGAGAAAGCGCCTGCTCGAGCTTGGTCGCCAACGCCAGCTCACGGCCCGCGAGCTGTCCGGTCGTGTCGGCGAAATCGTCGATGGCATAGGCACGATCCACGGCAACGACACATCGAATTTCGAGCGTGCCGACATTGCCACGCGGCTCGGGTTGATCTTCTCGATCCGATACGATCTCTATCAGTGGAAGTTTTTGGTTAAATTCCTGAACAACTTCCTTGCCCAGGTTACACCGTTTCTGTTTTACGCAATCGGCGGCTATCTCGCGCTCCAGGGCCGACTGGATATCGGCCAGCTCGTCGCCGTCATCAGTGCCTATAAGGATCTGCCCGGGCCGCTCAAGGAACTGATCGACTGGGATCAGATGCGCCAGGACGTGCAGGTCAAGTACCAGCAGGTTTACGAGCAGTTCAATGTCGAGCCACTGATCGACGGCAAGATCCAGGACATTTCGCCAGAAGCGATCGGTGCGCTGACGGCTCCGCTGGTGATTACCAACCTGACCGTCAGCGACGACAGCGGCGCGCGGCTGGTCGATCACGTTTCGGTCGAGATCAAGCCGAACGAAACAGTCGCCGTGGTGGGCCCAAATTCCAGCGGCGCCGAGGCCTTCGCGGAGGCACTCGGGCGCTTGGTGTGGCCGGATTCCGGCCGTGTCACCATCGACGGCAAGGACCTTCTTGATCTGCCTGAATCCATTACTGGCCGGCGCATCTCGTATGCCTCTGCCGACAGCTACTTTTTCCACGGAACGCTGCGGGACAATCTCCTTTACGGCTTGAAACACGCACCCCTGCGAGAGCCGAAGTATGACGGCAAGGAGGCTCAAGAGGCCAAGTGGTATGCTGAGGAGGCCGTCAAGGCCGGTAACCCGACGATGGATATCAACAGCGACTGGGTGGACTATCAGGCTGCCGGCGCGACTGGCCCGGAGGATATCCTGACGGCGATCCGTCCGGTGCTTGATGCGGTCCTGATTTCACAGGACATCCTCGACCTGGCACTGCGATCAACGGTCAACACGAACGTGCATGTCGTGCTCGCCGACCACATCGTCGATCTGCGAACGGCGCTACGCCAGCGCATGCAGGAGATTGAACTTGGCAACATCGTCGTGCCGTTCGATTTCGATGCCTACAATCCTCAGGCCACCGTTGGTGAAAACCTGCTCTTCGGGGCGATGAAGCGACCGATGATGAACAATCGTCGTCTGGCGGCGCATCCGTATTTTCAGACGCTCTTTAGGGAAACTGGCCTCAGCAACGATCTTTACGCCATGGGCTTGGAGATCGCGGAGAACGCGGTCGAACTCTTCCACGATCTGCCGCCAGATCACCCGTTCTTCCAGCAGCTGACCTTCATGACGGCGGATGACATTCCGACCTATCAGGCACTGTTGCAAAAGCTGCAAAGCCGACGCTTCGACGACGCGGCCCCCGAGGAACGCTCCGCGATTATTCGGTTGAGCTTTGCCTATATAGAGCCCAGGCATCGTTTTGGTCTCTTGACGGGCGAGCTGATGGACAAGATCGTCAGTGCCCGCAAACAGTTCCATGAGAACATACCGGATGATCTCGCCGCCGTGATCGAGCGATACGATCCTGAGCATTTCATCTCATCGGCAAGCTTGATGGACAATGTCCTGTTCGGGCGCATTGCCTATCAACAGGCCGACGCGTCCGACCGCATTCGGGCCATCATGGGCGAACTGTTCGACTCGCTCGAACTCTTCGATGACGTCTTGTCGATCGGGCTCGAGTTCGACGTCGGCTCTGGCGGCAAGCGCCTGACCATGGTGCAGCGGCAGAAGCTGAATCTTGCTCGTGCGCTCCTCAAGCGCTCGGACTATTTCGTGTTCAACAGGCCGTTATCAGCCCTCGACCAGCGAGTGCAGGATCAGATCACGCACAACGTTGTGGAAGGGTTGCACAGGGAAGGCGAAAAGCCCGCCATCATCTGGGTGCTGTCTAACGCGAAACTGGCTGAAATCTTTGATCGAATCCTGCTCTTCGACAGGGGCGCCCTGGCCGAAGCCGGCAACTTTCCGGAGCTTTCCGAGCAAAACGGTATGTTCAAGGAACTGTTATCGTAATACTCTATGGGAGGACAATAAGATGGCGTCCCTTGAGAGGTGCCACGGTCTAGCGCCGCGCACCGAACAGTGCGGCAGGGGGTAGTAGGTTTATGCTGCTGAGAGACGAAGTCGAAATGCTGCGGCGGGTGCCGATCTTCTCGAGGATTGCACCGGCGAAACTCAAGCTGTTGGCCTTCACTTCCGATCGAATGACATACAATATCGGTCAGGACCTCTTCCATCAGGGGGATCCGGGCGATGCCGCCTATGTCGTCTTATCTGGTACCGCCGACATTCTTGTCCACTCCTCGGCCGGCGATATCAAGGTCGCCGATGTGGAGCCCAACTCAATCGTCGGCGAAATCGCCATTCTGTGCGATGTCTCCCGTACCGCGACGGTTCGTGCCACGTCGCCGTTGGAAGTTCTGCGCATCAGCAAGGAACACTTCCTGAAATTGCTCAGTGATTTCCCTGAAATGGCCGTCGAGATCATGCGCGTGCTGGCCGACCGCCTTAACCATACGACGGCGGAGCTCACGGCCGCCCGCGCCGCAAAACAGCCGCAGGCGGCGGCGATGTAACGATTTCACCTTCTCTGGAAAGCAAAAGGCCCGCCTCACGATCGTGAGGCGGGCCTTTTGTCGTTTTGCGAGATTAGTCGCGCTGCTCGAGCGCCCTGCTGAAGGCCAGAGCAGCGAGCGTGCAGATGGCGCCCGACAGCAGGTAGTAGCCAACGAAAGCCAAACCGAAGCGGCTGGACAGTGTCAGTGCGACCAAGGGTGCAAAGCCCGCACCGACGAGCCAGGCCAGGTCGGAGGTGAAGGCCGCGCCGGTGTATCGGTAGCCTCTGCCGAACCGCGATGAGATCGAGCCGGTCGCCTGGCCAAAGGACAGGCCGAGGACACCGAAGCCGATGATGACGAAAGCCTCCTGTCCCTTGGAGCCGGCGGCCATCAGCATCGGACCGACGAAGCTGAAGATCGCGATGAGGACCGCGCAGATCGCCAGCTGGGCGCGCCGCCCGATGCGATCGGCGATCATTCCAGAGACGACGATCGCGACGAGACCGACCACGGCGCCGACCATCTGCACCACCATGAACGCGCCGATCGTGTGGGTTCCGTAAAGATAGACCCAGCCAAGTGGGAAGATCGTCACGAGGTGGAACATCGCAAAGCTTGCGAGCGGTACGAAGGCGCCGAGCAGGATATCGCGTCCATGCACCCGCAGCACGTCTCGGATCGGTGCGGCTTCCAGCTCATGCTGCTCCAGGGCAGCGCCGAAATCCGGCGTCATCACGAGACGTAACCGTGCAAACAACGCAACGACGTTGATGGCAAAGGCGACGAAGAACGGATATCGCCAGCCCCAGCTCAAGAAGTCTTCGCTGGAAAGGTTGGCGATGAAGTATCCAAACAGGGCGCTTGCCAGGGCAAAGCCGATGGGCGCGCCGAGCTGCGGGATCATCGCATACCAGCCACGGTGATTTGGAGGCGCGTTGAGCGCCAGCAGCGAGGCGAGGCCATCCCATGCTCCGCCGAGCGCAAAGCCCTGGCCGAGCCGGAACAGCGCCAGCAACGCGATCGACCAGACGCCGATCTCGTTATAACCGGGCAGGAATGCGATCGACGCAGTCGAACCACCGAGTAGAAACAATGCGATCGTCAGCTTGGCGCCGCGGCCGTAGATGCGGTCGATGGTCATGAACACGACAGATCCCACCGGACGTGCCAGAAATGCCAGCGAAAAGATCGCAAAGGAATAGAGCGTCGCCGTCAGCCGATCCGGCGCGAAAGGAAAGATAAGCTGAGGGAAGACCAGCACCGATGCAAGGCCATAGACGAAGAAATCGAAGAATTCCGACATGCGCCCGATGACGACGCCGATCGCGATGCTGCCAGGTGACACCGGCTTATCGGCGTGAATTCGCCGTGCATCCTGTTCCATCGATGTGGACGACGGTCCGTAGTGTGTAGTACTCGCCATTAAAAATGCCTCCCTCATTGAGGCACCCCGTGTGGCAAAGCGCCTCATGAGCGATCTTGATCAAACTCCTGCGCTTATCAAGTCTGATCGATGTAAATAGTTCATCTTGCTGCTCGAAAATTAGATGTGGATGAAAAATCGCGGCCCGTGCCGCGAAATTGGCCTGCAAAAAGGCTGGCATGATCGGCCTTCGCGGATATATTAGCCGTACAAAAAGGTTGGGCGCGAAAATCCTTCGAAATTTTATCAGGATTTTGACTTCCTGCGCCACGTGCCTTATCCCGCAGTGCGGCATTTCTGCTGCGCTGCGACCAAACACCTCATGTTGCTATCGGGTACAGTGCTTTAGTCGCGGTTTGGACGAAACAACAAGAGCATAGAGACGTGCAAAAACTGCCAAGGTTTTCCCGCCATCTCCTCGTTCTGCCACTGCTTTTGGCGCTGGCAGGATGCAATTTGGTGGTCATGTCGCCTTCAGGCGATATCGCTATGCAGCAACGCGACCTGATCATTGTGTCGACGGTTTTGATGCTGCTGATCATCGTTCCGGTGATCTTCCTGACGCTGCTGTTTGCCTGGCGCTATCGCCGTTCCAACGCGGCGGCCACTTATGATCCGGAATGGCACCATTCCACACGTCTCGAGGTGGTCATCTGGTCAGCGCCGTTGGCGATCATCATCGCACTCGGGGCCATCACCTGGATCAGCACGCACAAGCTCGACCCCTTTCGTCCTCTCGATCGGATTGACGCTGAGCGCGCCATCCCGGCCGATACCAAGCCGCTGACCGTTGAAGTCGTCGCGCTCGACTGGAAATGGCTGTTCTTCTATCCCGAACTCGGCATTGCGACCGTCAATGAAATGGCAGCGCCAGTCGACGTTCCGATCAGTTTCAGGATCACCTCCTCGTCGGTCATGAACTCCTTCTACGTGCCTGCGCTTGCGGGTCAGATCTATGCGATGCCCGGCATGGAGACCCGGCTGCATGCCGTCATCAACAAGGAAGGTGTCTTTGACGGCTTTTCGGCCAACTACAGCGGCGCCGGCTTCTCGCACATGCGCTTCAAGTTCCATGGCGTAAACCAAAAGGGATTCGATCAGTGGGTGGCGCAGGTCAAGGAAAAGGGCACGGCACTGAACCGGGACACCTATCTGAAGCTCGAGCGGCCGAGTGAGAGGGAGCCGGTGCGTTATTTCTCGTCGGTCGACAAGGATCTCTTCAATGCAATTCTCAACATGTGCGCGGCACCCGGCAAGATGTGCATGAACGAGATGATGCACATCGACATGATGGGCGGCGGCGGCAAGGAAAGCGCCGAAAATCGCGAGAAGCTGCGCTACGACGACCGTCATGCCAATCAGACCGGTGGCGAACCCGGGGCGCCTGCGGGCGAAAGCCACGATGCCATCGAAGCCAAGCCGGCAGACGCTACGAACGGCACCAACGAGACCAACGACATGCAGAACATGCCGGGAATGCAACATGACGGTCACGCGATGCCCGGCATGGACAGCCGAACCGGCGGCGAGACGACGCCTGCGCAATCAAACAGCAACTAAGACCTGGCGCTTTGCGTCGATACGACATCAATGAACGGGTTCATCCATGTTTTCCAATCCTGACCTCCTGAAGTTCATCTTCGGTCGGTTGACCCTAGATTCGATCCCCTATCACGAGCCTATCCTGGTCGTGACCTTCGCGGCCGTCGCGCTAGGTGGCATCGCGCTTCTGGGTGTTGTTACCTATTTCAAGCTCTGGGGTTACCTCTGGCGCGAGTGGCTGACGAGCGTCGATCACAAGAAGATCGGCATCATGTATGTCATCCTTGCGCTCATCATGCTGCTGCGCGGCTTCTCCGACGCAATCATGATGCGCCTCCAGCAGGCCATTGCCTTCAACGGATCGGGTGGCTACCTGCCGCCGCATCACTACGACCAGGTCTTCACGGCCCATGGCGTCATCATGATCTTCTTCATGGCGATGCCGTTCGTCACGGGCCTGATGAACCTTGTGGTGCCGCTGCAGATCGGCGCGCGAGACGTATCCTTCCCGTTCCTGAACAACTTCTCGTTCTGGATGACGACGGCAGGCGCGATCATCATCATGATCTCGCTTTTCGTCGGCGAATTCGCGCAGACCGGTTGGCTTGCCTATCCGCCGCTGTCGGGATCCGACTATAGTCCGGGCGTCGGCGTCGATTACTACATCTGGGGCTTGCAGGTGGCAGGTATCGGCACGACCCTGTCAGGGATCAACCTGATTGCGACCATCGTCAAGATGCGTGCACCCGGCATGAGCTTCATGAAGATGCCGGTCTTCACCTGGACGGCGCTCTGCACCAACATCCTGATCGTCGCGACCTTCCCGATTCTGACGGCGACGCTGGCGCTCCTGTCACTCGACCGCTATGCCGGCACGAACTTCTTCACGAACGACCTCGGCGGCAATCCGATGATGTATGTCAACCTCATCTGGATCTGGGGTCACCCGGAGGTCTACATCCTGGTTTTGCCGGCGTTTGGTATCTTCTCGGAGGTTGTTGCCACCTTCTGCGGCAAGCGCCTCTTCGGTTACGCCTCGATGGTCTACGCCACCTGCGTGATCATGATCCTGTCCTACCTCGTCTGGCTGCACCACTTCTTCACGATGGGTTCGGGCGCAAGCGTCAACTCCTTCTTCGGCATCACGACGATGATCATCTCGATCCCGACAGGGGCAAAGATGTTCAACTGGCTGTTTACGATGTATCGCGGCCGCATCCGCTATGAAGTGCCGATGCTGTGGACGATCGGCTTCATGGTGACCTTCGTCATCGGTGGCATGACCGGCGTCCTGCTCGCCGTTCCCCCGGCCGACTTCGTCTTGCACAATTCGCTCTTCCTGATCGCCCACTTCCACAACGTCATCATCGGCGGCGTCGTGTTCGGCCTGATGGCCGGCGTCACCTACTGGTTCCCGAAGGCGTTCGGCTACAAGCTCGATCCGTTCTGGGGCAAGATGTCCTTCTGGTTCTGGCTGATCGGCTTCTACTTCGCCTTCATGCCGCTCTACGTGCTCGGCCTTATGGGCGTGACGCGTC
The DNA here is from genome assembly GCF_014197575.1 of Rhizobium sp. BK538. Classification (NCBI taxonomy): domain Bacteria; kingdom Pseudomonadati; phylum Pseudomonadota; class Alphaproteobacteria; order Hyphomicrobiales; family Rhizobiaceae; genus Rhizobium; species Rhizobium sp. BK538. The sequence continues at coordinate 73,818 of NZ_JACIFT010000017.1, forward strand.
GTGTATCGCAGTTCGAGGATCCGTCCTTGCAGATCTGGTTCATCATCGCAGCCTTTGGCGCCGTCCTGATCGCGATCGGCATCGCCTCCTTCATCATCCAACTCGTCGTCAGCTTCTTCAAGCGCGAGGAGTTGCGAGATACGACCGGCGATCCCTGGGATGGTCGCACGCTGGAATGGTCGACTTCCTCGCCGCCGCCGGACTACAACTTCGCCTTCACGCCCGTCGTCCACGACCATGATTCCTGGTACGACATGAAGGGGCGCGGCTATGCCCGCCCGCTGGAAGGCTTCAAGCCGATCCACATGCCGAAGAATACCGGAACGGGTGTCATCCTTGGCGCACTCAGCATCGGGCTGGCTTTCGGTCTCATCTGGTACATGTGGTGGCTCGCCATCCTGTCGTTCGCAGCCATGCTTGCGGTCGCGATCGGCCATACCTTCAACTACAAGCGCGACTTCTACATTCCCGCCGAGGAAGTCACGGAAACGGAAGGCAAGCGCACGGCACTGCTTGCCGAGCAGGTGTAAGACCATGAGCGATACTGTGATCGACAAGGCCAATAAGCCTGAATTCTACCTGACCGAGGAGCACCATCCCGAAGGCAGCACGATGCTGGGCTTCTGGCTCTATCTGATGAGCGACTGCCTCATCTTCGCGGTGCTGTTTGCCACCTACGCCGTTCTCGGCCGCAATTATGCGGCCGGACCGTCACCGGCCGATCTCTTTGATCTGCCGCTGGTGGCGATCAACACGTCGATGCTGCTTTTGTCCTCCATCACCTATGGCTTCGCGATGCTGCAGATGGAGCGGAAGGAAAAGAGCGCCACGCTCTTCTGGCTCGCCGTTACCGGCCTCTTCGGTCTCGCCTTCCTTGGGATTGAACTCTATGAGTTCGCGCACCTGATCCACGAGGGCGCGGGTCCAACCCGCAGTGCCTTCCTGTCCGGCTTCTTCACGTTGGTCGGCACGCACGGTCTGCACGTCACCTTCGGCATCGTTTGGCTGGTGACGCTGATGGTGCAGGTATCGCTGCGCGGTCTGATCCCGGAAAACCGTCGCCGCCTGATGTGCCTGTCAATGTTCTGGCACTTCCTCGACGTCGTGTGGATCGGCGTCTTCTCCTTCGTCTATCTTATGGGAGTTCTCGGATGACCTCCAACGCACCCGCAACCGAAGACGCGCACGAAGCCCATCATGGCCACAGCCATGGGCACGAGGCGGCCCACGGCACATTCAAGAGCTATATGATCGGTTTCGTGCTGTCGGTCATTCTGACGGCGATCCCGTTCTGGCTGGTCATGGCCGGCGTATTTGAAAACCCGGCCGTCACTGCTGCCTGGGTTATGGGACTCGCCGCTGTGCAGATCGTCGTTCATATGATCTTCTTCCTTCATATGAATCCGCGCTCGGAAGGTGGCTGGACGATGATGGCGTTGATCTTCACGCTGTTGCTCGTAGCCATCGCGCTCGCCGGTTCCCTCTGGGTCATGCATCATCTGAACACAAACATGATGCCGATGAGCCCGGAAATGATGAAGAACATGCCCTGAGGGCAACGAGCGGGCGGCGGTCACGTCGCCCGCAAAGGTTTTGGCCATGGCCGACATTCCCTCCGAAAAAGCGCAAAGACAACATACCGCCGCCGGGCTCACGATATTCTGCGGTCTCATGGTGTTGCTGATTGCCGCCCTGTTATCGCTCGGTATCTGGCAGGTCGAACGGCTTTCCTGGAAAGAGGATCTGATCGCCCGCGTTGATCAGCGCGTCCATGCAAAGCCGGTTCCAGCGCCTGCACGCGCGCAGTGGGGCGAGGTCAGTCGCGCCAATGACGAATATCGTCATGTGACGGCCGAAGGTATCCTGCAAAACGACAAGGAAACGCTGATCTACGCGTCGACGGCGCTCGGACCAGGCTATTGGGTAATCACCCCGCTCAATCTCTCAAACGGGACCTCTATCCTGATCAACCGCGGCTTCGTACCGACGGACAAGCGCGATGCTGCGACACGCCGCGACGGGCAGGTCCCGTCGGTGAAGATCACCGGACTGCTGAGGATTACGGAGCCGAAAGGCACTCTGATCAAATCCAACGATCCGGCCAATGACCGCTGGTATTCGCGCGATGTGGCAGCGATCGCCGATCGCCGCAATGTCGCAGATGTCGCCCCCTATTTCATCGATGCTGATGCGACGCCCAATCCAGGCGGCCTGCCGGTTGGCGGGCTGACGCAGATCACCTTCCCCAACAACCATTTGGTTTACGCGATTACCTGGTTGGCGCTGGCGATCATGGCTTCGGGGCTACTTGCCTTCGTCGTCCGCAGCGAATTGCGCGCCCGCCGAGCTGATCAGACAGCCTTGCTCCGGGGATAGAAACGTAACGCAACATGCTCTCCCACAGCGTATGCCTGGCTGACGATCTCCGGAACGAGATCGATGTCGGGTAGACTGCCGAGGCCGAGCGGGCCGACGGCAAACAGTCCCTCAACCACCGACCCATCGTCGAGGTAAGGCTGGCCGCGCTGATCGACGGCCAGGCCGAGCGACAATTCGTCTGGCAGGGCCAGGCCTTCTCTTATCAGGCTTGCAAGCAGCGGCGAGGTCAATTGTGGCGCCTGGCAGCGGCAGTCCAGGATACGCTCGGCATGGATGATCTCATCTGACTGCGAGCTGGCCGGCCGGAAGAACAGGCCGCTCAAACCCTGCCGTCCCACGACGCCGCGGCGAAGAACCGTATTGCCACCGGCAAGCTCGCTCTGAAGACGCGCGTAGATGGCCTCGGGTAGTCGGTTGCGATGGCTGTCGTAGATGGCGCGAAGGTGACGGTTGAACTGACGCTTTTGGTGGGCCGGCAGCGCGCGCCAGAGAGAGCGGGCATGCTTGCGCAACCCGTTCATGACGGATTGCCAGCTTCGGCCTTCTTCTTCGGCCTCGCGGCAGGCGCCGCGGATGAAACGCAGGATATCCGGGAGGTTGGACGGCAGAGCGTCCGCAGGAAAAACCGGATCGGCAGAGTTGGGAGTATGGCTCTGGGGTAGGAAACCGTGCCGGGAGAGGATAGTAACCTGCCCTGCATAGCCGGCATCGCGCAATTGCAAGAGCTGATCGACGACCCGGATGCCGCTGCCGAGCAGGACCGTATGCGGTCGCGCGATCAGGCGCTGGGCTCTGACTGGCGAAGGCTCCTGGTCCGGTTCTTCGATCTCCGGCAAGCCGTAGCCGGTGGCGAGAATGACCGTGTCGAATAGCGGATTGGCGGGATTGGCGCTTTCGAGCAGGAAGCGGTTGCCGTGGCTCCTGCGGATCGCCACAACCGGTTCGTGGCAGACCTGAACGGTGATGTCCCTGCGGGCGGACAAGGCTTCGGAGAAGCGTTGATAGACGTAGTCACTGAATATCTCTTTTGGCACGAAGATCTGTCGGAACCCCGGGATAGCCGCGGGCACGGCGGCACGGAATTCCGCGTTGCTACAGAGCCAGTCGTTGAAATCGTCGGAATCGCCAGTGGAAACCGATAGATCCCGCACACGCGTATTCAGGATCGTCGAAGCGCGTGCCGAGGAAAGCGCTTGTCCGCCGCTGACCGACGAATTGGGGTCGAAGAGCTGCAGATGAAAAGGCATGCGCACTGTCTTCATCAGGGCGACCGCCATCATCATTCCGGAAAAGCCGCGGCCGACAATGGCAAAGCGCGGCATGGCGGAAATCTGTGCCGCCGCTTTTGACTTCGAGGAAAAAAGCCCTTGAACCGTCATCTCAACTCCCCTGCGACTTCGCGCATCGTGTCTCGATTGGTTTCAACGCGGGAATAATCGCTCGCGCGTTGAGTTGGTTCACGCAGTTTTGAACCGCCTATTAGTCTATCAAACTGGTCGTGTATGAAAGCTCCAAAAGACGATTTAGGCAAGTCTTTTGTTCCAAGCTCCACAGTCCTCTAGCGATAACGAACGGAAATTGTTTGGATATTTCTAGCCAAATATCGCCGTATCGGTGCCGCTTCTTCGTCTTTTCCAGGCTCACGATAAAATAACCAATTGGTGAATTCTTGACTTGAAGGGCCGAAAGGAATCGGCAAAAGTAAGGGCGCTCATCAATCCCTTCATGGATTCGTCGTCTTTCCGGACCAGCGTCCGACCACACCTCTGTTTGGAACATTACCCGTGAGCAGCGATGCTTTAACACGCGCGACGAAGCCCTCGGCTTCGATGGCGAAGGCGATTGCGGCAGGCTGGGGCAAAGGCCTCTTTACGCTGGTCCGCATCACCGTCATGGCATTTCGCCATCCCTGGCAATCCGGTTTCGCCATTGGCGCAACCCTTGTGGCCTCTACCTTTCAGCTGATGATCCCCCGTCTGCTCGGCCAGGCTGTCGACCACACGCAGATCGCGATGGAAGGCGGTCAGGCAGGGCAACTTGCACAGGATGCGCTGCTGACGACCGCGCTGATGCTGCTCGGCGCCAGCGTCCTACGTGGCATCTTTACGATGATCCAGAACTATTACAGCGAAAGCGTCGGCCACCATATCGGCTACGAGCTACGCCTTGCCTGCTACGAGAAAATCCAGCGCCTATCCTTCAGTTTTCATGACGGCGTCCACTCGGGCGATCTGATTACCGTCGGTCTGCTCGACCTCGAAGGTGTCCGCATGTATTTCTCGACGGCGCTGGTGCGCATGGTGCTGTTGACAATGCTGATTGGCATCGGCGCCTATATGCTGCTTTCCACAGACGTCGTTCTCGGTTTGCTTGCCTTAAGCTTCGTGCCGTTCGTTGGCTGGCGTTCTTCGGTCACGCAGTTGCGATTGCGCGCGACCTGGCTCGACCTGCAGGAGCGGTTGTCAGTGCTGACGCGCATCATGGAAGAAAATCTCGGAGGCATCCGCGTGGTACGGGCCTTCGCCGCGCAGGCGCACGAGATGATGAAGTTCGAGAAGGCCTCGAAGAACGCGTTGACGCTTGCCCACCAGCGCGTCGGAATCCGCGTGGTCAATACCAGCGCCATGACCTTCTCCTTCTTTGCAGCCATGGGTCTCGTGCTCTGGGTTGGCGGCGGCAAGGTCATGTCCGGCGAGATCACGGTCGGCACGCTCGCGTCGTTCCTGACCTTCATGACGATCCTGCAGATGCCGGTCCGCCAGCTTGGCCTCATGGTCAATGCCTTCGCGCGCGCATCGACTTGCGGCACGAGGCTTTTCAATTTGCTCGACCTCGAAATTGCAGTGCGCGATGCGCCTGACGCCAAGGATCTGGTGCTTACCGAAGGGACGCTTCGCTTCGAGAATGTAAGCTTCGCCTATCCGAGCTCGCCGATGCACGAGGTGCTGGGCAATGTCTCCTTCGAAGCAAAACGCGGTGAGACGATCGGCATTGTCGGACCGCCGGGCAGCGGCAAGTCGACTCTTGCTCATCTGATCCCGCGGTTTTACGACGTCACGAAGGGCAAGATCACCATTGACGGGCAGGATATCCGCAAGGCGACACTGCAGTCGCTTCGTCGCGCGGTCGCGGTTGTCCAGCAGGATTCCTTCCTGTTCACGACCTCGATCGAAAACAACATCGCCTACGGCGATCCTTGGGCAAAGGAAGGCCGCATCGAGCGCGCAAGCGAAAGCGCACAATTGCACAACTACGTGCTTGGCCTGCCGACCGGCTACGGCACGGTGGTTGGCGAACGCGGCGTATCATTGTCGGGAGGGCAGCGCCAGCGTTTGTCGATCGCCCGCGCGCTGATGCTAAAACCCGCCGTCATGATCTTTGATGATTCAACGGCGGCGATCGATGCGGCAACCGAACAGCGCATCCGCTCTGCGATGCGCAAGTATGCGGCCGATCGCCTGACGATTATTGTCGCTCATCGCTTGAGCTCGCTGATGCATGCCGACCAGATCCTGTTCGTCGAGAATGGAGAAATCGTCGAGCGCGGCACACACGAGGAGTTGCTGGCCGCGGGCGGGCGCTATAAGGCGCTCTACGATCTACAGGTGCGGCCGGGCGACGACGCCCTCAGCGCCTGGGGAGGAGTATAGATGGCCGAGGAACTGGAAACCGAACGCTCCGACGTTCGCGAGGATGGACGCCGGCCCCCACGCGCAGTTGTCGGTTCCCATCGCGTCGAGGAGGAGATGTTCGGCAAGACCTTCGACGGCAACATCGTCAAGCGAATCTGGGCCTTCGTGCATCCCTACCGCCGGCAAGTCTGGCTTTCGGTGGCCGCCGTGCTGACTTTTACGGCGATGCAGTTGTTGATCCCGCTGATCATCCGCTACGCGATCGATCACGGCATGCAGCCGCAAGGAGGCCATTCGGCGCTGACATGGGCGACGGTAACCTTTCTTGTGGCGATCCTGATCAACTACGGCGCCAGCTATGCGCAGGAGACGCTGGTTGGCAATGTCGCCGAAGAGGTGCTCTTCGACATCCGCAAGGCGATGTTTTCGCACCTGCAGCGGGTTTCTCTCTCCTTTATGGACAAGACCGAGGTCGGCCGCCTGATGTCGCGCCTGCAGGGTGACGTCAATTCGATGCAGGAGTTCCTGGAAACCTCCGTCCTGTCGGTCGGCGATATCGCGCTGCTGTTCGGCATTGTCTTCGTGATGCTCTATCTCGACTTCAAGCTTGGCCTTTTGACGCTCTCGGTCCTGCCGATCCTTTTCGTCGTGCGGCTTTTCTGGCTGCCTCTGGCCCGCAAGTCCTTCATGGCAGCGCACGAGACCAATTCCGTCGCCAACGGAGCGCTGGCCGAGGCGATCCACGGCGTAAGAGCGGTCCAGAGCATGGACCGCCAGGGGGTCAACTTCATGCTCTATGACGACAAAGCGAAGGCCAATCTGAAGACGCACCTGACAGCGGCACGCTATGCCCAGGTGATGGTGCCGATCGTCGACTCGCTGACCGGTGTCGCCATGGCGCTCGTCATCGTCGTCGGGGGCGCGCGTGTTCTGAACCAAGCACTCGATGTTGGCGTCCTTGTTGCATTCCTGTTCTATATCCAGCGCTTCTTCGACCCGATCCGCTCGCTGACGCTGCAATATTCGGTGATGCAGCGCGCCATGGCTTCCGGTCAGCGATTGACCGAAGTTCTCGACGTGCCCGTCGAGATCAAGGACGCCCCAGATGCCAAGGAATTGTCCGCCGACATGGACGGGTCAGTGGAATTTCGCGATGTGGTCTTCGGCTATCATCGGAAGCATCCGGTTCTCAAGCATGTCAGTTTCAAGGTGAACCCGGGCGAGACGGTCGCACTTGTTGGGCCGACGGGTTCGGGCAAGTCGAGCTGCATGTCGCTGATCCATCGCTTCTACGACGTCCAGCAGGGACAGGTGTTGGTCGGCGGGCACGACGTGCGCAACCTGACCCAGGATTCGCTTGGCGATCAGATCGCCATGGTCCTTCAGGAGCCATTCCTGTTTACGGGTACGGTCTTCGAGAACATTCGCTATCACAAGGTGGAAGCGACCCGCCAACAGGTCATTGAGGCGGCCAAGGCCGTCGGCGCTCACGACTTCATTATGCGCCTTGCGCAGGGCTACGACAGCATGCTCGGCGAACGCGGCGGCAACCTTTCGCTCGGCCAGCGTCAGCTCTTGAGCTTTGCCCGTGCGCTGGTGGCCGACGCGAAAATACTGGTCCTCGACGAGGCGACGGCCAATATCGACAGCTATACGGAAATGCTGATCCAGAAGGCGCTGGTCAAGCTGCTCGAAAACCGCACGGGGCTTGTTATCGCCCACCGCCTCGCCACGATCAGGGAGGCCGATCGCATCATCGTCCTGCAGAACGGTGAGTTGATCGAAAGCGGTAACCACCAGGAACTGATGAGAAACCGCAAGCTTTATTCGCGGCTTTATAACCTGAACTACGCGTCCTTCGACGACATTCCGGACGCCGTGCTCGAAGAGACAACGACGAACGGTTCAGCGACATAGGACAAACCTTTCCAAGCAACGCCACTATTTCGAAGAGGAGGATCTTCCATGGATTACCGCAAGCTTGGCCATAGCGGTGCAGTCGTCACCGCCTACTGCCTTGGCACCATGACGTTCGGTGCAGAGGCTGACGAAGCGGCTTCGCACAAACTGCTTGACGACTATTTTGCCTGGGGCGGAAACTTCATCGACACCGCTGACGTTTATAGCGCCGGCAAGTCGGAAGAGATCATTGGGCGATGGCTCAAGGCGCGGCCCACGGAAGCCAAGCAGGCCGTGATCGCGACCAAGGGACGGTTCCCGATGGGGCCCGGTCCGAACGACATCGGTCTTTCTCGCCGCCATCTGAACCAGGCGCTCGATGCCTCGCTTGCGCGCCTTGGCCTCGAGCACATCGATCTTTATCAAATGCACGCCTGGGACGCGCTGACGCCGATCGAGGAGACGCTGCGCTTTCTCGATGATGCCGTCTGCGCCGGCAAGATCGGCTATTACGGCTTTTCCAACTATGTCGGATGGCAGATCGCCAAGGCCGTCGAGATCGCCAAGGCACGCGGCTACACCCGGCCGGTGACGTTGCAGCCACAGTATAACCTGCTGGTGCGCGACATCGAGTTTGAGATCGTAGCCGCTTGCCAGGATGCCGGTATGGGCTTGCTGCCGTGGTCACCGCTCGGCGGCGGCTGGCTGACGGGTAAGTACCGGCGCGACCATATGCCGACGGGTGCCACCCGTCTTGGGGAGAACCCGAACCGGGGCATGGAATCTTATGCGCAGCGGAATGCGCAGGAGCGGACATGGGCGATCATCGAGACGGTGGAGGCGATCGCCAAGGCCCGTGGTGTCAGCATGGCACAGATCGCCCTTGCCTGGACTGCGGCGCGACCAGCGGTGACATCGGTCATTCTGGGAGCACGAACGAGTGAGCAGCTTGCGGACAATCTCGCCGCGGCAAAGCTTTCGCTTTCCGAAGAGGAGATGACGAAGCTAAGCGACGTCAGCCAGCCCCATGTTTCCGACTACCCCTATGGCACCGGCGGCACCAACCAGCGGCATCGCAAGATCGAAGGCGGACGCTGAAGACCAGTCGAGGCGGCCGGATCCGGTCGGCCGCCAATGGTTCAGAGTCGGATACCGCTCGTCTCGTCGAACAGATGCAGCTGTGAGGGATCGATGATCACGCCGATCGTCTCGCCCGCCCGCGCCATGCCGCGGCCCGTCTCGACGATGGTCAATTCGGGTGTCGTCGCAGCCGTGACGAAGGTCGATGAGCCGGTCGATTCGACGACTGCCACTGGCACGTCGAACGTGCCCTGCCCCGGCGCCGTTAGGCCGATATGTTCGGGACGAATGCCGGCGGTCACCTTGCGCCCCGGCTGGACCTGATGGTCGGTCGCAATCTTGTGCTTCACGCTGCCAAGATCGATCGTCAGGCTTTTGCCGTCTTCGGCGACGACGGCCGGGATGAAGTTCATGGCGGGGGAGCCGATGAAGCCCGCAACGAACTTGTTGGCGGGCTTGTCGTAAAGATCCAGCGGCTTGCCCTGCTGCTCGATCACGCCTTCGCGCATGACGACAACATGGTCGGCCATCGTCATCGCCTCGATCTGGTCATGCGTGACGTAGACCGAGGTTGCATGCAGCCGATCGTGCAGCGCGCGGATTTCCTTGCGCATGTGAACACGCAGCGCTGCGTCGAGGTTGGAGAGCGGCTCGTCGAACAGGAATGCCTTCGGATGACGGATGATGGCGCGGCTCATCGCGACACGCTGGCGCTGGCCGCCCGAAAGCTCACGCGGGTAACGCTTGAGCAAATGCGACAGGCCGGTGGTCGCCGCAACCTCTTCCGCCGCCTTGCGGGCTTCAGCCTTGGCGACGCCGCGAATGCGCAGGCTGTAGGTCAGGTTCTCCTCGACGGTCATGTGCGGATAAAGCGCGTATGACTGGAAAACCATGGCGACGTCGCGCTTGCGCGGCGGCACGTTGTTCATCAGCTGGCCGGCAATCTTCAACTCGCCTTCGGAAATGCTTTCAAGGCCCGCAAGCGAACGCAGAAGGGTGGACTTGCCGCAGCCGGACGGGCCGACGAGTGCGACGAAGGTGCCCTTTGCGATCGACAGGTTGATGTTCTTCAGGGCATGGAATGCGCCGTAGTGCTTGTTGACGCCGCTGAGCTCGATCTGATTGGTCATTTGAGGGCTCCAGAGGTGAGGCCGGATACGATGCGGCGCTGCAAGAGAACGAAGATGGCAAGGATCGGTGTCACATACATCGTGGCGTAAGCCATGATGTTGTTCCACTCGTTGGTGTTCGGTCCCATGAAGGAGTTGAGACCGACGCTCGCCGGTTGGAGATCGACCGCCTGGATCATCGACTTCGAATAGACGAACTCGCCGAAGGCCTGCATGAAGATCAGGATGGCGCTGACCAAGATGCCGTTGCGGGCAAGCGGCAACACGATATTGAAGAAAGCGCCGACGCGGCTGTTGCCGTCGACGAGCGCGGCCTCCTCGAGTTCCATCGGCACCGCCATGAAGGTGGCGCGCACCAGGACGACGAAGAACGGCATGCTTTTGGCAGCAATCGCGATGATGACGGCAAGGCGTGGATGGTCGAGCATCCCGAATTGCGAAAATCCGACGAAGATCGGCGTCACCATCAGCGATGCAGGCAAGACCTGCAGCATCAGGATCAGGAAGAGACCGACATCCACCCAGACGTTGCGATAGCGCGCCAGAACATAGGCGCAACCAACGCCGAGAACGGTAATCAATGTAACGGCGCCGACCGCGATGACCAGCGAGTTCCAGAGATAGCGACCCATGTTGCGGCTTTCCCAGACATAGCCGAAGGTGCCCCATTGCGGATCGCCGGGCCAGAAGCTTGGCGGCGTGGCGAACATCTCCGACCCGCCCTTGATGGCCGTGACGTACATCCAGTAGAGCGGGAATAGATAAATCGCCGCCATGACGATGGCGATCACAAGCATAAGGCGGTTGCGTGTTGTCTCACTCATCCGCGCACCTCATGGCGCGTGGAGCGGACATAGACGACCGAGGCGAACATGACGAAGATGATCATGATGACGGAGATGGTCGCGCCCTTGGCGAAATCATACTGGCGGAAGGACAAGTCCCAGGCCCAGTATTGCGTGACGTTGGATGAGTTGTTCGGACCGCCGGACGTGATCGCGGCAAAGAGGTCGAACTGCTGAAGCGTGAAGATCAGGCCAAGCGCGATGATGGCGCCGATCGTCGAACGCATCATCGGCAGCGTGATCGTCCAGAAGCGTTGCCAGGCATTGGCGCCATCGAGTTCCGCCGCCTCATAGAGGTCGCCGGGGATACCGGACAGGCCGACCGATAGCAGGATCATGTTGAAGGCCGTTCCCAGCCAGACGTTGGCGATGATGACGGCATAGAGCGAAAAGTGTGGATCGGAGCGCCAGAAGATATTGCTGCCGATGATGCCGCTCTCCTTGAGAATAAAATTGAGGACGCCGAAATCGCCCGAAAGGATCCAGTTCCAGATCGCACCGACAACGAGGCCGGGCATGACCCAGGAGACGAGGAACAGGCCGCGCAGCCACGAGGCGCCCGGGAAATTGACCCAGAAGAACAGCGCAAGACCGAATCCGATCAGGAACTGCCCCGCGATCGAGCCGACCACGAAGATCACGGTATTGCCGAGGATCGGCCAAGTTTCCGGCTGGGCAAAGAGATCGGTATAGTTCTTGAAGCCGACGAAGGGACGCGAAAAGGTTCCGAGGCTGAACATGTCAACCTCCTGGAAGCTCATCACCACATTGTAGATAAGCGGCAATCCCGCCATCAGGAACAGGAACGTCAGCGGAAGGGCGACGAGCGTGATGTCGAAGCCGCGGCCGTCCCTGACACTTGAAAGAATCCGTTTCATCGGTCCTCCAATACTCCGAACGGGGCTGTCTGGAGCTTGCGCTGGAAGACAGCCCCTGCCGGGAGGAAATCGTGGGATGGCCCGAAAGCCATCCGGTTATGCGAGGGATACTAGCCAAGAACAGCCTTGATCTTGTCGGCAGCCTGATCGAGTGCGTCCTTCGGGCTCATCTGACCGGTCAGAGCAGCCTGGATGGCGTCCTGGATCGCCTTGGAGATCTTTGGCCATTGCGGGTTCGGGCCACGCGGCTTGGCGTATTTCAGCTGTTCGATGAAGACTTTCAGCGCCTCGTCCTTCAGCTTCTCGCCGGTCTGCGGGATGGTGATGTCGGAACGGGCCGGAAGCTGGCCGTAGTTCTTGAACATCTTGTCGTCCTGGGAGGCAAAGAACTCGAGTGCCTTGAAGGCTTCGGCCGGATGCTTCGAGCTGGCAAAGATCGCCCAGTTGAAGTCGCCCATGGCGGAAGAACGCTCGGCCCCTTCCTTTGGAACCGGAAGCAGGGCTACGCCCCAATCAAACTTCGCTTCCTTCATCATGCGATCGAGCTCCCAGGGACCAGAGATCGCCATGGCGGCATTTCCCGAATTGAAGGTGCCGGTCGAATCCCACTGGCCGCGGGTCAGCGTGTCCGGAGAAGCAAGCTTCTCGTCCATGATCGTCTTCCAGGTTTCCAGTGCCTTGACCGCGCCTTCGGCATTGATGTTCTCATAGCCGCCGCCTGCCATCTGGGCCCAGGGAAGGAACTGGAAAGTGCCCTCCTCGTTCGCCTTGGCGGAGAAGGCCAGGCCATAGACATTCTTGGCCGGGTCGGTCAGCTTGCGCGCATCCTCGACAAGTTCGTCCCAGGTCTGCGGCGGCTTGTTCGGATCAAGACCCTTCGCCTTGAACATGTCTTTGTTGTAGTAGAGCGCGATCGTATTGGTCGCCTTCGGAATGCCGTAGTACTTGCCGTCCCATTCGACCGATTTCAGCGGACCAGGGAAGTAGTTTTCCGGCTTGATGGCCGACGATCCCTTGATCATGTCGGTGATATCGAGGAAGGCACCACGCGATGCGAACATGGCATGCTCGGGGTTGTCGACCGCGATGATGTCAGGAGCCTGGCCGGTGGCATAGGCGCGCATGGCTTCGGTGACGACGTCATCGAACTGGATCAGACGATACTCGATCTTGATGCCGTTGTTCTGCGCGTTGAATTCCTTGACGAGGTTCGGCGCCGGCTGAATGTCCTTGTCCAGCGACCAGAGGGTCAAGGTGACGTCCTCGGCCTTGGCGGCCAGGCCGAAGAGAGAGACGCCTGCAAGCGCCAAGGCGCCGATCATTGCAAACTTGCGGATACCCATAGTTCTCCTCCTTTGTGGTTATCCTATCGGAAGCCGGCGATTCCTCCTCGCCGGCCACGATGTCATCAGACCGGATCGACGACGAAGTCGCCGCCCCGGGCATGCTTGAGATGGTTCAGTGCGTAGACCTGGCCGGTCATTTCCAAGTCGTCGCGATAGACCGGATCGTGCCAGCCTTCGATATCGATCGAACCGGACCAGCCGGCCAGGCGCAGTTCGGAAATAATGTCCGTCCAGTTGCTGTCGCCGAAGCCTGGCGTGCGCATGAAGACGAACTTCTCTTTGCCGAAGATGCCGTGTTCCTTGATGACGTCCCAACGGATCGTCGCGTCTTTTCCATGCACGTGAAAGATCTTCTTGGCCCATTTGCGGATCTGTGGCAGTGGCTCGATCAGATAGACCATCTGATGGCAAGGCTCCCACTCAAGGCCGATGTGATCGTCCGGCGTTTCGTTGAAGATCAGTTCCCAGGCGTCCGGGTTGTGGGCGATGTTCCAGTCGCCGGTCGCCCAGTTGCCGTCCATGGCGCAGTTTTCGAAGGCGATCTTGACGCCCTTGTCGGCTGCACGCTTTGACAGCTCGCTCCAGATCTCCTTGTAGCGAGGCAGGCTGTCGGTCAGCGGCTTGTTACGAATGCGGCCGGTAAAGCCGGCAACACAGGTTGCGCCGAAATGGTGTGCGTTGTCGATGCAGTCCTTCCAGCCCTGCAGTGTCTGCAGGTCGATCTCCGTCGTTTCGAGCGGATTGCCGAACATGCCGAGCGTCGAGATGGTAATGTCGCGATCACCAATGGCATCGACGCAGCGCTTGCCGAGTTCGGCAAGATCCTGGCCGTTCGTCGTCTGCCAGAAGAAGGGCTCGAAGCTTTCAAAGCCCATATCGGCAATCTGGCCGATGCGCTTGTCGGCGCCGCCCTTGGAGGCGCTCACCATGGTGCCGATACGAATGGACTTGGCGGGGTTGCTCACGTCATTAATCCTTATGCTGAAATTTCAATGCGCTTGCCGGTCTTGGCGCTTTCGATCGCGCCGAAGACCATGGCGAGGCTTCTGATATTGTCGGAGCTTGCCGTTTCGGGCCGCTTGCCTGATTTGATCGCCTCGACGAAGCCTGCAATGACGCTGGCATGACCATGCGTTTCTTCTTCGTGCGCGGGCTCGGGAACGTTTACGGGCGTAAAGCCATGCAGGAGGCCGGGCTCATTGCCGACAACCGCTGCATTGAACGTGTCGCCGCCATCCCAGGTCAACATGCCCTTGGAGCCGACGAGACGCCACTCGCTTTCCCAGCTCGTGCGCTCGCCTTCGGCGCACCAGGAGCCGCGGTAGGTGAAGACGACATCGTCAGAAAACTCGAAGGTCGCATTGGCCGAGGCGCCGTGCCTGTACCAGGAGCCTTTCGGATTGCGTTCGACGCAATAGACGGCAAGTGGCTTTTTGTCGGCGACATAGCGGGCGGCATCGAAGGTGTGGATCGCCATGTCGAGCAAAAGGACGTTGTCCATCTCCTCGCGGAAACCGCCGAAATGTGGAGCGAGGAAAAAGTCGCAGTGGATGGCGGTCAGGTCACCGATTGCCCCGTTCTCGATGAAACGGCGCATGCGGCGCACGCCCGAGATGAAGCGGCGGTTCTGGATGATGGCGTGGATCTTGCCGGTCTCGGCAGCAAGATCGATCAGCGCGGCCCCTTCCGCAAGCGAAGTCGCCATCGGCTTTTCGCTGAGAACGTGGCAACCGGCCTTCAGAGCCGTGGAGACGACGTTGAAACGTGCCGTCGGAATGACGACGTCGAACACGATGTCGGCCTTGGCCTTGGCAATGACGTCGGCAAGATCGGTGCCGATGACGGCGCCCTTTAGGCCGAACTCGGCGGCGAGTGCTTCGGCTGCTGCCGGATTGACGTCGACGAGGCCCTTGACCTCGATGGCGGCTTTAAGAGCCGGGGTTTGCTTGATGGCGCGCAACCAGCCCTTGGACATGGCTCCGCACCCGCATAGAACGGCATTCAAAATCACGATTTCCTCCGGTGGATCGTTTCCGGCTTTCCTCCCGAAACGCATCCCGTAAACGTTTACGATACTAAGCGGAAACGTTTCCTGCTGTCAATGCCATCTCGTTTTTACAGAAATGCTGCGAAAAACACTTGAAAACGCGGGCGCTTAGGCAAATGCCTGTCGCACCGCAGCATGAAAAAAGTTCGTTCGAATTTCTGTCGGTAGAACTCATCTTCGCACTAGACTAAGAGCCAGCAGCGCGGGATCGCTCAGGTGTCGCATCTTCGTATTTTGGTAAGAACGAAAGGCTCGCCCGGCTATGTGCTCAGCGAAAAAGCGTCACTCTCTCCTGGGGCAAGTTCGAGTGGCCAGATCGTGTTGCGTGCGCCTTTTGGGTAGTGCTCGGCATAGGCCGGCATTGTCGCCAGCAAGGTTTCGGCAAGCTCGACGCCAAGATCGCGCAGTGACATGCGAAAACAGGTCAGCGATGGTTGCAGGAATTTCCCGCGCGGTTCCTCGCGGAAGCCAATGACGGCGAGATCGCGACCGGGAACAATGCCTGCTTCGTTCAGGCGACGATAGAGGCCGATCGCCATGAGCTCGTATATCAGGATGATCGCCGTTGGCTTGCTGTCGAGCCGTAGCAGTTCATGACCGGCCTGGTAGCCGCCCTGCTCGCTTGATTTGACGCGGATGACGAGCGACGGATCGTAGGTGATGCCGTGCCGCTCGAGTGACTGGCGATAGGCGTCGACGAAGATATAACCAAGATTGATGTCGTTTGATGGTGCTGCGATGGCGATACGGCGGTGTCCTTTGGACACGAGCCGATCGACTGCGCAGGCGGCGACGCCCTCGAAGTCAAGGTCGATCCAGGTATGGTTGCCGCCGGACGTGCTGCGCCCGAGCGCGACAAACGGGATCTTGGCCTTGACCAGAAGGTCGATACGCTTGTCGACGCGCTGCGTGGCCGAAATGATCATCGCATCGACGATCCGCCGCGCGACCATCCGCTTCAGATACTCGTGGGGGTCCTCGTCGTTCGGACATGGCAGCATCAGCAGGTCAAGCTTGTGACGGGAAAGCACGCTCTGCAGACCGCCGGTAACGCCAAGGAAGAAGTTGTCGCTGTTTTCGACCGTTTCCTTGCTGGATTCGATCATCAGCCCGATGACGTTTGTCGTTCCCTGACGGAGGCTGCGTCCGGACTGATTTGCCACATAACCCAGCTCTTCGGCTGCCGCGAGCACGCGCTTGCGCGTCTCTTCATTGACGTCAGGCCTGCCGTTCAGCGCGCGCGAAACCGTCCCGATCGAGATGTCGAGATGCTTTGCGAGTTGGCGAATTCCCTTCATCTGCGGCAATCTACCTCCCCGATTGAACGCTGCGCCTCCTTATCTGCCATACTAAAACGTTTCCGGAAAGCGTCGTTGATACCGGGCAGGCGCTGGCGTCCTTCAATTCAAGGCTCCTCGCCGTCCACGGCAGCTGGCAAAACATTCAAGCGATTTCAAGATTTTATGGAAGCATCGCCTTCAGCTATCCGCTTGATCGAGGAAAAGCTCGGCGTGCTCGAATGTCGACGCCATCGCATCCTTTTCAGAAAGAAGCGGTGCCCCCTTAATCGGCCAAGCGATATTCAGATCACGATCATTCCAGATCACGGCCCGCTCGTTTTCCGGCGAATAGAAATCTGTTGTTTTGTAGAGGAATTGCGCGCAGTCGGACAGAACGAGAAAGCCGTGGGCGAAGCCGGGGGGGATCCAGAGTTGCCGCTTGTTGTCAGCCGACAGGTTCTCTCCCACCCACTTGCCGAAGGTCGGCGAGCCTTTGCGCATGTCGACGGCAACATCAAATACAGTGCCGTCCACGACGCGTACGAGTTTTCCCTGTGGTCGCCGTATTTGGTAATGCAAGCCCCTCAAGACGCCCTTTGCCGACTTGGAGTGATTGTCCTGCACGAAGCTGACGTCGCGCCCGACGGCCGCATTGAAGCGGGCCTGATTAAAGCTCTCGAAGAAGAACCCTCTGTCGTCGCCATAGACTGTCGGCTCGACCAGCAGGACATCGGCAATTTCGAGCGGTGTCGCCTTCATCTGTCTTCAGCCTCGCTCAGAAGTCGCAGCAAGTACTTGCCATAGCCACTTTTCGCAAGCGGAGTGGCGAGGTGCTCAAGGTGGGCTCTGTCGATCCACTTGTTTCGAAACGCAATTTCCTCCGGGCAGGAAACCTTTAGGCCCTGGCGATGCTCCAGTGTCGAAATGAATTGTCCGGCATCGAGGAGAGAATCGTGAGTTCCCGTATCGAGCCAGGCATAGCCGCGCCCCATGATCTCCACGGTCAGGCTTCCTGCATCGAGGTAGCGGCTGTTCAGATCAGTAATCTCAAGCTCGCCGCGCGCCGAGGGCTTGAGCTGCTTGGCATAGTCGACTGCCCTCTCATCATAGAAATAGAGGCCCGTGACGGCATAGTTCGACTTCGGCAGGGACGGCTTTTCCTCGATGGACAGAGCCCTGTTCGCATCGTCAAACTCGACGACGCCATAGCGCTCGGGATCGAGCACATGGTAAGCGAAGACGGTTGCGCCGCTCGCGCGCGACATACCGCTGCCCAGCAGGAGCGGCAGGTCATGCCCGTAGAAAATATTGTCGCCGAGCACGAGTGCGCTTGGCGACCCCTCCAGGAAGTCTTCTCCGATGATGAAGGCCTGGGCCAGGCCATCGGGCGACGGCTGCACGGCATAGGAGAAGTTGATGCCCCACTGCTCGCCGGTTCCCAGCAACGCCTCAAAGCGAGGTGTATCCTGCGGGGTCGATATCACCAGTATGTCTCGGATGCCCGCGAGCATCAGCGTGCTCAACGGATAGTAGATCATCGGTTTGTCGAAGACCGGCAGCAACTGCTTGCTGATTGCCAACGTCGCGGGATGCAGACGGGTGCCGGAACCACCGGCGAGGATGATGCCTTTTCGAGTCACGCCTGCAGCTCCCGTTCCTTCAGTTGATCGAGCATCCTGTCCACGTGCACGCTCCAGTACGGCAGATCCAATCCCAGGCGATCGGCGAGTGCATCGCTATTGAGCAAGGAGTTTTGCGGCCGCACTGCAGGCAGGGGGTATTCCTCGGTCGCAATCGGCTCGATGTCGGCAACATCAGTCCGCAAAGTGAACCCCAGTTCGCGCGCACGTCGAACGACATAGGATGCAAGCTCATGCCAGCTCGTTTGGCCTTGCGCCGTCAGATGATAGATGCCGCCGTCAAATTCCCCTCGGCGATGGGCCGCGACTGCCAGTGCCGTGACGTCGGCGATCAGTTCGGCTGATGTCGGCGCGCCAAATTGATCGGCAACGATGCGCAGCGTCGCTCGCTCCCGCGCCAAGCGAAGAACGGTGTTGATGAAATTGGCTCCCGTCGCGGAGAAAACCCAGCTTGTCCGTAGTATAACGAACCTGCAGCCTGACGCTTCGATCGCTTGCTCGCCGGCTCGCTTTGATTGCCCGTAGACGTTCAGCGGATTGGTGTCGTCACTTTCGACGTACGGCGCCTCCTTCCGGCCGTCGAAAACATAGTCTGTTGAGTAGTGAACGAGCGTCGCGGCGCGGTCGCGGGCAAATCGCGCGATGATTTGCGGCGCTTCGGCATTAACCCGGAAAGCGGCCTGCGGCGTCGATTCCGCACGGTCGACCTGCGTCCAGGCGGCGGCATTAACGATAAGGTCGGGCGCATGTTCCTCCAAGATCGCAGGGAGGGTCTCAGTCGCTTCCATATCGATGTCACGCCTTTCCAGCGCCGTCACCGCACCCAGCGGCAGGAGCGTTCGATGAAGTTCCCGGCCGACCTGGCCGTTCTTGCCAAGCAGCAGGATGTTCATGCGTATTGCTTCGCGATCCAGTTGCGGTAGCTGCTGGAGGTGACGTTGTGTACCCAATCCGGATGATCGAGATACCAGCGAACGGTCTTTCGGATGCCGGTCTCGAACGTCTCGGCTGGTCGCCAGCCCAACTCTGCCTCAATCTTGCGGGCGTCGATAGCGTAGCGCCGGTCATGACCCGGCCGATCGGTCACGAACGTGATCTGATCCTGATAGGAGCCGCCGTCTGCTTTGGGCTTAAGCTCGTCAAGCACGTCGCAGAGCGTCATCACGACCTCGAGGTTCGTTCGCTCGTTCCAGCCCCCGATGTTGTAGGTCTGTCCTGGCAAGCCGTCATCCAACACCCGTCGAATTGCGCTGCAGTGATCCTTGACGTAGAGCCAGTCGCGAATTTGCCGGCCATCGCCGTAGAGCGGCAAGGGGCGACCTGAAATGGCATTGTGAATGACCAGGGGAATGAGCTTTTCTGGAAAGTGAAACGGGCCGTAGTTGTTGGAGCAATTGGTGGTCAAAACGGGCAGGCCGTAGGTGTGATGGTAGGCCCGAACAAGGTGGTCCGCTGCCGCTTTGCTGGCCGAATAAGGGCTGTTTGGCTGGTACTGATTTTGTTCGTCAAAGGCAGGATCGCCCGCTCGCAGCGTACCGAATACCTCGTCGGTCGAAACGTGCAGGAAACGAAACCCTTCGCGATTCGCCAATCCGCCCCAATAGGCTCGCGCTGCTTCCAGTAACCGGAATGTGCCTACGATGTTGGTCTGAATGAAATCTTCCGGCCCATGGATCGAGCGGTCAACATGGCTTTCGGCGGCGAAGTTCACGATGGCGCAGGGTTTGTATCGTGTCAGGAGGCTCGTCACCAGCGCACTGTCGCCAATGCTTCCACGGACGAAGGTGTACCTGGCATCTCCCGAAAGCGAGGCCAAATTCTCACTGTTGCCAGCATAGGTCAGCGCATCGAGATTGAGAACAGGCTCGTCGCTCTGCGCCAGCCAGTCGAGAATGAAGTTTGAGCCGATAAAGCCGGCGCCGCCCGTCACCAAAATCATCGCTACACACCCTTCACGCAAACACAAAACACAAACGACGACCAGCTAGTAGACATTCCTGCGATCAACCATGCTGACCATGGTCACAAAGACGATTTTCAGATCGAGCCACAATGACCAATTATGGATGTACCAAAGGTCATGGCGAACACGGTCAGCCATTCGATCCACTGTCGGTGTTTCGCCGCGGCACCCGTTGATCTGGGCCCATCCCGTCAATCCGGGCTTGACATGCCGGCGCGATGCGTACTCGGCGATAAGAGCTCCATAGAGATCATCGTGCACCAATGCATGCGGACGCGGCCCGACGACCGACATGTCGCCTCGAAGGACGTTCCAGAATTGCGGCAGTTCGTCCAGGCTTGTCGATCGGATAAAGCCGCCGACTCGCGTGACGCGAGGGTCGTTGCGTGTCGCTTGGCGCACGTCCGTGGAATCTTCCATGACCGACATGCTGCGAAACTTGAGTATGCGAAACACGCGGCCACTATACCCTTTTCGCGATTGCACGAAGAAGATCGGTCCGGGGCTGTCTAGTTTTATGGCAACGGCAACCGCAACACAAATTGGGAACATGACAACCAGTGCAGCGATGGAAAAGGCGACATCGAATGCCCTTTTCAGTCCCCGTTCGTAGAGATCGAGCGGTGGGCGGTGGGCTTGGAACACGCGCCGCTCCCCGACCGTTTGCGCAGGGCCTTCGACGACGTCTCCCACGACACCGCCGAACATGACGCTTACCGGCACACAGAATTGACGCAGCGTGGTCAGGCACTCCTCGAGCGCGCGCAAATTTCCATAGTCGCTCCATGCAACCAGCACTTCATCCACTTCGGCTATGCCGTTCTTCTCATAGGCCTCACTCATGGATGCCAGCGCCAGATCGGCTTCGGCAATTCGCATCATATGCTTAATGGAGAGACCGCTGAGGGCGGCACGTTGAACGACTGATTCCGTCGGCATCGTGCTTGGGCAAATGAGAAGTACCCGTCGGGTGGGGAACGCTGCACGAGCAATCGCGCTGCTGAGGTGGCTATACCAGAACAGGCGCAAAGCGATCAGCCCACCCAAAGAGAGAATTGCACCTGTGATGATCGAGCCACGCGGAATTGCCGCGTCGATCTTGAGGAACAAGATCACGGCCAGAAGAAACAGCAGAGCCGCCGGCAAAAACGCCGTGATCAGCAGCAACTGGCGGCGCAACGAGAGCATCTCGCTCGGTCGGTAGGCATGGACGCTAAACATCGCCAGCATGAAAATCGTCGCCACGAGTAGACCGATCCCGATGTAAAGCGAAGGGTCGGCAACAGTGCCGAAGGCAATCTGCTCGTAAAACAGATGACCTGCTGCACTCGCGGCAAGGAGAACGATAAAATCGACCGTTGCTGCGATGCAGGCAATCGCAATGCTGTTGAAACCGAACCATTTCCGGTCGCTTTTGACGGAAAGATGCGGGCCCCAGTTCTGTTCGACTGGAATGGTCATGATTCACACCCTCAACCCTGCTGTATAGTTAGCATGAGTTAAACGTGCCCAACAATTAACCTTGAATACGCCTTATTGCGTAACGCCTGAGACTATTGGCGAATATACTTCGCGATCTGGATCGCGAAATTAATTCTGCTTAAGTATTTCCTCTTAATATTTGGGCATTTAGCTTGATAAATATTTAAAGCAACGAAGTATTGCCTGCGGGTTGCTTGATGGCCGGGCGGATCCTGGTGTGGTGGCGGAAATCAATCCGTATTATTGATTAGGTTTGATGCAGAACAGCGTCATATTTCCTCAACTACGCAGAAGCCGGTCCTGCTCAAACCGCTGTGCTTAACAGGCGGCAGGTTCAGGATGCCGGCATGATATGTGCAGTGCATTCATCCGCGCGACGAAAGTGGTGGTCATGCCACCCTAACAGCTTTCGCTTCGGTCATGGTCGCAAAAACATCCACTGTTATGCAGCGACAACATGACAGTCCTCGCCGATCGCGCGGCGAGGCCTTGCCAGAGAGAAAATGCGCAATCGGTGAAGATATCGGGTCTGCCGGCCGCTGCTATCTCGGTACATCGAGTTTGTTTATTGCAAACGTATAGTTATTGCCCGTGCCCCCACGGGTAACGACCAGTTTGCGCGTCTTGGTTGTGATGCGCGCGAAATTTCCCTCGGTCGTAATCGACCGTGCGGTCGAAATCGTGGCGTAGCTTTCTCCCGGGAATTTTTCCGGGCATGCCTTGCCGCCGATGGCATAGATGCGCGCGCCACCTTTTTCGTAACGCTGTTGAATAGGCCGGCCGTTGGCGTCGGCAAGAACCTTACAGCCGGGCGCCCCTGGTACCGGAATAATCCGGTACCAGGGGCTGTCGGCGAGAGCGCCGGGCACGGATAATGACAGCAGGGCGGAGGCAACAAGGAATAGTCTCAACATGGTCCGGCTCCTTCATCGTCAAGAATGTAAAGCTATATTAGCTCATGTTGGTCAACGAGGTTATTTCGAATTACAGGAAGAAAAAATAGATAATATCTATTTGTCTATCAATGATTTGACATAGTCTAGTTATAGAATATTTGCATATACAAGAACATCCATTCATCTTGCCTTGGAGAAACGCTGCTTCCACTGCCGACTAAATCCTTTGATGTTTGCGGAGAGGTTCAAAATGACTCATGGATCTTTGGCGTTTTTTCTTGTTGCGCGCTTATCGGTTTTCTGCAGCTGCGCCGCGTTCGCCAGTGCGAGTTTCGCGACGACGATTGATGTTTCTCCGTCGCCAACGCGCGGCATCCAGGCTGCTCTCAATAGAGCACAGCCCGGTGACGTCATCCGGTTGAGACCTGGAATATACTATGAAGATTTCAAGACGGTTCGAAACGGCAGACCCGGAAAACCGATCGTGATCACCGGTCCTCGGTCCGCGGTCATAAGGGGATCAGGCGCGTCGAGGGTGATCGAAATCAACCACGACTATACGGAACTGCGCGGGTTCACGGTGGATGGCAAATTCGGCGCCGGCAACACCAAGGGCAGCTATCGTGACAAGCTCATCTATGTGATCGGCAAGACGCGTGGAGACGGAGTAACGGGCCTGCGGATATTGAACATGTCCGTCAAAAATGCCGGGGGCGAGTGCATCAGGCTTCGCTACCAGACGCGCCGAAACGAGATTGCCTATTCACAGATCAGCAATTGCGGCCGCTATGATTTCGCCTTCAGAGACGGCGGTAAGAATGGCGAGGGCATCTACATCGGCACTGCCCCGGAGCAGCGGGGCGCCCACGGGGCTCCGGACCGATCCGTCGATGCCTCGGACGCCAATCACGTCCATCACAATATCATCGACACCAAAGGCAACGAGTGCGTGGATATCAAGGAAGGATCAAGCCGCAATGTCGTCGAGCATAACCAATGCTCCGGCCAGAAGGACAAGAACTCTGGCGGCTTCGATTCTCGCGGCAACAACAATGTCTTCCGCTACAACACCGTCAGCAATGTGCGCGGCGCGGGGGTGCGTCTCGGTGGGGACAGCGACAAGGATGGCATTAACAATGATGTCTACGGCAATACGTTTCGGAAGGTCGGAGTAGCGGTCGTGCGCGCAGAGCGCGGTCCGCAGGGCAAGGTGTGTGGCAACACCTCGCAGAGCAATTCCGAAAAGAAGGACAAGAAGAAGGGCAAGGTTCAGCTTAAGCCGCTAGCCGGCTGCTGACTGTTGCTTCGGTGGTAGCAAGGTGTCTCGGCTCAATTGGATGACAGCTTTTGGAGCGCGGCACGCGCCAGCGGATATCCACCCGCTGCCGACTTCTCCAACCACTGTCGACCTGTGGCGCCGTCCTGCGGTTTGTCGGTTGACTGAAGCATCATCATGCCCAGAAGGTATTGAGCCTCCGGATCATTCTGTTTGGCTGCGCTTTCGCGATAGGTCTGCGCTGTGTCGAGCGAGGCAGTAACGCCCGTGCCGTAGTAGTAGGCATCACCCAACACCTTTGAGGCTGATGCGTACCCGCTGGCTGCAGCCGTTTGGAGGCTCGCGATGATCAGATCCTTCCTGCTCTTGTCGACATCTGAACGTGCGAGAGCCCGTGAAAGATAATCAATGGCGTCGGCGTTGCCGCGTTCCGCCAGTGTTTGGAATATTGAAATCGCCTCGTTGACAGCTTCGGGCTTGTCCCTCTTCCACAGGACCTGCGCCATGACCTTAAGCGCATTTGGATCAGCTGCTCGCCCCTCCGCCCGGATGGCGGCCATTGCTTCGTCTTGTACGGACGGCGGATAGTCGAGATTGAGCAATTGCTTCGCGGGTCTGCCTGCGTCCAGTGGATTGAGCGCGATCGATTGCAGAAGCAACTCGGAACTCACTGCCATATCCTCGGGCGTCTTGCTGAGCACGATGCGCTTGGCAATCTCGGTGTAGAGCTTTGCCCGGCGTGCCGGCTCAAGGCGAGCGGCCCATTTCTTCGCCTCGGAGATGTTCTTGAGGGTGCCTCGGCCTTCGGCGAGAGCAAGCGACGTTGCTTCGATGCCCTTGGCGTTTCCGACAACGGCTGCCCATCGGTACCACTTATAGGCAATCACGTCATTTTGTGGGACATCCAGCCCGGTGTATTGAATCAGTCCGTAGGCCGCCACGCAGCTCTTGCATCCACGCATTGCCTCCGCCGCAAGCGAGCGCAGGACGGCCGGCGTTCTATCCCCAAAGACATAGTCGTTCATAAGAATGCCCTTGGCCAGAAGCCGTGTAGCGTCTCTTGACGTTGGGCCAGCAAGCAGAAGAGCGAAGCCATAATTTGGATCGCGTACCTTTCGGTCGGGTGCGGTAAGCGCCGCCGTGGCGATCAACAGGCGCTTGGGCAAGGGAAGTTTGACCGCCGCATTGACTTCGGGCCAGCCCTTTGCGATCCGCAGTTCTTGCCAATTCGCATATGTCTCGATCACGGGTCGCGGCGTCGGCTTCACGATCTTCGCTGCCTCGGCGGTCGCAATCGTTGCTGTTGCCATCAGAGCGGTCAGCGATATGCGTAGGATGCTCTTCATGACGCCTACTCCTGCATTGACTGTTCAGTTTGCCAAGTCAGTCGACTTGGTCAGCCAGCGTTGCGCCTCTTCGGTATCGGCTTTTGTGCCGAAGCCGATCTGCAACGCGATTGCATATTTCTCAAAGGCACCGCGGTAGCCCGCATGCGCCGCCTTCGAAAGCCATTCGGTGCTCTTGGTATCGGAGTGCTCAAACCCGTGGGTGCCAGCCGCGTAGAAGTCGGAGACGTTGAGCATGGCGGCTCCATTCCCGAGCGTTGCTGCCTTCAGGGTCCAGGATTTTGCCGCTTGCGTGAATGCAGGGCTGCCTTCGGAGAGCCGCAGATAGAGCCTGGAGAGCAGCGTTGCTACCTGCGGTGAATTCTGCGCCGCGAGATCACGCAGCAATGTTTCCACCTTCTCGTCGCCACTGGACGGGTCGTTGAGCGTGGCCTGTTGCGACAGAATCTCCGTCACCAGGCTTTCCAGGGCTCCTTCGTCGCCGAGCCGTGCGCTTCTCAGCAGCCACATGTAACTATTCTTCTCATCCGCCGGCAGACCCTCGCCGGTGCTATACATGCGACCGATCTCGCGCATGGCCTCCCGCTTTCCACCCTCGGCGGCGTCCTTCATGAGCTCGATTGCCTTTGCTTTTTCCGCTGGCCGTTCGTTCAGCAGGAAACGGGCAATCTGGTATTGCGTGCTTGGATCCTTCGTTGGCTCGGCGATCACCTGATCGAAGAGACCGAGATAGTCCTGCTTAAACTGCGGCACGGTTCGTATCGCCAACGCGACCTGGATCTTTTCCTTCTCCAGGCAAAGCGGCCGGCTGAGGGCAGCTTTGAGAATCGTCGCTTGCTGCTCGGCATCGCTTTCGACTTCGGCTTGCTTGAGGAGCGCGCGCAAGTCGCCTGTCGCGTTCGCCCGGGCAAGCCATCGCCGCCAATCCGCTCCGCCACCGTCAGTGGCGGAAACCTTCATGTCCACCAGCCGCAGCATTGCCGAGATGCTGCCTTTGGACGCCGCCTCGACGAAGAGGGCTGTGGCCTTCTTGGGATCGGGCTCAAGCGTTGGATCGGGGTCGATGTAAAGTCTGGCCAACTCAAAGAGCAGGTCCGGATTTCCGGTCGGGGCCGACGCCTCCAGCATCGCTCTCGCCTTTATAGCGTCGCGCTCCTCAGGAGCATCAGGGGACAGAGCCGCACGCGCCTCCGTCAGTGTTGCAACTCCGGGATCAGCGGTCATCGCGCGCTGGCGCCAGGTCTTAGCCGCAGCCGCATCCTTTTCCGTTCCGTGGCCATCACGGTAAGACAGGCTGACCCGCATCATGGCTTCGACATCGCCTTGCTCGGCCGCTTGCGTCAGAAACTTGGCGGCTTTTGCGTTGCCATCAGATGTGCGCTTGGCAGATGCCTCGTCTGCAAGCGTCAGCAGGCTTGCTGCGTTACCTGCCGCGGCGGCCTTCTCGAGCCAGGCACGCGCCTTGGCACGGTCCTTTTCGACACCCGCTCCACAGAAGTAGAGCGATGACAGTTCGCTCATCGCGACACCGAGGCCGTGGTCGGCTGCCGCGCTTAGATATGTCAACGGATCCTTGTCGAGCTTTATAGCCGGCTTTTCACCCGACGCGAGCTTGTAAAGCTCGAAGGCGGAACGTGCAGAGCCAAGATCTGCGGCCTTCACCAGCGTCTGCTTGGCGAGTTCGAAATTCGGTGCGCCGGCGCTGCCGCGCGCGTAGATGATGCCGAGTTGTTCCATTGTGCGGAGGCTGACGTCTGGCAGCACGGCCGCCTTCTGCAGGCTCTGCAGCTCAAGACCAGGATCGGCTCCGGCCCCATAGGCCCCACGATAGTAAGCGGCCTTCATTTCATAAGCGCGCGGGTTGCCGCGCTCCGCTTCCTGAGCCAGCAGTTTGAATGCTTCGTTCTTGCCGCTTCCTTCTGGTGGGGTTGAAAGCAGGAGATCGGCAAGGGTCAACCGGCTTGCCGAGTGCCCGAGTGCCGACGCTTGTCTCAAGAGACCGATCGCCTGTTGCTGATTGGCGGCGACACTGCTGTCTTGCAGGTATCGGCGTGCGAGTGTTGACATTGCCCTGACATCACCGAGTTTCACGGCAGCCTGCAGCCATTGTGCCGAGGTCTGTTGGTCGTCGAGCCCCAAATCGGGGTCGATCAGGATGTCGGCAAAGCCGGTCAGGACGCTGCAATCGCCGGCGCCCAATCTATCGGACATCTTCGAGATCGCACGGTTCAGATAGAGGCGGTTGGCGTCGGCAGTCTCTGCCAGTTGTGGGTTGCGGTAGTAGAGACGCGCAAGCTCGAGTTCGGCGGCCGGATCGCCGGCGTTTGCTGCCGCAG
This sequence comes from Rhizobium sp. BK538, assembly GCF_014197575.1. Taxonomy (NCBI): domain Bacteria; kingdom Pseudomonadati; phylum Pseudomonadota; class Alphaproteobacteria; order Hyphomicrobiales; family Rhizobiaceae; genus Rhizobium; species Rhizobium sp. BK538. The sequence continues at coordinate 101,273 of NZ_JACIFT010000017.1, forward strand.
TGAGATATCCCTGTGACTTCTTGAGGTCGACTGGTACGAGCTCGCCTTGGCGATAGAGCCTGCCGAGAAAGGTTCCCGCCTCGATCGTCCCGCGTTTGATCGCCTCCGTCTCGACCCTGATGATTTCATCGACGCGCAGAGAAGCGTTGTCGTCGTCGGCAAGAATGCGGCCGTAGAGATGGAGTGCGCGACCCGCTCCGGCAAATGGGACCTGGCTCAGGTAGAGGGCAATGCGTTCAGCGGTCGCCGGGCTTCTCTGATAAAGACTGTAGGGGCTGAATAGCGTTTGCGCATCCTGCAGCATGTCGTCTGGCGAGAGTGTGCCAGTGCTCTTTCCGTCCCAACGGTTCCAGTTGCGAGGCGCGGGCACCGCAGGCGGAGTGACACACATCTGCGCGTAGTCGAAATCCGGGCTCAGAGGGATCAAGGTCTCAGTGGCGGCAATGGCGTTCGTCGCCAGAACGGGTGCGCAAAAGGCAAGCGTCGCGGCGAGCGCGGTTCTTTGGAAACTTCCAAGCCGGGGGCCGACAGCCGCACTCCCAATCTCGTTTCCGTTGGACATTGAAATGCTACCTCATTGCTTCGGAGCGTCGTCACTCTCGTCTTGTGCCGATCTCGTTCTGTCGAGCTGGCGTGCCCGCGCGATAATCTCGTCTCGGACCAGGACGACCCAGTTATGGGTCGACCCAGCTTCACTGTCGCTTCGGGCCGGCACGATCAGCGCCGTGCATGCAAGGACGCGTGAATTGCTCTCCCGGTCTCCCTGCAGGTTCAGACCTCCCAGCGGCTGGCGGGGTATGCGCCTGCGAAATGTGACGCTGCGTTGGCGCTCACTCTTCCACACCATTGTCTTCGACCCCTTGCAGCGATACGGAAGACATGTCTCCCGCACCCATTTTTTTTAGCTTCTTTGCAGCTTGAACATGCTGCAGCGCGCGGGCGCTCTGCAGCCACTTGATCGCTTCGGCCTTGCTGGCGTCCGTGTTGTCGGCTTCGAGTTCCAGGGCGAGATGGAACATTGCAGTGGTGCTGCCTGCATTCGCGGCTCGCAGCTCCCATTCGCGCGCCTTCTTCGGATCCTTGTCGACGCCGATGCCGTATTTGTAGACCTCGGCTAGTCTGTACATGGCGTCGGGAGCATCCCATCCCGTGCTGGCCGAAGCCCTTTCCAGCCAGAGGATTCCTGCCTCGGGATCACGCTGGGTGCCAAAGCCGGATAGAAGCGCGATGCCGGCTCCGATCATCGCGGACACATGACCTTCCCGGGCACCGCGCATATTCAGTCGGAAGTTCTGCGATGCATCGACCTCAGGTCCGATTGCTGCACCATATGTCTCCGCAAGGTCATGCCAGGCAAATGCATAGCCGTGCTCGGCCGCAGTGCGCAGCAGCTGAACGGCCTTGTCTTTTTCTCTTTTGACACCGCTGCCCCACATATAGGCGAGGCCAAGGTCGCGCGTTGCCATGTGGCTTCCTGCATCGGAGGAAATCTTCAGATGGGTCGCGGCAACAGCGAGATTGCGCTCTACGCCGCGCCCGTCGCGATAGGCGCGTGCCATGCGCATGTTGGCGGTCGGGTCATCGGGATGGAGCGCCAGCACCGAGCGGTAGTAGCCAACGGCCTTTTCGCCATCGCCTTCGACGTGCTTGCCATCCATGTAGAGGTCGCCAAGTTTCAGGAGTGCATCGACATCACCCTTCTGAGAGGCCTGCTCCAAGAGTTCGAGGCCGGTGGGGACATCTTTGGCATCCCCCTTTCCCTCGATGTAGACATTTGAAAGCGCAACGGCGGCACCGGGAATCTTGGCACCCGTGAGTTCGCGCAGCATCGAGGCGCCCTGAAGGTTCAGGCGTATATCCGATGGCATCAGCATGGCGCTCGCCAGATGCACCTTCTCGCGCGGAACGTCGCTCGCCGTCTTCAGGGCTAGGCGCAGCCATTCTGCCCCGACATTCGGATTTTGGGCCCGCTCGGACACATATTCGTAGAGCTCAACGGCCGCCGGGCTGTTGTTCTTTCGCGCGGCTGTCGTCAGTCGCTCGATCGCTTCGTCCAGCTTGCCATTTGCCTTGAGGAACCGCGCCATTTCAACCGGCGCTTCCCGGTTCCCGGCGGCGATCGCATCGGAGAAGGCCTCATGCGCGTCGCGAAATGCGGTCTCTCCGCCACGCGAGAGGTAGAGGTTCGCCAGGCTGACGAGGGCGTCGGTGGCGCCAAGCGAAATCGCCTTCTTGTAGAGCGTGACCGCCCGGTCGAAATCTTGCCCGACGATTTCACCGTCGGCATAGGCCTCGGCCTCCTTCAGCATGGCGCTTTCGCTGCCTGCGCGCGACGCGCGCTCGATATAGGGGAAGGCTTTCTTGCGCTTGTTGATATCGGCGGACGACAGATAGACATCCGCCAGGCGATTGAGCACCTCGACCGACTCGGCCGCTGCCAGGGCTCGGAGATAGAGGTCAATAGCCTTCGTCTCGTTGATCTCTCCAACAACACCCTTGGCGTACATGTCGCCAAGAAGCAGTTGGCCGGTGACGCTTCCCTTCGCGGCTAGCTCGTTCAGCTTTTCGACCGCAAGCTCAACGTTTTCGCGGCTTCTCAGCGATGGGGCATCGATTACCAGATGGGCAAATCTCGTGAGCGCGGAGTTGGATCCGTTCTTGACCCCGAGCCGGAAAATGTTTGCAGCACGCGTCTGGTCTATTACGACACTTGCGCCGTCGCGAAAGCTTTCGCCAATCCGGATCAGATCTTCACCATTGGCGACATCGCCGGCCATCGTCGCCTCATAGAGTTGGTCCGACGACCGCCTGCGCTGTTCGGCGGTTTCCTGCAATGCCTGGGAGTAATAGAGGACCGCCGTTGCGTCCTTGGCGTCGATCAGCCTGGCAATCCACATATCATAGACTTGTGGCGGGACGTTCAATGGACCGGCGTCGGCAAAGTCGCGCACCAATTCCTGCGCGGCTTCGATCGATCCAGCGGCGGCGGCTGCCTGGTATTGTTCGATAGCGGCGGCAGGATCGAAGAGCGGCGTATCAGGTTCGCCGAGCAGACGTGCGACCCAGACAACGGCTGTGATCTGGCCTAGTTGCGCAGACTTGCGATACCAGGCCAGAGCCTCCTTCTGATCCTCGGGCTTGTCCGACAGCCTTCGATAATATCCGCCGAGATCGAAGGCGGCGCCTGCATCTCCGCGCGCAGCGCGCTGGCGCAGTAGGCTGAGGCCGAAGTTCGTCATAGCAGCCGCCTCGACCGGTGTCGCGCCGGGCAGCTTCGCCAGCTCGAATGCTGCCGCGCCGTCACCAAGGCGAAGGGCAAGATTGAGGTTATCGCGCGCTTCTTGAGCGCGGTTGGGAAACGATGCCAGCTTCTGCCCGCGGACATAGGCCGCCTCGGCATTGCCAGTCTTGATAACGTCATTCAGCAGGGCAAGCGCGCGATCGACGTCAACTGGCCCTCCTTCGCCTGCCAGCATCATCTTGGCGAGCAGAAGCTTTGCTTCGGCTTGTCTGGCACCGGGCAACGTCACGGCGGCCTCAAGGGCTTGGCGTGCTTTCGGGAAGTTTGGAACTCTCAGCGAATTGGCGGTCGAGACCGCTACTCCGCTCCGCAACTGCTTGGCGATCTTCAGAAGTCCCTCGCCGTCGTTCTGCTGGATCAACAGATCGACCTGTTCGGCCGGCGTCGCTGTCAGTTCGGCGACGGCCACCATCGGCGTTGAAAAGGCCAGATAGGTGGCTGCAAGCAAAACGGAGAGATGCTTCTGGCGTGGTGTCATCCCAGCCTCCAGAAGCATGTGGCGTTGCCGCCGGCGAATTCGTCGATGAGAGGACGCTCGTTTGCTCCTTCTCGTTCAAGGAGAGCGCCTGCACGCCGCTGAGTGAAGTTCGCCGGCTCATGAACGGCGAGCGCTTCGAGGAACGCGAGATAGTGGCGTCCGTTGCCCCGGTTTTCCAGGAAGCCGAAATCCGGCTTCATGAAATCCTGTTCCGGCCCTGGAATGTAGTTCTCGGCGGAGTAGGCATTGACCAGGATCGGGTTGGTCATGCCATTCATCCAGTAGGACAGGACCGTCCACATGGATTTCTTCTTTCCGTCGGCCGCTGTCGCGTCGAACAAGTCGTCCTGCCCGCCCGCTGCAATTTCAGCCATGACGGTCATGCTGGTCAGCGACTGACGCATGTACCAGAGTGCGCGTGCGCCGCGACGCGTTTCCAGCGGCAGGCTGCCATCGGCGCGGGCGTCATCCAGGATAACGCGAAAGCGGTCGAGCCCCTTCTGGTAAAGTGCCTGGTCACCCGTCAGGCTACCCCAGGCCATCAGGACGCTGTCGGCCAGATAGCGGTGATTGTTATAGTCGACGCTTCCCTCGAAAATCTGATCGGTGCGTCGAACCAGCGGATCGATCCAGGCGATTAGCTTCTGCTTCTCGTCATCGCCAAGCCCGTCGCGGATGATCGAATAGGCCACCACAGTCGGCAGCATCAGGCGTTTCAGAGCATAATAGGCGTCGTGAATTTTCTCGGTTTCAGAGAATGCACTGGCGTCCGCCCACTTCAACAGAAAGGCCTTGAGCATTTCCTCGGCGCGTTTATCGCCAGCGAGCGCGCGGCCGGACAGAACCATGACCGCCCATGCGTATTGGTTGCCAGACCGGTCCGTGCCGTATCCCTCCGTGGTCGTCAGGCCCTTGATGACCTCGATGTTCAGCCATTTGGCGTCGGCATCGACCGCAAGGCACGCCTTGCGCGCGTTGGATGATGGATTCTGCGCGAGAAAGGCCTTGCGTGCCTTTACATCAAACAGCCCTTGATAGCCGCCGTTCGCCGCTTGGCTTACGGATGCCCGTGTCGAGCTCGGCAACACTGTTGCGCTGAGAATGGCTGCGATCAGGGCGATCCCGCTACGTGCCGCGAGGAGAGAATGAGCCGCCTTTTTCAAGTGTTGTCTCCTTTTCCATGGAAACTTTCGAATTGCACGGTGCCGCGGGCGTCCGTGCAGTTGCCGGAAGTTTTGCTGTCAAAGAAAAGTGCATCGTTCTCCCCCAGGAACCCCGCCTCCCGGAATGCACAATCGTAATTTGCCGGCCGCTGCGGACGGCAGGTAGATGCGATTGCTACATCCTGATGCCCATTGAATCGCAGCACATGTCCCTCAAACGGGCGTGTGTCGCCGTCAAGCAGACGCCCTTCCTGATTGCGAAATTCGTTCTTTGCCAGCGTGAGCCCAGAGACGCCGGCAGCCTTTATCCCCTTGCCGTTTGCAGCGATCAGGTTGTCCGTCGCGGTGAACGTCGTCAGTGGCACATAGGGATCCATTACCAGATCGCGCTTATGCTCATCCTCTGCGAGCGACAGGTCGCTGATGTAGCCACTGATGGCCTCGAGCTTGTTGCGGACGATGGCGTTGTCATGGACGCCAATATCCCAGCTGTTACGCATGCGCACGCCGGAGCGGCCATTCTCGATGAAGGCGTTGGCAACTGCGAGATTGCAGCTACTCTCGAAGAACGTCAGGCCATCTTGGTCGTTCTCGAAGGAAAGGTTGCCATAGACAAGGTTATCCACGCTGTCACGGTCCAACATCAGGCCGGAGCCCTTGTTGTGGAACACCACGTTGCCGACCTGCCAACTGGCATCGACGCCGCGGGAAATGATGATGCCGTGTTTCACCATGGTATCATGCGCGGTGTTGAGCGCGATCAGCAGTCGATGCGAGCGGTCGTGCGGATCGACGCCATAAAGGACGTTGTTTGCGTACTCGTTGCCGATGAGCGAGATGTCATCGGCCTCGTAGGAATAGAAGCCGTACTCGAAGTTATGAAAATAGTTCTCGACGACAATGCCCGTCGGATTTCGCAATTGTTCGCGAGCCTTGGCGATTGTCTTCGGGCCGGCCGAGAACGTAAGTCCAAAAGACTTCGATGCTGCATATCCCAGCGAATCCAGAACAGATCCGCCAATATACATTTCGGAATTGCTCCAGCCGACGATGAAGGGCCGGAATACCCCACGCGTGTCTTTGCTGGAATTGCGCGGCTTCTGCAGCGCCTCATCCCACGATGTTACGGTCGTGTCCTGAATGTAAAGTTTGCCGCCGACCGCGAGAAAGGCGCCAGCGGTGGCGGACAAGCGATAGGCGGAAGCCTCCTGCCCGGACAGGATCAAGGCGGCCCCCTCGCCAACGAGCAGCGGCGCGCGAAGCGTGACGATATCGCCCTCCCGTTCGACCAACGGCTCGCCAGCCGTGCTATCCAGCTGCATGGCAAGACTACCAAGTGTATAGGTGCCGCTCTGAATGACGATAATGCGCGGATAGAGAAGCCCTTGCGCGCGGGCGGCATGGGAAAGACCGGTAAATCCGCCTGCAAGGTCCTCCATGAACTTGCTTTCATAAGGACTAAGGTTTCCCAATGTTATTGAGATCTGCCCCGGTGTTGGCAGCGGTATCATCGAGCGCGTCGTTGCCGCCGTCTTGCTTATGTCGGGATACCCATATCTGCTGAGCGGGGCGCTCATCACGGCTGTCGTCTTCAGCGACATGCGGCCATCGCTGAAGACGGCCTTCGAGGGCTGGGGCAGGCCTTCGTTTCTCGCCTCCAATGATGCCTTCTTCAGCCAGTCTCTATAGTCTGACGTTTCACCCTTCCCCAGCCCCCAACCGAGCCGGTCAAGGTGGCGCAACTGCGCCTCGGCAATGGCGCGAAACGTGCCCACACGCAGTATCGGATCGCGAATGTCTTTGGTGGCAAGGATGGCCGTCCTGACATAGGCCGGATCGTTCGCGGCCGCGATCATGACCTCGGCTTTCAGTTGCTCGTCGCTGGCCGCAGGCTGGCTGTCGAAGTAGGCGATGGCGGTCTTCGCGTCACCTTTCAACGCAGCCCGGCTCGCGATGCGTCCAGCTGCCTTCGCCTTCAGCTTCTCGTCGGAAATCTTGCTGACGAGCTTCTTGGCAAGCGCGATCTGGTTGGACTTCGATAAGTAGTCAATGATGTCGAAGAACAGGTCATCACGCTGCTCTGCCTTGTCCACCCCGCCTGCATAGGAGATCGCCTGGTCGACGACATCGGCCGCCTTCTCGGCCCCGTCCTTTCCGGATATCTCTTTGGCAAGCCGGAGGAGCGCCTCGACACGATACTCCGGTTCCTTGATGGAGCTTGCCAGGCCCATGGCGTCGTCGGTCTTGCCATTGCGTGCCCAGACGCGGACAATTTCCGACTGCACGCGGCCTTTGTCTTCGTCGTTTGCTATCTCGTCGGCGATCTTCGTTGCGGCATCGAGGTCTCCTTCTCGCGCCTTGGCGCGGCCTATGCCCGAGAGCGCCTGCTCACGGTCCTTGAGGGTGGTGATCTTCGGGAGAAGCGCTTCGGCCTTCTTCAAATCGTCGCTGTCTGCGAACGCCTTGGCAAGGTTGCCGAGGGCATTGGATGCGCCCTTCATGTCGGTGAGCTGATCTGCGAAGGCTTGGGCATCATCGAACCGCTTGAGGTCGGTCGCTCCGCCGATAGCGGCAATCAGCGCCGCTTCCCTCGCATCGCCGCTTAGTGCTTTGACGATCTGCGTGCCACGGTCGTATTGCTGGGAGGCCATCTTTGCCAGGCCGCGATCACTGAGTTCGGAGGCAAGGGTGAAGTCGATCTCCGCAAGCCCCGGGCCGGTTTCCATCACGTCGGTCATTGCGGTCGCGTCGATCAGGCGGTCGGCATCAACACGGTTCTTGACGATGCGGATGATGAGGTCCTCCTGATCGCTTCGATCGGCCAAACTCGTGGCAAAAACCGGGAACAGGTTCACTGCATTCGCCTTGAGGGCCGCGCTCAGGACCTCGTTGACGGTGTCGGCGCGGTGTTCGGACGACTCCGGATCGACGGCGAGAGCAAACAGCAGGGCTTGTTCTATCCGGCCGGCCTTGAGTTCGGCCTTCACTGCCGCCGAGATGTCGTCGAATTTGGCGTCCTTAATTTCCTTTTTGCCGAGTTTCTTGTCGCCAAGCAGCCGCAGGGCGATATCGTAGCGGGCAAAGCCACGCATGCGCGCCGGCCACATGCCGCCGACCGCCTTGTTGACGATGTTCGAGGTCAGCTTCGGTTCGACGTAGGCGCCGACCTGGGCGATGTTGTTAAGCGCGGCATTCTTCTCTTCAGCTAAGGTGATCTGCACGCTGACATCGATTGCCCTTTCCAAGAGGGTCAAAGCGGCATCGTGGTCGCTTGCGATCTGCCTCGCATAGTCGGCCAGCGCCGATACTTTGAGTTCCGGTGCCGATAGGGCGTCGACAAGGTCGTCGATCCTCAGCCTGGTCGCAACGCGTGCGTCCGGGTCGGCGCCCTTGTCGGTCAGGCTTGAAAGCGTGGCGCTCAGCGTCCCTGTTGTGACGACATCAGGCGTAATGCCGGCCGCCTCGAGGTCGGCAATGCTCGCTTTGGCAGCCTCATCACCACCTTCCGCGCTCACCGAAAGTGCGGCAAGCTGGTCGCGGGCGCGGTCATAGGCTTTGATCCGCTCGGCAGGTGTCTTGGCCTTGTCGACATCCAGAACAGATTGCCGGATTTTCTCGACGATCTGCTGAACGCTATCCAATGTCTGAGCGTATGCAGGATACGTCCCGATTGCGCCGAACAGGGCGGTCGCGGTCAAAACCGAGACGGTCAATCCAGCGAGGTATCGTTTTTTGCTCATTCGCATTAACTCCCTCAACTCCCTCATCCCTTGGTTTCGGCAGCAGGTTGGCTCTCTGTGCCGCTTGTGCTGACGGCGTTGTTCAGCTTTTCCGGCAGGTTCGCGGTCGTCCAGGGCGACTGCACAAACCGCACCGTCACAGGCGTTCCCACGATGGAGGAGAGATCTGCGTCTCCCACGTCGATATTGATCGGGATCTTGTTGCCTGACTCCAGATCGGTGCTTGTAAGCTTCGGCAGATCCCGGATGGTCGCGTTTGAGATTTGTTCGCCATGCGGAAGCTCGACCAGAACACGGGCGCCCCTAAAGAGACGCAAGGCCTGGGAATAATCGACCATCGCCACGACGTGCGGCTTGGCGTTTTGCATGCTGAGAGAAAGAAGCCGTTGTCCGGCTCGGACCTGGCTGTCCAATCCTACCTGAGCATCCTGAATGATACAGTCACAACGGGCCAGCACGGTAATGCTGCGGTTGTTGGCCGTCGGCAGGATCGTCGCCACAGGATCACCGGCCTTCACTGCCCCTTGTGTCACGATGTTGGTGACGACACCGTCCGATGGTGCGATCACGGCAGCAGAATCGATTGTCACAAGTGACTCGTCGGCACGGAAGGTCCAGAGCCTTTGATAAAGCGCGCCCCACAGAAAAAGCAGTACCCCGAGACCGAGGATCGACGTCGCGGCAATTCGCAGAATCCGCCTGGCCACTGCCTTGTGCCGCTCGGCAGAAGACGGTTCTTGCGAGCCGGAATCCTTCTTCCGACTACGCGGATCGATGGAGTGGCTCGATAGATCGAGGACGTCGTTGAGGGCGACGACTTCGCCAGTCAGATGGGCATCACGCACATAGCGCAGAAAGCGGAGCTTTTCCTCCGTCAGCGACATGTACTGGAAGCCCGTGCGTCCCTTCGCGGGGTCGCAATAGCGAACCTGTGCATCGACCCTCAGCGTAAACACAAAGCCGTCAAAGGGGAATTCAAGATCCACCGGAAACGTTTTGAATTCGGGCAGGACCGTCTTTCCGGTCGCAACGCCTATGCCTCCGACCGACCAGTCGAGGCAGTTGTATCGGTATCCGTCGATGACGCATTTCAACGGGAGTTTGTAGCGTGCGTGCTGGCGTTGTACATCCGCTTCGAATTTTACGACGTTCATATCCGCTCCCTCAATTAATCGGGTCCAGCCCGTAGGCCATTGCAAGTATGGATGCGTCTGGAATTGCCAATTGCCCAAGGACGAGGGCGACAATCGTTATGAAAAGCGCAATCGCGATGACATGAACAAGCGTTGACGAAGCTTCGCGCGCGCGGGCTTGAAGGCGCGTCCGGCTATCTGCAAGCGTCGTCTTCTGGCGCGTCCACTTTTGCTTGTTCAGGTGGAAGAAAATGTAGGTTTTGACGATCGATCCGTAGATCTGATTGAAATAGATGAAGAAGGGATAGAAGGCCGAGACGCGGCGGCGTGAATTGAACAGCATCAGCGTCAGCAGGTAGCGCGTGGCAAGCACCCAAAGAAGATAGATGAGGAAGGCGAAGGGCGTTTCGAACACCCCGACCAGGAGAACCATTGCCAGTCCCGCGAGCGAGGTCCACATCGAGACGCGCTGATCGAAGATCGTCCACCACGTGAAGAAGCCGACCTTTGACGGGCCCAGTGCCAGCGCCCGTGAATTCGTACGCAGCATATTGCCGAACCAGCGCACCATCAGTTGTGTCGCCGCCGGCAGGAAGTATTTGGATGGAGGCTCCTCGACGGTCGCAACGACAACGTCGGGGATGTAGAGCATCTTGTAGCGGTTGCGCAGCAGCCAGAACCAGCTCGACTTGTCGTCTCCGGTCAGGAATTTCAGCCGGCCGAACCGCCAGTGATCGACGTAGTCGGATTCGACCTGCCTGACAAAATCGGGATTGCAGATAATCGACGCCCTGAACATCGACATGCGTCCGGTCAGCGTCAGCACCTTGCGCGATAACCCATTCGACGACATGAGGATATGGCGCTGAGCGAAGCGCAGGCTATACCAGATGTGGAACTTTGTCTTGCCATGCACACGCGAGACCTCATCTGTCGTGAGTGCGCCGACGCTGTTGTCCGCTCGGAAAAAGCCCGCGCATTTGCTGACAAGATCAGGTGGAACGATCGAGTCGCCGTCGATGACGGCCACCACATCGTCGGCCGTCGGCTCCTGTCGCGAGATCGCACGGAAGCCATAGGCCAGCGCATCGCGCTTGCCGGTACCGGCGATGCGCGTGATGACGAGGCGAACATTGGTGTCCTCGCCGCAGATCAGGCTGTAGAGCGACTTGACGAGACGCTGGTCTCCCATTTCGACGATCGAAGCGACCACGGTGGCACCACCGGGTGCACGCTTTGCGGCTTCGAACGCGGCGCGGTAAACGGCTGCCGTCGTATCGCCGTCAATGCGGAAACTGGTGACAAGGAAAAAGACGTGCTGATCGCCTAACGTGGCCGCGCTCTTGCGCATTGCATCCTCGGCCTCGGCGCGCATCTTGGGAAAGACCATCGAGCGGTAGATGTTGGAGCGCACAAAATGCGCGAGGCCCCAACCGTAACGCCAGACAGCGAGGAAGCCGAGGCCGAAAAGGGCACCGGAATGGGCGCTGACGAGGCTATCGAGTGGTGTAATGCAAGCGATGCTAAGGATCAGAGCAATATAGGCGAGATGCGCTTCAAGGGTTTCACTCCAGGTGACGAGCCACGAGGCGGATCCGGCGTCGGGGCCGTCGGGCGACGGCGCCAGTAGACGATCTACTGGTGCGGCAACCGGCCCATAGCCGTCAGCGTATTGCATTCCTGCCATCGGTTCCTGCCTCGATGTTTATGCTTGCAATGCAGTGTGAGAAGCACTCCAGCTTCCCTTTGCTTTTGTTTTGAAAAGGTGCGCCGGCCACGCCAAGCGGCCAGCGCAAGCACGTCACCAGCACAGGCCGTGATAGACGACGTTTTTGTTTTCCGGCTTTTCGATGCGTGCCAGATCGATGACCGTCACCGGTTTACCAGCGGTCTCGATCGCATCCTTGAGACCCGGGTATTTGTTGCCGACCACGATGACTTCGGATCTCGCGATGACATCCTTGATGTTGTCGTGGAGTAGCGGCGCGATGTGCTTGAGAAAGTTACGGCCCTGGCTCGCATCCCTGGCAACATGCGGATCGTAGATCGACACGTCCTTGCCCTTGCCCAGAAAACCCTCGACGAGTTCAAGCAGCGGGCTTTCCCTAAGGTCATCCGTGTCGGCCTTGAAGGTCACACCGATAAAGCCGATCGCTTCATGCGATGCAGCGTCGACCAGCGAACGCGCGTGGTCGATCTGCACGACATTGGCAAGGCGTGCGGCGTCCAAGACCGGTGTCGGCACGTTCATTGAGCGGCCAAGTGCCGTTAACGCCCGCAGATCCTTTGGAAGGCAGGAGCCGCCATAGGCGAAGCCCGGTTTCATATAGGCGCGGGATATGTTGAGGCGCGTGTCGGAGCACAGCACGTCCATGACGACATGGCTGTCGATGCTCTTGGCCTTGCAGATATTGCCGATCTCGTTCGAGAAGCTGATCTTGACGGCATGCCAGCAGTTGTTGGCGTACTTCACGATCTCGGCGCTGCGCATCGGAATGACATGCGGTGCGACGCCAATATGGCTGACAAGAGCCTTGAGCGCATCAATGGAGCGCGTGTCGTCCGCATACTGCCCGAAGACGATGGCGCCGGGCTTGTAGTAGTCGGCGATCGCCGTGCTTTCGCGAAGGAATTCGGGATAGTAGGCAACGCCGAAATCACGTCCGGCGGTCTTCCCTGAGGCCTTTTCCAAGGTTGGAATGACGAGCTCTTCCATGGTCCCCGGAAGGATGGTCGAGCGCATGACGACGATATGAAACTCGGCCTTATGCCGCAGCGCCCTGCCGATGTCTTCGCAGACCTGGCGAACGTGATTGGTGTTCAGTGTGCCATCCGGCAGGCTCGGCGTTCCGACACAGCAAAATGAGATGTCGGTTTCGTTGATGGCGTCCGTTGCCGAGTGGGTTGCGCTCAGCAGGTCGTTGGCGTGCGCGCTCTGCAGCAACTCATCCAGGCCCGGCTCGACGATCGGCGCCTCACCTCCGGCAAGACGCTCGACTTTGAACTGGTCTGGATCAACAGCGACGACGGCAAAGCCGTCCTTGCTGAGGCATGCGGAGGAAACGCAACCGACGTAGCCGGCGCCGAAAATGCTCACACGATATCGACGGGCCTCGGTGCTCGGATAGTAATTGTCTAGAACAGAAACTTTTTGTTTGGAGGCAAGGCGGACGGAATTCAGGTCAAGTTCCATGTGTAACCTCATCTGCGCACAATTAAACCCTCCGGCGAATTCTTTCGTCGGGACACATGCTTACAGGCTAAGGAAACCCCCACCAGACGTAGTTTTTTAACCGTCTTTGTTGTCGCGGTACATAGATGCTAAGCGCAAATAACGTTGTATGCAATAGATAAAAATTAACCAAAACTAATATAGTTTGAGCAATTCATACTTACTTTAAAAATAAGTAAGCTAAATCAAATGATTACGGTCAAGCTTGGTGGATACCTAATCATAGAGATCAAGGCCGAGTTCTATCGCTATGACTGGTTAACTGTCAGCTGGTTCGCGTTAAAATCGGCACAGGTGAAGTTATTTTGATTTGGGACTTTGCAAGATTGTTAAGGCGCCTACAGATACTATGCATGGCAAGTATTACTGCTATTTTGCAGTAGCGCTCCCTGAAGCGTCCCGTGCGCGAGCGCTCAATGTGATGTGCGGCAGCGGCGTGGCGACAATATCGCCTCACAATCTGCTGGGATGCCAAGAGCTTGCTACCTGATCACCCCTTCACGGCACCGGCGGTCATTGAACCGGAAATTTGTCGATACATGACAAGGCCCAGCACGGCGGGCGGCAGAGCGCCGAGCATCATGACGGCCGATGCAGTGCCCCACTGCACGCCGCCGCCGCTGGCGGCAAAGAAAAAGGAGGCCCCGACGGTCATCGGGACGGCCCGGCTGGTGGTCAGCATCAAGCCGAAGAGGAACTCGTTCCAGGCCGTGATGAAGCCAAAAATGAAGGTCGTCACCAATGCCGGCCTGACCACCGGTCGGATGATCATGATCATCACCTGCCGTGAGCTGGCGCCATCGACTTTCGCTGCCTCGTCGAGCTCCAGCGGCACGTCGGAAATGGCGTTGACCATGATGACGAGAGCAAGCGGCGTATTGACGATCGTCAGGATGAAGCCCAGTCCAAGCTGCGTGTCCAGCAGGCCAAGCCATTGATACATCATATAAAGCGGGATTGCGAAGATGATCAATGGCACGGCCCGCAAGTTGATGATGATCGGCAAGAGGGTGCGCTTGCCAGCATCGCTTCGCGCGATCGCATAGGCTGCCGGGAAGGCAAGAATGATCGCCAGGCTCGTTCCGATGAGTGACGCGATCGTGCTGTTCAAGAGATAGGAATAGATGTTGAATCGGTCGGTGTGGGTCAGAACGCGAAGGTAGTTCTCGAATGTCGGCTGACCGACCCATAGGCCGGGGTTGATGGACAGTTCCTTCGCGCTCTTCAAAGAGGTAACGAGCGTTACGATGACCGGAAAGTTCATCGCGAGCGCAGCGACGGTAAAGACGATCCAGCGGGCAGTATTCAGCATCGCTATGTCCTCCTGCGCCCGGCAAGCCAGTTGAGGCCGTAGAGCACCGCAAGCGAGGCGACAAACAGCACGACGGAGGCAGCAACAGCCTTGCCGATCGCACCTCCTTTGAAAAAGGCCTGATAGATGTAGATCGAAAGCGACGTCGTCGATCCTCCCGCGCCGCTGCCGGTCAGCGCATAGACGTTGTCGAATACGCGAAAGCCGTCGATGAAGCGGATGAAGAAGGCCATCACGAGGGTGGGCAGCATCAGCGGTAGTTCGATCCACCAGAGGATCTTGAACCAGGGTGCGCCGTCGAGTGCGGCCGCCTCCCGCACATCCAGCGGTATCGCCACGTAGGCCATGTAGAAGAGCAGAAAGGCGAACGGCGTCCACTGCAGTGTCTCGACGACAACGAGGGTGCGAAAGGCATTGTTGATGTCGAGGAAGGCCGGGCTGTCACCAAACCATAGGAAAAGATAGTAGGGTACCGGCCCGGCGAACTCGTGCAGTACAAGCCGATACATCAGGCCGATCATCGCAGGCGCCACCATCAATGGCAGCATCAGCGGTGCCATCAGAAACGATCGCTTGGCAAGCAGCGGCGCAAGGAAGATCGCCAGGAACAGGCCGATCAGGCATTCGGCAAGAGCGGTCAGGATGCCAAAGCGCATCGAGAAGGATATGGCCTGCCAGAACTCCCGATCGGCAAGCACCGACACGTAGTTGCCGAACCCGCTGAGGCTTGGACTGCGCAGGTTCTCAAAGCTGACGGTTGAGACCGAGTAGATGAGATTGACGATAGAAGGGAAGCCCAGAAAGACAAGCAGGAACGCCACAAGCGGCGTCAGGTAGGCTCGGCCTTCGGCACGGTTTACAATAGCCATTATGGTCCGCCGGATTGCCGGCGCCAGGCGAAACCTGACGCCGGGTTTGCCTTACTTCTTCAACAGATCCTGCATGCCCGTCTTGACATGGGCAAGCGCCTCGTCGAGGCCCTGCTGACCGGACCAGTAGCCCGTGAATTCCTTCGCCTGGAGCTCGTAAACCGACAGAGCGTTGGCGGAGGTGGCGCCGTTCATCACGTAGCCGTACTTGCTGGCGAACTCGCCGAGTTTGACGAGATCGGGACGCTCGCTGGAGACCTTGGCGACGACATCGGGCGACAGGGCCGGAGAGCCGCCGCTCTTGGCATAAAGAAGTGCGGCATCTTCCGTTGCCAGCCATTTCAGGAATTTGGTCGCGCCTTCCTTGTTCTTGGCATTCTTGTTGAGGCCGAGACCGAGGCCGTGGATGTGATCCGCGCGACCGTCGGGGCCGGCGGGCGGCGCGACGATACCGGTCACTTCCGCGACCGCTGGCGACTTTTCCGCGTTGGTCAGGTCGGCCGCTGCTGCATTCCACTGCAGTGCGCTCGCCGCCTGGCCCGAGCTATACGCCGCGTTGGTCTCGGCGTATTCGTAGCTGAGCGAATCCTTCGGCGAAGCGCCGGCATCATAAAGCTTCTTGTAGAGCTCAAGGCCGGCCTTATACGCGTCGGAATCGACGGTGATCTTGCCATCCTTGTCCATCCAGTCGCCACCGTAGGACCGCGGCAGGGATTGAAAGACCATCATGTTGAAGAGCAGGTTTTTCATCTGCAGCACGGTGCCGTAGCGCACCGGGCTTGCAGGATTTGCCTGCTTGCTGAAATAGAGTGAGGTTGCTGCCCAATCGTCCCAGGTCCAACTGTCGGGATCCTTCGGCTGAAGCGCCTTGCCCAGATACTTCTGGGCAATTTCCCCGTATGTCTTCTTTGCCGCCCCGTCCTTCATCAGGGCGTCAACCAAATCCTTGCGATAGTACATGAAGTGCAAGGACAAATCCGTGGGCACGCCATATTGCTTGCCGTCAAACTGCATCGTTTTGAGGACGGATTCGCCAAACACCCTTGCTGCATCCGAACCCAGTTCCACCGGCTCCATGTAAGGCGCGTAACGGCCGATTGAATAGGTGGCAACGAGGTTGACGTCGAAAGCATCGGAGCCGGCGGCCATGTCGGCCTGCAGCTTGTCGAAGAAACCGTCGCGGTTGAAGAACAGCAGCTGCACCTTATCGGCATCACGGATGCCGGCCTGGGCGTTGTAGGCTTCGACCGTGGCTCTGAGCGCGGTTTCTTCCGAGCCGCCCGGCCAACCGAGTACCGTTACAGTTGCGTTTGCCATGCCCGGCAGCGCGACGCTCGCCAGAAGCGCCGCTACAACAGGAAGAGACCTCATTTTGAATTTCATCGTCGTTCCCTTTCTTTTATTAGGTTTCATGCCATTCGCCCGCCGCTACTTGCCCCCTCCAGCAAGGTCTGCGGCGCCAATGATGCCTGCGTGGTGGCCGAGCTTTGCCGCGACAAGATGCGGAGTAAGCCTTAACGACAGGCCCGACAGATGAGTGCGCATTAGATCGAGATAGCCCTCGGCCAGGCCGATGCCGCCGCCAATGACGATCACATCAGGATCGAACATCATTTGGATATCCCGGCAGAGTGTCGCGGCGCGATAAGCCGAACGGGACATGATGTCGCTCGCCCAGCTCTCTTTGTTGCGGGCGCGGTCGAAAACCTCGACGGCATCGGCCGGATGGCCGGTCTTCAACGCCTCGTTGGCGATCCATTTGCCCGAGGTCTGATCTTCGAAAGCAGCCTGCCCCTGCGATGGAGACCGGATCAGGCCAAAGTGGCCGGCAAGCCCCGACAGCGGCTTGCCGTTGATAACGACACCTCCCCCGATACCGGTCGAGATCGTCAAAAAGACCAGGTTTTTGCCTGTCCCTGCCCCAAACTTGTATTCGCCCCAGGATGCGGCCTGCGCATCGTTGATGGCAAAAGCGGGCCTGTCAAACAGTGCCTCAACGCGGTCGACAAGAGGGTAGCGATCGGGAACCGGGAGCGTCGCCGGATTGAGCGCTGACCAGTTGCCGCCTTCGATGAAGCCGGTCACCGCAATGCCGATCCGTGTGTATCGGTCCCGCCAGGTTGCCGTGCTTGCAGACACGCCCGAAAGCCAGGCGTCCGGGCCGGCGTCTCGTTCGGTCGCGACCACAATCTCTTCCAGAACGGCATCGCCGCTGACGAGCGCTGCCATCGTCTTGGTTCCGCCGATGTCGATGGAAAGCACGGTCTCGCGATGGGCGTTGTGATATGCCTTGTCGATTGCCTCATTGAACCATGAGGTGACGTGTTCGGTGCGGGTGATGGCCGAGCCCACGACGACGGCAAACGCCCCCGCTTGTGCTGCTGCTCGCGCCTGCTCGGGGGAGCGGATGCGGCCCTCGGCGATGACAAAAGGCGTGAGTTGCCGCATCGCCGCGATGAGTTCGATATCGGGGTCGAGCGGTTCCGGTCCGCCGACGTAGCCAGAGAGCGTGGTGCCGACGAAATCGACGCCTGCGGCAAGCGCCCGCCTTGCGTCGTCGAGCGACGAGCAGTCCGCCATCGTCAGCTTGCCCTTCGCCTTCACGGTGCGGATAAGCTCCTCCACCGAAGCCGGGCGAGGCCGGTTCGTCGCGTCAAAGGCGATGATATCGGCACCGGCGTCGGCCAGCGCTTCGGCATCGGCGACGAAAGGCGTGATGCGAACCTGAGTATCGGGAAGATCCCGCTTGACGATACCGACAATCGGAGCAGAAACGACGGCGCGCACGGCTTTGACATAGGCGACCGACTCGATCCTCAACGCCTTGGCGCCGGCATCACGCGCCGCTTTCGCAAAGCCGGCGACGAAATCGGCATCATCCATCGGTCCGCCGGGAACCGGCTGGCAAGATACGATAAGGCTATTCCTGATGTCTTCCCGTTGCACTCGCGACACTCCATTTCGGCATCACGATAGAAAGAAAATACCAGATTACAACCAGTTTGTATCTGGTCTTATCGCTGCAGTTCGAAGACGAAATCGTAGACGTCGCCTTTGTACCGTGTCTCACAGTATTCCACGATCTGGTCGTCAGGCAGGAAACAGCGTCTTTCGGTCATCAGTAGTGGCGCGCCTATCTCGCAATGAAGATGCCCCGCATCCTCGCTGGACGCCGCCTTCGAGCGCATGCGCTGGATTGCCCGTTGCGGCATGAAACCACGCGCCTCAAGAGCCTCGTAAAGTGAGTCCCGGACCAGATCAGGCGATGGAAGAAAGCGCGTCGGTACGGTTGACGTCTCGACGGCGATGGGTGTGCCATCAGCCGTGCGCACACGTTTCATTCGGATAACGCTTGCATTCGCCGATACGCCTAGCGCCATCATCTCTGTGGGCGAAGGGCGACTTATCTGCTTGGAAATCCACACACATCCGGCCAGCATACCACGTGCGCGGATGTCTTCTGTGAAGCTGGTCAACGTCGACATCGACTTCTCGACCCGCGATCCGATCTCCGTCTTGAAGCCATGGCGACGATTGAGAAGGCCCTCTTCCTCAAGCAATGCCAACGCTTTGCGTACCGTCACGCGAGAAAGCGACAGGCTCTCGGCAAGGACCCGTTCGCCGGGCAGGACGGCACCGGGCTTTACGGCGTTGGAGCGAATGGCAGCTTCGATGGCCGACTTGAGCCGCTTGTAAAGGGGAACGTCTGCTGCCGCCAGGCTCAATTGCCCGGCGAGATGTTCAATCAAGCTGATATCCGGCATAGCTCACCTCGCGACCGATCAATCGCTAAAAGATTCTTGGAAATCGTCATCTGGAGCTATACTGGTATTATCTCGTTCATGCAAATTCTGCATTATGGTCTCAGCGTAGCCTTGGTCGCGCCGCTCGCACGGCTGTCCCAAAGACTACTCTAGTGGCAGGACGACAATCACCAAAGTACCGTTGCTGCGGCGGATCGTGCGTACCTTGCCGCCGAAGGCACGAATGCGCCGTTTCTGCATCAGCTTGCCCAGCCGGATTCGTTGTGGGGCGAGGGCCGGCGCTTTGGGTGGGCTGCCGATGTCGGCGATGGCGATCACGATGCGATTGCGTCGCATGCCATAGCGCAGCTGCTGTACATTTCCAGGCGCATGCCTGTGGGCATTGATCAAGGCCTCCTGGATGAAACGATAGACGCAGATATTCAAATGCCCCCTGCTGGGATCGACGTCGAGCGCCCCTTTGATGGCCACGCGATTGCCGGTCAGGTCTGTGTGGCGGCGAACGGCAAGCAGGATGGTTTCATTGAGGGAAATGTTATCGAGTTCCGGCAGGACGAGGCCTGAAGAGATGTTGCGGATTTCATCCAGGACGACCGTTACAAGCCGCAGCAGTTTGCCAATACCCTCGACGGGAACAGCCACCGTGTCGCCGCCTCCCAGTGAGGGCTTCATGTCACTGAGCCGCAGCTTGACCAGGGTGAGCACCTGTATTGGCCCATCGTGGAGGTCGCTGCCGATCTGGTCGAGGATCTTTTCGTTGAGCTTGCCGGCCTCTTGCCTTGCACGCTCCGCTTCAAGCCGCAGGCGCCTATTCTGATTGGACAATTCCAGCGCATGCCGCAGGCTGGCTCTGATGGCGGTGTGCTGGTCGTCGATAAGGCGGCTGCCGCTACGCACGATCATATAGAGAAGGGCGAGCATGGGAACGGAAACGAGCAGTACGATCATCAGCGTCGACCGCCACGCGCCGGCGATCTCGGTAAGCAGGTAGTCGGGTCGCTCGTAGAATTCTCCGACGAGGACGACCTTGCCGGCGTTGTCGCGAACCAGCGGGGCATAGACCTCTATGTACTCAGCGTGTCGCTCCTCCCCGGAGTAGGCATGCTTGGAAATCATCGTACGCGATACGACCACCTCTCCAGTGAGCGCTCGTTTTAGCTCGTCAAAGACCTGTTCCCGGTCCACTTTCCGTCCGGCCGTCGAATAAAACAGGCTGGCGTCCGGGTTCCAGATCTTGATCTCACGCACGTGCTGGCCAAGCGGACTATCGCCAAGGAGCTGATCGAGCTTCGCCTTTACCTCAGGCGAGAGCCTCTTCGTGCGGATGTCCTCCTCGGAGATGAGCGGTTCTACGAATGTCTGCAGATAGGCTGCGCCCACGCTGCCGGCACCCTTCATGATCGCCTTCTCGATGCTCTTCGTGGTCCAAAGACCGAGCACGAACATCAGCGCGAGGACAATCAGCGACGCAATAAGGATGAATTTCACCTCGAGGCGCGCATTGCGCACCTTGTCGCGTGCCCGTTGCCATACGGCGACCAAGCGCGTTTGCATCCCCCACTTCGCCTCGCTTTGCGTCAACACCATACTCCCCCCGAATCGTGACGCCCCTGATTATATTAATGTTTGCGAATATTTTTCCCGCTGGCAACACATACTGATCACGTTCAGTGAAAGCGGCAGCGCCTCGGTGCACGCACGCGTTGGTGTCCTTCAGTCCGTTGCGAAGTGTCCTTCAGGACAGTTTCTTCGAGCCTTTGGTTGGTTTGAGTATTGCGACCTTTGTTGCTTATTTTGGATACTATAGTCTTGGCAATCGCAAGACCTTGTTCTCTTTCTGCTCGAGATATCGAAATATATAAATAGCGCAACCGAAGAATATTCCACTTTCTGGCGGCTGTATATTCCGTCGGGGGTGGGGATTTGCGCCCGGATAGGAGAGGGAAATGACTGCGTTTACGCTGAACCTGCAGGACATGAATTTCATTCTGCGTCAGATCAAGATTGCTGAGGCGCATGCCAGCGGCACGCCGCTGACCGAGATTTATGTCAATGCGGATGGGGACGTCGTTTCGGCGGGGACGCCGGGTGCCCTGCTTGCAATTCCCGATCCACATGTTCCTGCCGGTCTGAGGACGGTTGACGGAATGGATAACAGCGTTGTGCCGGGCCGGGAGACCTGGGGCGCGGCAGATCAAGCGATGCCGAGGCTGCTCGACGGTACCATCGTCAACGACGCTGATGGCGACACGATGCCTCTGGGACCCGGGGTGACCGTTACGAATAACAATTATGGCGCTGCCGGCAACGTTGCCGATGCCGATCCGCGCATCATTTCCAACCTCGTCGTTGACATGAGCACCAGCAATCCTGCTGCGCTCTTCGCCGCGCTGACGTTTGCAGGTTCCGAAGATCCGCAAGCTGATCTCGAACGTCTGGTTGCCGCCCGCGTGACGCAGGCACAGGCAGACGCAGCGGTCATCACGGCTCAAGACGCGGTCAACTTGGCAAACAATGCGTTGAATGCGGCTGTGGTAGCCTATAACCCGGCCGATCCAACGACGATCGACGCCATTCAGGACGCGGCGGAAGCACTTACCGCAGCCGAAGAGGCTCTCGCTGATGCGCAGGTCGTCGCAACTGACCCGGAGGCAGCATTCCTGGCGCTCGCCGAAGAGCTTGGTCTGACTGTGAACGATCAAGGGTCGCTGGTTATCCCGAACGTTGCGCCGGATGAAGGCCTGACCGCGCCGTTCAACGGATGGATGACATTTTTCGGCCAGTTCTTCGATCACGGTCTCGACCTGATCGCCAAGGGAAACAATGGAACCGTCTATATTCCGCTGCAACCCGACGATCCGCTCTATGACAAGGGTCTGGACGGGATCGCCGGCACGCCGGACGACGGGCGTACCAATTTCATGGTGCTGACGCGCGCAACGCCGAATGGCGGTACGCAAACCAATACGACGACATCGTTTGTGGACCAGAACCAGACCTACACCTCACACGCATCCCATCAGGTATTCCTGCGCGAGTACAAGCTGAACGCCGATGGCCAGCCCGTCGCGACGGGCAGGCTTCTGGATGGCACTCACACGGAAACCTCGCCCGACGGCATCGTCACCACCACCAAGAACGGTTTGCCGACCTGGGCCGATGTGAAAGCACAGGCCCTGATGCTCGGTATCGAGTTGACGGACCTGGATGTTGTGAACATTCCGCTCCTGCGCACCGACGCCTACGGCAATTTCATTCCGGATCCTGTAACGGGTTACGCGCAACTCATCCTCAATATCGGCGCCGATGGGATACCGAACACTGACGATGATATCACCGTTTCTGGTATCCCGGCCGATCCGATTGCCGGTACGCCTGCCATTCCGGTCAATACCTTCACAGCGACTGTGACTATCGGCTCCACGACCTATACCGGTGCCGTTCGCACGGGTCATGCCTTCCTCGATGACATCGCCCACAATGCGGTGCCCACCGGCGTCTTTGATCCGGATGGGCCGGCTGGACCTAGTGGCGATATTGCTATTCAGGCAGACGATGACGAAATACCCGGTAACGCTATCGCCACGGACTTCCGCGGCCGCAAGGTTGCCTACGACGACGAGCTGCTCGACCGACACTTCATCACCGGTGACGGCCGCGGCAACGAAAACATCGGCCTGACCACCGTCCACCACATCTTCCACTCGGAGCACAACCGCCAGATCGACTCCCAGAAGCTGATCATTCTGCAGGGCGGCGATCTTGAGTTCATCAACGAATGGCTGGTTGGCGACATTACGGCTCTGCCCGACGGTTTTGCGACCATGACGGCGCTTCAACAGCTCGCCTTCGCAAATAGTCTCGATTGGGACGGCGAGCGTCTGTTCCAGGGTGCCCGCTTCGCGACCGAGATGCAGTACCAACACCTCGTCTTCGAGGAGTTCGCCCGCAAGATCCAGCCGGCGATCGACCTATTCGTCTTCAACAACATCACCGACATCAATCCGTCGATCTTCTCGGAGTTTGCCAACACCGTCTATCGCTTCGGCCATTCGATGCTGACGGAGAACATGCCGCGCGTCTTCATCGACGAGGATGGTGTCGTAACCAGCACTGACAACATGGGACTGATTACGGCATTCCTCAATCCCGTCGCCTTCAACAATGATGGCGCAGTAACGGCGGAGGAGGCGGCCGGCGCCATCGTTCGCGGCATGACCGTCGAGCGCGGCAACGAGATCGATGAGTTCATCACCGGTGCATTGCGCAACAATCTGCTCGGCCTGCCGCTTGACCTTGCGACGATCAACATTGCGCGCGGACGCGACACCGGCATCCCGTCGCTGAACGACGCCCGCGCTCAACTCTTTGCGGCGAGCGGTTCGAGCTTCCTGACACCCTACGACAGCTGGACCGATTTCGCGGCGAATCTGAAGAACCCGATCTCGGTGGTGAATTTCATTGCTGCCTATGGCACCCACAGTTCGATCACCGCGCAAACGACGGTCGCCGGCAAGCGCGACGCCGCCTGGGCTCTCGTGTTCGGCGAGCCTTCCGGCACGGCGACCGTGGTTCCCGGTGATCGGCTGGACTTCTTGAACAGCACCGGTACGTGGAACGCCGGCAATAGCGGCCTCAATACCATTGATCTGTGGATTGGCGGCCTTGCCGAAAAGCAGATGCCGTTTGGCGGCTTCCTGGGCTCGACCTTCAACGCCGTCTTCGAAGCGCAGCTTGAAGCGCTGCAGGACGGCGATCGCCTTTACTATCTGACCCGCACGCAGGGCCAGAACTTCCTCAACATGCTGGAGCAGAACTCGTTCGCCAAGATGATCATGGCGAACACCGACATTTCTCAGCCAGGCGCAGACGGCATCCGCGGCACGGCGGACGACATCATCAATCGCCATATCGGCGTCGATTCCTTCGCGAAGTACGACCTCGTCCTCGAAGTCAATTCCGCCAACCAGGCCGACTACAATGGCGCCGCGGCAGGCGGTGATCCGCTCGGCACCGACGCCGCGCTCGAGGCCATGGGGCTCGGCAAGGTGGCGCGCAACGATCCCGGTACCTTAGGTGCGGACCCGAATTATCTGCGCTTCACCGGCGGCGAGCACATCGTCGTTGGCGGTACGAACAATGACGACACCATCATCACCGATTTCGGTGACGACGGCATCTGGGGTGATGCTGGCAACGATCGCATCGAATCCGGCGCCGGCGTTGACCTCGTCAATGGTGGTGCCGGCGACGACATCATCACCGACAGCGGCGATACCGGCGACTTCCTGAAGGGGGACGAAGGTAACGACGTGATCGCCAATTCCAACGGGATCGACGTCCTGATGGGCGGCAAAGGAAAGGATGCGATCTTCGTCGGCGTCGACGACACGGAAGTCTTCGGCGGCGAGGGTGACGACTTCATCCTAGGTGGCGAAGGCGTCGATCTTTTGATGGGCAATGAAGGCGACGACTGGATCGAGGGCGCCGGCGGCTTCGATACGACGGCAGGGGACAATTCGGAACTGTTCTTCAACAGCATCATCAACGGCCACGACGTCATGTTCGCCGGCAACGACGAGAACGACTTCGACGGCGAGTCCGGCGACGACATCATGGTGCAGGGCGAGAGCGTCATGCGCAACGAAGGTATGTTCGGCTTCGACTGGGCGATCTTCAAGGACGTTGCTCGCAATGCCCATGCGGATATGAACATTCCGATCTTCACGACTGAACAGGAGGACGTTCTGCGCAACCGCTTCGACAAGGTCGAGGCGCTGTCCGGCTGGGACCATAACGACACGCTGATTGGTGACGAGCGCACATTTGGTGTGATCGCGCCTGGCGATACTGTCGCGACGACGGAAAACATTTTCTTCAATGACAGCCTCGATGCGGCGGGGTTGAATCGCATTGCCGGGCTCTCCGAAATCGTCGAACTCGATGCGGATGGTCTCTTCCAGAGCGGCAACATCCTGCTCGGCGGCGGCGGCCACGATTTGTTGCAGGGCAACGGTGGGGATGACATTCTCGATGGTGATCGTTGGCTGAACGTCAGGATCCGCATAACTGCGGGATCGGACAATGTGGAAGCGGATGAGATCGCTTCCGTTGACAGCATGAAGCACGTCTTCACAGCGGCGGAAGCTCCTGAACCAGCGTGGATCGGAAAATCACTCTTCGAATTGCTGGTCAATCGCGTCATCAGCCCCGATCAGATGCATATCGTGCGCGAGATCAGGACCGATGATGGCGCCGGCGATATTGATACGGCAGTCTTCCGAGGCGGCCGGAGCGAGTATGAAATTGAAGGCATCGATTTCGCCAGTGACGGTGACGAGCAGACAACCGTCCGGCATTTGGTGGACACAGCCGTCGGTGGCGTTGCCGTGAACGATGGCATCGACAAGGTCAGCAACATCGAACGCCTGCAATTCGCCGATGAGACCGTGGAACTCGTTCCTGTTAACGACAATGCGCCGGTGGGCAACCCTGTTATCGAAGGCGTGGCTCAGATTGGGCAGCTTCTCAGGGTGCAGATGGATCCCGATGGTTCCCTGGCGAATGTCACCGATGCGGATAATCCGAATGGCGGCAAAATCTTTCCGCCGTTGGTGATCGAATGGCAGATCGAAACGGATCCGGGCGTTTTCGTCGATACCGGCTTTCGCGGTCCGTCGTTCACACCGGCAAACGATGGCGAATTCGAAGTCGGCGCAGACGTCCGTATTCGGGCCATCGTCCGCTACACGGATGCGCGGGGCATTCCGTACGCGGTCGCTTCAATACCAACCGACCCGCTCGTTCCGGCAACCAATCTCGTGGCGACAGAAGGTGATGACGTACTGGTCGGCACGCCCGGTGACGACACGATCGACGGCCTCGGCGGCAACGACGTCATTTTCGGCCTGGCTGGAGACGATGACCTGATAGGCGGCGCAGGCGACGACGAAATCTTCGGCGGACTGGGAGGTGATACCCTCACGGGCGGTGGCGGCAACGACATTCTCGACGGCGGCGAAGGCGATGACACGGCTGTCTTTGCCGGCAATCGGGCCGATTTCACCTTCGAGATCAACGCCGAAGGTCAGCTGGAGGTGGTTGGCGCGACCGAAGAGGATGCCGTCATCAGCATCGAGCGGTTCCAGTTCAACGATGCTGTTGTAACGCTCGCCGAAGTGGAAGCTGGCTTGCCAGACACGATTCCCACAGAAGGTGCCGACACCATCACGGGAACCGAAGGCGCGGACGCCATCGACGCGCTTGGCGGCAACGACACGATCAACGCGCTCGGTGGCGACGATGACCTCGTCGGCGGTCTGGGTGATGACGTGATCAACGCCGGCGCTGGCGACGACACGATCGCGTGGGAAGTCGGCGACGGCCGCGACATCATCGATGGTGGCGCTGGCACTGACCGCTTCCGCGTCCGCGGCGACAACAGCGATGAGACATTCTTCGTCGAAACCGAGGCGGACTTTCTGTCTCGGACGGGTCTGCCTGCCAGCTCCCTCCAGGCCACTACCGAAATCGTTATCTCCCGCAGCGTCGGCGCCGGACCTTCGATCGTCGTGGCAGAACTGGCCGGGATGGACGAGATCGATATCAACGGCGGTGGCGGTAACGACACCTTCGTCGTCTCTGGCGATTTCGCAGGGTCGGATCTCGATCCGAGCACGATCACCATCGACGGCACCAGCGGCGACGACACGGTTGACATTACCGGTCTCGACTCGCAGCACCGGATCGTCTTCCGCTCGAATGGCGGTGACGACACCATCATCGGCACCCTGCGCCCGCAGGACGTGGTCGAGCTGGCTCCGGGGTCGGTGATCTCCGGCTACACCTTGAGCGACAACGTCAACGGAACGAGGACGCTGTCGAACGGCACGCATTCGATCACCTTCACTGGTGTCGTCCCGCCGCAGTTCGTCCCCCCAGATGACGACCCGAACTCGGGACCGTTTGCCTTCACGGCGGCCGACCTCGCGGGTCTCAAGAACCTGGTGAACGGGCTGCCTGCCTTCGAGGATGACGACGACACTGAAGGCTTCGGTGGCGTGCGCAGTCTGTCTGGCCATGGCAACAACGAAGGCAACCCCGATTGGGGTGCCGCCGACGAGCCGTTCATCCGGATCACCAGTCCGCACTTTGGCGAATACGATCCGGCGACCGGCAACAATCAGGTCAACCCGATCTTCGAAGGGCTCGATCCACGCAGCATCAGCAACGTGCTGGGAGCCCAGGAAGCCAACCTTGCGAAGAACGCGGCCAACGCCAACATCTTCTTCATGGCGTTCGGCCAGTACTTCGATCATGGCCTCGACTTCCTGCCAAAAGGCGGCAACGGAACGCTCCAGATTGGTGCGCCGGGCAATGGAGCGCCTGGTTCCGGGAACCCCGCGGATCTGACACGTGGCACCGTCTACGACATCGACGAAAATGGCGTGACGCAGCATCTCAACAAGACTTCGCCCTTCGTCGACCAGAACCAGGCCTACGGATCGCATGAGCTGATCGGTCAGTTCCTGCGTGAA
Source organism: Rhizobium sp. BK538 (assembly GCF_014197575.1). Taxonomy (NCBI): domain Bacteria; kingdom Pseudomonadati; phylum Pseudomonadota; class Alphaproteobacteria; order Hyphomicrobiales; family Rhizobiaceae; genus Rhizobium; species Rhizobium sp. BK538. The sequence continues at coordinate 128,802 of NZ_JACIFT010000017.1, forward strand.
AGCGATGGGAACCACGGCTTCGGCTCGCACCTGCTGCAGGGTGCGGTGGATCCGTCCAACACTGAGTTCCGGCTGCTGCCGACGCTGCGTGAACTGATCATGCATCACTGGCAGGCCAATACGATCTTCCATGATCCGGCGGTGCCAGGCGGACAGATCAGCTTCCGCGATTATTTCGCCGGTCTGGTCGATGCGACCGGTCACATCAATGAGGCGATGCTGCCGCAGATGACGTCCAACTTCATGGGCAGTGGCCATGCGCTGCTCCTCGACACCAACCCGTTCATCAGCCTGCTCGATCACTATGTCGTCGGCGATGGGCGTGGCAACGAGAACTTTGCGCTGACCTCGATGCACACGATCTGGGCACGCAATCACAACTTCCATGTGGAACTTCTGGAGCAGTCTGGCTTCCAGGGAACGGCCGAAGAGCTGTTCCAGGCCGCCAAGATGGTGAACGAGGCCGAGTATCAGCGTGTCGTGTTCACCGAGTTTGCCGATATGCTGATCGGCGGCATCCGGGGCGATGGAAGCCATGGCTTCGAGGAATACAATCCCAATGCCACGGCCGCGATCTCGCACGAATTCGCAGCAGCGGTCTATCGCGTTGGCCATTCGCTGATCGGCCAGACGATGACCGTGATCGGGCCGGATGGCGAGCCGAGGCAGGTTGCACTCTTCGACGCCTTCCTCAATCCGAGCAATGATCCCAGCGTTTTCAAGGGTCCTTTGCCTCCCGGCTACGTGCCCCAACCTGGTTACGAGCAGCTCGGCGTCAATTCGATCCTCGGCGGCATCGTGACTCAGGATGCGGAGGAAGTGGACTTCAACATCGTCGACGCGGTGCGCAACGATCTCGTCCGTATCAACGCCGACCTGTTCTCCTTCAATGTCGCCCGCGCCTGGGATGTCGGGCTCGGTACTTTGAACCAGGTGCGCATGGATCTGGCGGCATCGACCGATCCCTATGTCAGGGAAGCACTCGGCTATGCCGGCGACCTCTCGGCCTACACGTCCTGGGAGGACTTCCAGGCCCGCAATGGCCTGTCGGACGCCGTCATCAACCAGTTCCGCCAGGCCTATCCCGATCTCGTGCTGCAGGCGGGCGATATCGCCAGCTTCCAGACGAGCAACCCTGACATTCAGGTTGCGATCCAGCCGGACGGAACCGGCATCGTCAAGGGCATCGACCGTGTTGATCTTTGGGTCGGCGGTCTCGCCGAAAAGCACATCAACGGTGGCATGGTCGGGCAAACCTTCTGGGTCGTGCTGCAGGAGCAGTTCGATCGCCTGCAGGAAGCCGACCGCTTCTACTACCTGAACCGTTTCGACAACTTCGATTTCTACGAGGAGTTTGTCGACGGCCAGCAGTTCGCCGATATCGTGGCCCGCAATACCGGCCTGACGGGCCTTTCTGAACACATCTTCGAAACCGAGCCTCTCGATGACGAAGATGACGACGATGATGGTGACGGTGACGACGACGATGATGACAACAGCGGTCCGGGAGGTGACGACGACGATGGCGACGACGACCAGTCTGGTGGCGACGATGACGACGATGATGACGACTCATCCGGCGGCGATGACGACGATGATGGCAACAGCGGCCCGGGAGGCGACGACGACGATGACGACGACGACCAGTCTGGTGGCGACGATGACGACGATGATGACGACTCGTCCGGCGGCGATGACGACGAGGACGACGGCAGTGTCCCGCTTCCGGTCGCGGCACGGACGTTGATCGGGACGAGTGCTGCGGATGTGCTGCTTGGTGCGGCGGGTGCCGATACGATCCTTGCCGGTGGCGGCGGGGATATCGTTGCCGGCGATGGCGGCCACGATATCCTGCGCGGCGAGGACGGCGACGACGTGGTGACGGCTGGCGACGGCAACGACAGCGTCACGGGCGGGGCCGGTGACGACGAGCTGCATGGCGGCGCAGGCGACGACATGCTGTTTGGCAATGCCGGCAAGGACATGATCCATGGCGAGGGCGGCTCCGACTTCATCGAGGGCGGGGCC
>NZ_JACIFT010000018.1:0-121087 GCF_014197575.1 Rhizobium sp. BK538
CCACCGATGACATCAAGAAGCTTGAAGTCCCCTACAAGCCGCTGCACGTGGGCGGTTTCTGAGCGGAGCAAGGAAGCGAACATGACGATAGAACCGATGGTCGCCGGCACCCGCAGATGGGCTAATTGCGCATCTCTCTTGCTAGGTCTTGAAAAGCAACAATCGGATGGGGCTGCATAACCACGGAGATTTCACGTGCCACTGTATGATCTTGACCTGAAGGAATTGCGCGAGAACAGAAGCGAAACGGTCTGCCCCGGCGATTTCGATTCCTTCTGGGACACGACCCTTTCAGAAACGCGTCAGTTTGCGTTGCACGCCAGCTTCGTGCCCGTGGAGACCGGTCTTCAGCTTGTCGAGGTTTTCGACGTTACGTTTTCCGGATTCGGGGGACATCGTATCAAGGGATGGCTCACTCTACCGCGTCAACGAGCGTCAAAGCTGCCTTGCATTGTCAAGTTCATCGGCTACGGGGGCGGAAGAGGTTTTGCTCACCAACATCTCCTGTGGCCAGCAGCGGGCTATGCCCAATTTGTCATGGATACGCGGGGCCAGGGCAGTGCTTGGTCGAAAGGAGATACGTCTGACCCAGTGGGCTCGGAGCCAGCCCATCCAGGCTTCATGACAAAGGGCATTCTCAGTCCGAAAACATATTACTACCGTCGGGTTTATTCCGATGCCGTGCGTGCGATCGAAGCTGCGCGGAGTCACGAAGCAATCGACCCGAGCCGGATCGCAGTCACGGGCGGAAGCCAGGGCGGCGGTATCGCGCTTGCGGCCGCTGGCCTCGACGCTGGTGTATCCATTGTCATGCCAGATGTGCCTTTCCTCTGCGATTTTCCTCGCGCCGTGGCACTTACGCCGCGGGATCCCTTCCCTGAAATATCGCGATATCTGGCTGTCCATCGCGACAAGGTTAGTCAGGTGTTCCAGACGTTAAGCTATTTTGATGGAGTTTGCTTTGCCGCTCGGTGCCGGGCCAAAGCGCTATTCTCGGTAGGCCTGATGGACACGATCTGTCCACCATCGACCGTCTATGCTGCATACAATGCGTTCGCTGGCTCGAACAAATCTATCCTGGAATACGGATTCAACGATCATGAAGGTGGAGGCGAATTTCAGGAACAAGCCCAGATGGATTGGCTTGCCCCGAGAATTTAGTGGTTATTTCCCTCTTGTGTCTTCAAAGGCAAAGGGGATCGGGGCTCGTGGACGCAATCGGCCTCGGGTGGCCAAGCTGTTCATCGGCACTTTGCGCGGCGCGACACCGACAGCCGCCCGACATCAACAAAGAGGACTGCAATCATGAAGGTGGGTTTCATAGGACTGGGGCGCATGGGCGCCAGCATGGCCGCGAATCTCGTGAAGGCCGGGCATGACGTCACCGTCTTCAACCGCACCCGTGCAAAGACCGACGAAATCGTCGCACTCGGAGCAAGGGCTGCGGCGACCGTGGCCGAGGCCTGCCAGGGCGAGGCTGTAATGACGATGCTGGCGAATGATGAAGCCGCGGACAGTGTCGTCTACGACGAGGGAGGAGTGCTCGCGAGCCTGAGTGAGGGCGCGATCCACATTTCCGCGAGCACGATCAGCGTCGCCCTGTCGCGCCGGCTTTCGGAGAGCCACACCCTGCGGAGGCAGCGCTATGTCGCGGCGCCGGTCTTCGGACGCCCGGAGGTGGCGGCAGCCGGTCAGCTCTTTGTCGTCGCAGGCGGCGCGGGCGATTCGATTCGTGACTCCGCGCCGCTTTTCGATGCAATCGGCAAGCAAACCTTCATCATCTCGGAACAGCCAAGCCTCGCCAATCTGGTGAAGCTCAGCGGCAATTTCCTGATTGCTTCGGTGATTGAATCGCTCGGCGAGGCAATGGCGCTGGTCGGGAAAGCGGGCATTGACCGGCACCAATACCTCGATCTGCTTACGTCTACGCTATTCAATGCCCCGGTCTACAAGACCTACGGCGGACTGATCGCCGCGGGACAGTTCGAACCGGCCGGCTTCGCCGCCCCGCTCGGACAGAAGGACATCCGGCTGACGCTCGCCGCCGCAGAGGAGCTGCGCGTGCCACTGCCGCTCGCCAGCCTGCTGCGCGACCGTTTCCTGACCCTGCTGGCGCACGGCGGCGAAACGCTGGATTGGTCGGCAATCGGCCATCTGCCCGCCAAGGATGCTGGAGAGGGCTCGAAATGATCGACGCCAGAGCGATCGTGGCTGCCAGGACATCCTGATTGCCGTCGTCGACGGACCGATGAGCGTTATGATACTAGGTAATTGTTTGACTGGCAGCAAAGCATCCTGGTGCTGCGCCGTGCCCGAACGAGCGAAAGCCGTTAAGACCGGTTGCGAAGTATCGCCAAACTAGCCTCCTGAGATCAACATGCAGTTCAAGCGCAATGAAATTCACGAACTGTCGATTTTTCTCGCGATAGTCCAGTACCGTAGTTTCCGGAAAGCGGCGGATCATCTGGATGTGACGGCCTCGGCGCTGAGCCACAGCATGAAAGCGCTTGAGCAAAGGCTCGGCGTCCGTCTCCTCAATCGAACCAGCCGCAGCGTTGCGCCAACCGCGGCCGGAACCGCGCTGGCCGAAAAGATTTCCGCTGGGCTGGAGATGATACAGTCAGGACTGGAGGATTTGAGCGGTCTTTATCAGGGCACCGCCGGCAGCATTCGCATCAATGTTCTGAAAGATGCGGCCGTTCTGGTTTTGAGACCGGCCATTCCGATCTTCCAGCAACGCTTCCCGAACGTTGAGCTGGAGGTCGCTGTGGACGACCAGTTTGTCGATGTTACCGCGGAAGGCTTCGACGCCGGTATCAGGTACAGCGGTACCATCCCGGAAGACATGATCGCAGTTCCTCTCACTCCTCCTTTGAAATGGGTCGCTGTCGCTACCCCTGATTATCTCAGGAACCATGGTCGCCCTGTGATGCCGGAGGACCTGCTTTCCCACAATTGCATCCGGATACGAACGGGCCGCGGACAGATCTACAAGTGGGAATTCGAACACGGCGATGATCGGCGCGAAATCGACGCTCCCGGAACGCTGATTTCCGGCGAAACCGATCTTGCACTCAATGCTGCCCTCGAAAGTGTCGGGATATCCTATTGCCTGGAAAAACTCGCGGAGCCCTACCTGTCGGCAGGTCGCCTTGAAGTCGTTCTTCCGAAGTGGGCGTCCATGGGGCCGCCGCTTTCGATGTACTATTCCAGCAGACGTCAGCTTCCCTTCGGCGTCGAGGCGCTGATCAAGATCGCTCGAAACCTCAACGGTCTCTAGGGTTACCCTCATCGATGAAGCTAGTTCATCGATCCAATGATTTCCAATCCATTGATCCGTCGCTTGAACGGCGAGATCCAGTCCCATCAGCCGCAGCACTGACTTCAGAAAGCCCTCCGCTTGACGCAGCCGCAAGCCGAATACGAGGCCCAGGGTCAGGGCGGTCTCAATCGCCAGATCGGAATAGCGTCGCTGGCCACCGTGCGTCCTGCGCTTCGGCGCCTGCCGAAAGCGCGGCCTCTGTCATCCACAGCGTCAGGCTGCCACGCCTGCGAAGTCCTGCCTTGTATTCCGCCCAGTTCGTAATCTTGAACCTCATCTTGCTGATACGGTGGCGGCGGGCGGCATTGTGTTTGAAAGGCATCGTTGAAAAAGACCGGCTATTGCGATTGCCCATCACATACGCCACCGCGATTAAACGATCCGCGCACTAAGGCTGTTCGCCACCGCTTTCTCGACGCCCATTCATGGCCGTCCTACCCACCAGCCTGGGCGGTGTTGGCACCGACGGGATGCGGAGGAAGTGAACGCCGCCTTCGCCGCCGGTATCACCCAGAAATCTCTCGCCGAGTTGGTGCGGGCCGAACCCGTCTGAGCCCACTGCTGGCGCGTATGTGCAGCGGCACTACATAATGACCCCACTGAAGACTTAATTTCAAAGCGTTAGGATGCTTATCGGAAGGATGACCCCGCGCCGATTCACAAACGCCTTCTGGATCCGTGCGCGCCGCTCCTGAGATCGACAACAAGCACGGTCGGTCGGCGCCATCAACGCAGCAGGATATTGTCGCCCCGGATCGCCCTGCAGACTGCTTCCGTGACTTCCTTCGTCGTCGATGTGCCGCCGATGTCGGGTGTCATGATGCCTGCCTGACAAGTGCGCTCGACCGCTTGCATTAGCTGGCTTGATGCCGCCGCCTCGCCGAGATGATCCAGCATCAGGGCGGCCGTCCAGAAGGTCGCGATGGGATTGGCGAGGCCTTTGCCTGCAATGTCGAAGGCTGAACCGTGAATGGGCTCGAACATCGACGGAAAGCGGTGTTTCGGATCTATGTTCGCCGTGGATGCGACGCCGATGCTACCGGCGAGCGCCCCGGCGAGATCGGAAAGGATGTCTGCATGAAGGTTGGTGGCGACGATCGTGTCCAGACTCTTTGGCTTTGCCACCATTCGGACGGTCATCGCGTCCACCAGCATCTTGTCCCATGTCACGTCGGGGAACTCGCGCGACACCTCCTCGGCGATCTCGTCCCACATCACCATGCCGTGGCGCTGTGCGTTGGACTTGGTAACCACGGTCAGCATCTGGCGCGGGCGGTGCTGGGCAAGTTCGAATGCATATCGCATGATGCGTTCGACACCGGTGCGCGTGAAGACCGAAACCTCCGTCGCCACTTCCTCCGGCAAGCCGCGATGAACTCGCCCGCCGGCGCCTGAGTACTCGCCTTCAGAGTTCTCGCGAACGATCACCCAGTCCAGATCGCCCAAATCGACATTGCGCAAGGGGGAGGTAATGCCCGGCAATATCTTGGTTGGCCGCACATTTGCGTATTGGTCGAAGCCCTGGCAGATCGGCAGCCGCAGGCCCCAGAGCGTGACATGGTCCGGGACATCGACCGCGCCGACGGCACCGAAGAAAATGGCATCGAAGCGTTTCAACTGCTCAAGCCCGTCTTGGGGCATCATGATCCCGTAATGCTTGTAGTAGTCAGAACCCACTCGAATTTGTGAAATTTAAGCCTGATGTCGCCGCGCCGTTGCGCGAGCGCCTCCAGCACCTGGATTCCAGCGCCGATGACTTCCGGACCGATCCCGTCGGCCGGTATCGCGGCAATAGAAAACTCGTGCATCATCTTCTCCTTCACTCGTGCCGCCGGTGCGAACGGGCGTCTCGCTTCGGTGACCGCCCGTCGCAATCGCGCAGATAACGCAACACCGATGTGAACGGTGTAAAAGCGAAAGCTGGGGAGGTTCAACGCGTTAATTTTATACAAAAATCGTCGGCTCGCTCCGCACTTTCGGAGCGGCAATTTCTCTTCCAATGGTCAACATACGGTTAACATGCGTGTTTCGGCCGATATCTGTGCCGCCTGGACAGCATGGTAGGCATCAGCAGCCCCGGCTGGTGGATGTATCGCTTCCACCACAACGGCCAAAATCTCTACGCCGCTGTTCAAGCTGTCCATCTCCGCTTGAATCTTTTCCGAGATCGTCTTTGACAGCTCAAGGCGCCCTCCGCTCAAGACGTCATCGAGCGTCCGTTTTGCAAAATCATGAACGAGAGTGCGGTTTGCAATATTTTCGATCAAGCCATCGATATCGGCGACTTGATAGGCCGCCTGGAGCGCGGCGCGATCAGTTAGTCCGATTCGATAGACGAAACGAACATCCATATTAACCAGCTGGAAGCTTTCCCGGTCTCGCGAACGGCTGGCGATGATCTGAGATTTTTCGCTGACATGGGTAGCGTCCCAAAGACGGTTGGCGCTTTCGGGAGCGGGACCTTCCGCATCGCGCGGCAAGGATGACGGGTCGACTATTGCCGACGTGGCGATCTCGTGCACAACGCCGCTTTCAATGGGGATAACGCGGCCGAATGGCCAGATCGTGTCCCGGCAAGTGGTGTAGCTGACGGGAGGTAGCAAAGCCGAGTGCCCGCGCGCTTCTCGTTGCGCTGTAGCGGGTGATCGGCTTTGCGGGCGAGTTGTGACAGCCGCGCCGCCTCCGGCCAAATGTCGCTGTCGGTGTTCGCGGACTCACGCTCCGTTACAAGATAAAAGTAGGCTACAATCAGTGCCATAGCGCCCAAAAGATAAGCCATTTTGCCAATCGCTGGCGCCTGCTCGGACCATGTTATTCCCGTCCAAACCGCCAGAGTTGCCGGAACCAGCAAAACAATAAGGGGTAGGGTTGAAAACGACCCGATGATCGACGGCGTCGTGATAACGCCGTCCTCGGGCACGCCAGTCGATGGTTCAGGCACCGAGTCGCGCCAGGGCGATGTTAAAATTCTGAGCAAGGTATTGAGCAAACCTGGGTGGGGAGATGGGATCAAGGCCGACGATCCGCACAATTGACGGAATCGAGACGCTGGCAAACGGAATCAAGACGTTTGGCCTGGCGCAGTGAGTATTGCCTCGTTCTGGCAACGTCGCTGGTGGGCGCTTTTAGCGCTCACTATTGCGGCCATCTTCCTGCTCGGGATCATGATCAGCCTTGCCGTCTCCATCGGCGAGATCCAGATCCCGATCGCCACAACGGCCAAGGCGGTATCAAACCGATTATTCGGGACGACATTCGACCTTAACCGCATCCAAGAAGGCGTCATCTGGGACTACCGTCTCAGTCGGGCGCTGGCCGCAGCTAGTGCGGGCGCGTCGCTTGCGCTCTGTGGCGCCATTCTTCAGGCACTCCTTCGCAACCCGTTGGCCGAGCCCCATGTTCTCGGTATTTCGGCAGGCGCTTCGACAGGAGCTGTCTGCGTGATGATCCTCGGCTTCGGCTATGGCGCGCTTTCCCTTTCCAGTGGCGCATTCATCGGCGCGGTGGTTGCCTTCCTGCTCGTGGGCATCCTTGCGACCGGTACCGGTGGATCGAGCGAACGGATCATCCTTTGTGGCGTTGCTGGCTCTCAGCTCTTCAACGCACTGACCTCCTATATCGTGACGACATCGGCGAACGCCGAACAGGCCCGCGGCGTGCTTTTCTGGCTCCTGGGTTCAATGAGCGGCGTACGCTGGCCCGACGTCTGGCTATCTGTTCCGATCAGCGTCGCGGGATTTGTCGTTTGCCTGTTTTTTGCCCGCGCGCTTGACGCATTCGCGTTCGGAACCGATGCTGCGGCATCATTGGGAATAGCCGTCCGAAAGGTTCAGGTTATCCTATTCGCCACTACCGCGATCATGACTGCGGCCGTCGTCAGCATGATGGGCTCGATCGGTTTTGTCGGGCTTCTCGTTCCGCACGCAGCCCGCTTCATCGTTGGTCCGTCTCACGGGCGTCTTCTTCCAACAACCGCGGTGGGTGGAGCGGTCTTCGTCGTGGGAGCGGACATCATTTCGCGCATCATCATTCCGCAGCAGATACTTCCGATCGGCGTCGTCACCGCACTCTTCGGCGCTCCCGCATTCGCAGTGATCCTCTATCGGGTCCGGAGAATCGCATGAGTATCTCCATCGAGAACGTCTCGTACGCGGCCGGGAACACGCTGATTATCGATGGCGTGACGCTCTCGGTCACGCCAGGCAAGATACTTGGTCTTCTGGGGCCGAACGGGTCGGGCAAGTCGAACCTGCTGCGTCTGATATGCCGTCTGCGCCGCGTGGATAGCGGTGTCATTCGTCTGGGTGAAGAGGATGTTTCTGTCCTTTCGCGCGCGAGCCTCGCCCAGCGCGTTGCGTTCGTGGAGCAGCAGTCGACGACCGATACTCAATTGACGGTGCGCGATGTCGTCCGGCTCGGGCGGACGCCACATCGCGGCCTCCTGTCGTCCTGGACCGCAGAAGACGATGTGGCCGTCGAGACTGCGCTGGCCCGGGTCGACATGACGCACCGCGCCGCGCAGCTTTGGCAAACGCTTTCGGGTGGCGAACGACAGAGGGCTCACATCGCCAGGGCGCTGGCGCAGACGCCACGCGAACTCTTGCTCGACGAGCCGACAAACCACCTCGACATCCTGCACCAGCTCGAGATCCTGTCGCTCGTCGCCACGCTCGGAACCACCTGCATCATCGCCATGCACGATCTCAATCTAGCGGCGATGTTCTGCGACAGCCTCGTCGTGCTCCAGAGAGGCAAGGTCGTCGCAATGGGCACGACGGAGGAGGTCCTCACTGACGATCTGATTGCCCGTGTCTTTGGCGTCAGGGCACATATCGAGCGGTCGGCAGTGCACGGCCGATACAACATTCAATACGTGATGGATTGAACAATGGATGGTGGAAACTTCGATCTCAAGGAAGAGATCCGCGATTACTGGTCGAAACGTTCCGAGACATTCGATCTGGCCTTTGGGCACAAGATCGCGGCTGGTCCCGAAGCAGATGCGTGGCAGCGGCCGATCAGGGAAATGCTCAGGCGGGATCCCAAGCGAGTACTGGAACTCGCTTGCGGCACCGGGGAGGTGACGCGCCTGATTCATGACCTTGGACACGATGTCACGGCGCTCGACTTTTCCGAGGCGATGCTGTCGGTCGCTCGCGCCAAGCATGCTGGCAAGTCCAGGCTTCGTTTCATCATGGCGGACGCCGAGAACACCATAGAACCGGATGAATCCTATGATGCGATCATCTGCAGACATCTGGTCTGGACACTGACGCGCCCGGAAGAGACCTTCCACGAGTGGTCAGAATCCTGCGGCCGGGTGGGCGCCTGCTGTTCTTCGATGGCGACTGGGTGGCTCCTACATTGACGGGACGTGCCGCAAGCGCACTCATCTCGCTGATCGATTGTGCCGTCGGGCCTGACGGGAACTACGATGGGGCATTAAGCAGCCGTCATGCGGTAGTCATGAAAGCACTCCCATTTGGCCACGGACTGCGACCGGCCATGCTCCTGCCGCTCCTGGATAAGGCGGGCTTTTCGGACGTGGAAATGCATTCGCACGCGCCGATCGCAAAGGCGCAGCGAAAGGGTGCAAACCTGCGAAACAAGCTCCGAACTTTCGTCTATCGGAGGTTCATCTTAACTTGCCGACGTCCGGCGCAAGCGGTTTGCCGTTCGACAGCAACCATCTGAAGTGAGACTGGATGTTCTGGGGTGGTGTAGGACTACCTCCGGTGATCTCGATAGTACGCTCCGGTAAGACGTCAGTATACCTGACGAGCCCGCACTTTTGGGGGAAGTCATTCTCAAGCGGAGAGCAAAGGCCGCTGGGGTGGCTGCGAGCGAGCTGCCTGATGTGGCATGGGACGAGATCACATCCCATCTTATCGTGATTGTCCGGAGCCGGGCCTGGACACCGTTAAAAGCGAGCGACTTGGCGACGACCGCTGCGATCGCTCTTCCGAGAAGAATGGCGATATTCCCTGCCGTGCGGGCGTGGCTGGGTAACCAGGCGATCGGGTATTTTGTCCTTAGCTATCCCCAGACGTGGGACAGCTATGCTTAGGGTTTCGCGATCGGCGTCGCCGCCACAGCATCGGTCTTCGCGGTGTTTGCCGTGCTGGGATTTGGGATCGCGTTTGCCGTCCGTACCATAGTCGCATTCCTGGCGGTCTTCGTTGCGTGCGAACGAATCCTGTTCGCCGCGACAGCGCTATTGCCTTCCGGAGATGGTGCCTTCTCCATTGCCGTTGTGGCTCAGGTGCTCACGATCAATGCGGTCGCCGCCCTCGCTCTTGGGGCTGCCCATATTCTCGGATGGGCGTCGCAGCTTCTATTCGAGAAATCTCCCCAGCCTATCCTTCGCTAAGCGCCAGTTAGCCCAATTGCCACGAATGAGCTCTCTGGCCTTTGCAAAGCCTGTGCGAGCCGATAGACTTCATCAATCCTGGGCTTGGGCTCCTAAAGAACATGATGCCACGCAACCTCATTGTGCCGGAACGGCTGCAGCGATCGCGGGCAATCGGATGGGTGGCATTGCTCGGCATGCTGCTCCAACTCGCGTTGTCGATTGGCCATATCGATGGTCCGTACCATCAAGATGGCCTGCTGCTAAGTGCGACTGAAAAGCTGGTCACTCCGGTCGGGAATGAGCCCCAGTCGCGTCATGATGACGACGAACACCCTCACCACGATTGCAATATCTGCTTGATCTCTGCCCTGGCAACTGCGCTGCTAATGCTGTCAGCGGGCAGTGTCCTATACGAACCGGCTATCTTTATGATTGCTTGGGTGGCGCTCGCCTCTCGACGGCAAATGTTCCTTTCCTCCAAGCACTATGAAATTCGCGGCCCTCCTTCAGTTTAGACAGATCCCCGAAACCGCCGCCTGTGTGCTTTCGCTGAGGCAAGCCCTGCATCGAGGCCGGCTCATGATCGTACAAACTGGAGGGACAGAGATGGGACTGAATCATCGCGCCGGAGCGTTGATCGCCGCAGGTATGTTAGGCGTCGCGTCAACGGGATACGCGAAAGAAGAACATCGTGAGCTTGGTCCGCATGTTCACGGTCACGGGACGTTGGCGATCGCCTTCGAGGCAAACAATTTGCAGATGGAACTCACGGCCCCTGGCATGGATATTGTCGGGTTTGAGCACGAGGCAGAGACCGATGAGCAGAAGAAGGCCGTCGAGACGGCAATCGACGACCTCAAGGAGCCGCTCAAATTTTTCTCGTTTCCTGACTCTGCAGGCTGCAAGGTTACCGCTGCCGACGTGAAGCTTGTCGCCGAGGCGCACGAGGAACATGAGGCTGCTGCCAAGACTGAGGGGGCGGCGACGGAGGAGCACGACGACCACCACGACGAGTTTCGCGCGACCTATACGCTCGCGTGCACCGATGCCGCACAGGTGACTTCGATCGAGTTCCCGTTCTTCGATCGGTTTACCGGCTCCGAGGAACTCGACGTGACAGTCATCGACGCCAAGGGGCAGACTGCGTTCGAGGTCTCCCGCGAGTCTCGCCGCCTGGACAGATAGGATGGACGTGGCAACGAAGGCCGACGCCGTGCATATGCGCGGCGTCGAGTACAAATGGGCAGCGCGAGATGCATTCGCTTTGAGGGTCGCGGAATTCCAGGTTCCGCGAGGCGAACGTCTCCTGTTGCTGGGCCCATCGGGCAGCGGAAAGTCGACCTTGCTCAGCTTGCTGACCGGCATAATCCAGTCGAAAGCCGGAACGATCGAGATTCTGGGCACGCAACTCGGCGGATTGAGCAGCGGCCGCCGCGACCGATACCGGGCCGAGCATTTCGGCATCATCTTCCAGATGTTCAACCTTCTGCCTTACGGCGCGGTGATTGACAACGTGCTGCTTCCGCTGAGCTTCGCTCCGGCACGCCATGCACGAGCAGTCGAGGCGGGCGGAACCGAAACGGAAGCCCGGCGCCTCCTGGCCGCGCTCGGTCTTCCCACGGATATTGGCCGGCAACCGGCGGCTAACCTGAGCGTGGGTCAGCAACAACGTGTTGCGGCCGCAAGGGCGCTCATAGGCGCGCCCGAGATCGTCGTTGCCGACGAGCCAACGTCGGCGCTTGATGACGACCGGGAGGAGGACTTTCTTAACCTGCTCTTCAGCCAGATCGAAGCGACCAGGGCCACACTGATCATGGTGAGTCACGACCGTCGTCTGGCGCAGCATTTCGACCGAGTGCTTCACCTTACCGATATATTGGCGACATCGAGACGCGGAGGCGAAGCATGATCGTCGTGCGTTTAGCCCTACAGTCTCTGCGCAATCGCTGGATCACCGTCCTGCTGACGATTCTTGCAATCTCGGTTAGCGTGATGCTGTTGCTCGGCGTGGAGAAAGTGCGCAGCGGTGCACGCGACAGCTTTGCCGGAACGGTGTCCGGAGCCGACCTAGTGGTCGGCGCCAGGTCGGGCGCCATGCAGCTTCTTCTCTACTCGGTCTTCCGGATTGGCAACGCGACGAACAATGTCACATGGCGGAGCTACGAGGACATCGTGTCGCGGCCCGGCGTCGCCTGGTCGATCCCCCTCTCCCTCGGCGACAGCCACCGGGGTTTTCGCGTCATCGGCACCACTCTGGACTATTTCGAGCACTTCCGTTATCGCGACGGGCAGGCACTGAAGTTTGCAGCCGGCGCGCCGTTCGATGATCTGTTCGATGCCGTCCTCGGCTCGGACGTGGCGAGTCAGCTCGGCTACGCGACTGGCGACAAGATCGTCATAGCTCATGGCGTGGGCTCTCTTGGACCGCAGCACGATGACCTCCCGTTCCGTGTCTGCGGAATACTGGCGCGGACCGGCACGCCGGTCGACAAGTCGCTGCATGTCAGCCTGAAAGCAATCGAGGCCATTCACGTGGACTGGCGGTCGGGTTCTCGAATTCCCGGACAGCATACGCCCGCCGACCGGCTGCGGCAGATGTCGCTTCCCCCGAAAGCCATCACCGCGGCAGTCATCGGCCTAAAGTCACGCCTGCAGGTCATCGGATTTCAGCGTTCGATAAATGAATATCGGGCGGAGCCTTTGTCAGCAGTGCTGCCCGGCGTGGCTCTGCAGGAGATGTGGACGCTGGTCGGCACGGCGGAGACCGCCTTGCTCGGCGTCTCAGCCATGGTCGTAGTCTCCTCGATGCTCGGCTTGTCGGCGATGATCCTCTCAACGCTCAACGAGCGCCGGCGTGAAATTGCGATCCTTCGCTCGCTTGGAGCGAGGCCACTCGCAGTTGCGAGCTTGCTTGTCGGCGAAGCCACTTTGCTCACTGTCACCGGCATCGCGATTGGCACGGCAGCGCTTTACGCGGTACTATTTATTGCTCGACCGTTCGTCGACAAGCAGTTTGGCATCGACATCGGTGTGCAACCGCCGTCGGCAAACGATGCACTGTTGCTATCGGCGATTCTGATCGGTGGAGTACTCGCAGGGTTTCTGCCTGCGTATCGCGCATATAGAATGTCCATAGCAAGTGGCATGATGGTGAGAACATGAGCTTGAAAGAGTTTGCATCATGAACGCGAAATCGATCGTTCACTGCGTCATTTTCCTCCTCGCCGTATTTGGCGCCGATTGCGACGCGGCATTCGGCGAGCCCGCCACGCAACTCAAATGGGAGACGTTGATCCCCTCAACTCCTCCCTTGGAAAACTTTCTCGAAGCGGTTCCTCCGGATCAGCAGGAGGCGCTCAGCAATCTCGACTACTGGAATAGTT
Organism: Rhizobium sp. BK538; assembly: GCF_014197575.1. Lineage (NCBI taxonomy): Bacteria > Pseudomonadati > Pseudomonadota > Alphaproteobacteria > Hyphomicrobiales > Rhizobiaceae > Rhizobium > Rhizobium sp. BK538. Next base: position 13,058 of record NZ_JACIFT010000018.1, read on the forward strand.
TTCCAGAGGGCGATGTGGATAAGGAAGTTGCTTACCAGCGCGAGGAAACGAAAAAGGGTGTTGACGCCGATAGAGATAAATTCGCGAAGCAAGGCGTGGATCTCGATGCACTTTATCAGCATTATCTAGCGTGGGTCGAGGAGATCGACAGGCGCGGAAAGCTGACAGATAAAGAGCTCGACGGGAAGCGCGTGGCCATCGCTGGCTATCTGCTGCCGTTGGATTTCAATCCGAAAGGCACGAGCGAGTTCCTGCTTGTCCCCTATGTCGGCGCCTGCATCCACGTGCCACCTCCACCGCCGAACCAGGTCATCTATGTAAGGTCTTCATCCCCCTATGGATCAACTGATCTGTTCGAAGGCGTGCTGATAACCGGTACCATGAAGGTGCAATCGGCGAAGAAAGACCTTTCTTTCATCGATGGCTCGAGCGAGGTCGATTCAGGCTACGTGTTGGAGGGCGAAAAGATCGAGCCTTACCAGTATGAGGAAGGCGGGCAATAGTTGGCTGGTTGGTGGAAGCGCGGCGGACATGGCTGTCGTTTAAACGGGGTCTTCCTCAATTTGTGTGGAGATCGGTCGATTTGATTGGCATCATCCGCGCCCTGTGCTCGGTGACCAGGACATTCTGTTCATGAGAAACCATGGCGTCATGGTCTGCGCACCAAATGTCGCGGAGGCCTGGGATGACCTTTACTACCTTGAACGAGCCGCTGAAGTGCAACTCAAGGCCATGAGCGCTGGACGCCCACTGGTTCCGGTCAACCCTGACATTGCAGCGGCTGCCGCAAGACAGATGCGGGCAGGCGACCCTGAAAGTGCGCGCCTGCATCTTGAAAGCATCAAGCGTGTACTCGATGTCCAGTCGCCCGATTACCGATTTTGATCGCCAATCAGGAGCTCTGAGGCCGTTGTGCCTGCGGCGCGGACCTCGACGACTGGCGCAACAAAGCTTCGCGTCGAAACGTACCGCTCCCGCGCGCACCAGCCCCAGATTCGATATAACCCGTCGGCGGACTTCTTTGGCGGGCCTTTCAGCGCGCTCTGATGGGACGGGGTCCGCCTGATCGTTCGCAGGGCCAAAATTGCTCATGCGGGCGCCTCGGCGACCACCACTCAACTCAGTATTTGCCGTCGCCAGACCCCCGGCGTAGCTCCGATCAAATGGGCAAAGGTTCGGGTCAGATGGGCTTGATCAGCGAAACCGCTGGTCAACGCGACTTCAGCAATCGACATTTGACGGTTCGAAAGCAAGTCTTTCGCCCGGGCAATGCGGCGCTGTTTCAACCATTGATACGGCGCCATGCCCGTTGAGCGCTTGAAGGCATGGCAGAACTGACTTGTCCGCAGGCCGCAAATGCCGGCAAGCTCGGAAAGCGCAATGCCGCCCACAAGGCTGATCTCGATCACCTCCTTGGCTATCCGCTCCTGCCACGTGCTAAGGCCACCCCTGATTGGTCGTCGCACTGCAAGACCGCCATAATGCGCGCGCAGATAAATGCCGAGGCTCCACATATATTGGTCGGCCAGTAGCGGATCGATTGTCTCGGGATCATTGAAAAACGGATAGATCTGAAGTGCGAGCCGCCGGAGGATCGGATCATCGGTGACATGGTAGAGGCCACGGCCCAAACTCGTCACATGCGGCACCTCCAGGTCGTCGGCGATTTCTCGCATGAAGCTTTGTTGCAGGATCACTTCCTGCGTATGCCGAGGGGTCGTGAAGTCGATATGTGCAAGGTCCGAGACGTACAGAAAATGGGTTTCGCCTTTTCGCACCGGATGTGAATAGTACCGGCTGTCGAGGAACACCTCGCTCAATTCGTCATTGAAATGGACTCCGATGCTGTAGGCGCCCTCCCATGACGGAAATTCAGGATTGGCTTCGGCCGGGTTCGAACCGTAGTTGACGTCGGCGGCTATGAGGCGGGAACGCGAAAGGCCGCGGACGGACAGTTTCAAGTCCGTCTTATGGGGCAGGCCGATCGGTACCGTCGCGACCTCGACCAATTTCACGTTCAGGGTCATTCGGTTCCTGTCTTCGAAAGGGGCGCTCCAGAATACACAAGGTCGCCCAGACCCGGTATAAGTCCGGGCGACCTCTGTTATTTTTCCAGAACGGCCTATTTGCCGAGGCCCTTTGTGACAGCTTGCACAATGATCTTTGCGACAGCGCCGGGATTCGAAATATAGATCGCATGACTACCGGGCACCTCCACGACAGTTGCCCCAGCCCGGGTCGCCATAGTGCGTTGTGCGTCCGGTGGAATCATCCTGTCGTCCGTTGCCACAAGATACCAGCTCGGCTTGGACCTCCAGGCTGGGTCGGAGACCTGCCCGTTGAGAGCGTCGAGCCCCCAGGGCACCTGGGAATCGGCAAGGAAAGAAGCGAGTTGTGGACGAACATCTGCAGCGAATGAGGCGGCGAATTTCTCCCGATCGAGCATCAGGAACCCATCGACGGGAGGAAGAATGGGTGGGACAGGCGTGCCTGGCGGCGGGTTGGCAATAAGGCTCGCGACCGACTCGCCGGCATCCAGCGCGAACGCCGTGATGTAGACGATGGAGCTAACCTTCGGATCGCTACCCGCCTCGGATACGACGGCTCCGCCGTAGGAATGTCCAACCAGGATGACATTGCCCGAAGCAGTCGCGATCGCTCGTTTGGTGACGGCAACGTCGTCGGCTAGTGAAATCGTCGGATTCTGTACGATGATGACTTCGTATCCATCCCTCTTGAGGATCTCGTAGACGCCCTCCCATCCGGAACCGTCTACGAACCCGCCATGGACCAGAACAATTGTAGCTGAGCTCGGCATGAAATCTCCAATATTGTTTGCGGTTTCTCGCGCGCCGTTCTTGGTGGCGCCGAGACACGCTAACGATCGGCCAACGAGCGGAGATTGAACGTTCTTGCAGTGCGCGCCTGATCCGAGCGCACGACCAAACTGCTCGCCATTTGATGAAGCGCTGCCGATGTTGCGCCGGCGGCATAGGAATAGTGCGAAAATGCGAACTGGCTCATAAGGTGAGCCAGTTCGCTACCTACGTCCTTCTTCCGTTCAGGCTTCGCAAGATGCCAGCTTGTGGCTTTCCTTGCGACGGCTTCCGAGCCAGGCGAGCGCCAGACCCAACGCTGCCAGCACGCCACCCGCCACGGGCACCATCGCGTAGCCGAGGCCGAGACTGATGACGCCGCCGCCGACGGCCGCACCCAGCGCGTTGCCGAGATTGAATGCTCCGACATTGATCGATGATGCCAGCCCCGGCGCTTCGGACGCTGCCTCCATGACTCGCATCTGAACGGGAGGAACGATGGCGAAAGCCGCCGCGCCCCAAACGAGGAGGCCGATCGCCGCGCCGACATGGCTCGCCAGAACGAGCGGGAGCGCCACCATGATGATTGCCAGTGCCGCCAGGAAAATCGTGGTTGCACCATCGAGCGACCAGTCGGCGAGCTTGCCGCCCAAGCCGTTGCCGATGGTGAAGCCCACGCCGATCAACACCAGGCCAAGGGTGACGAAGGTGCCGGAGGCTCCTGTCAGGTCGGTGAGGACCGGGGCGACATAGGTGTAGAGCGTGAACATGGCGCCGGCTCCCATCACTGTGGTCGCCATGGCGAGCAACACCGTCGGGTGCGTCAGCACGCCGAGTTCGCGCCGCACATCAGGTACTTCGCCCGGCTCGCCCTTCGGCAGCGCCAACCACAACGAGACGATGGCAAGGATGCCGAGGCTGGCCGTTCCCGCAAATGCAACGCGCCAGCCGATCTGCTGGCCGATCCAGGTTGCTGCCGGTACGCCGCCTATATTGGCGATCGTCAGTCCCATGAACATGGTGGCGACGGCGCTCGCCTGCTTGTCCTTCGGCACCACGCTTGCTGCAACGATCGAGCCGAGGCCAAAGAAAGCGCCGTGGTTGAGGCTGGTGACGAGACGAGCCAGCAGCAGCGTCGTATAGTCAGGCGCCAATGCGGAAAGCAGATTGCCGATGGTGAAGATCGTCATGAGCAGCATCAGCGCGGTGCGCTTGCCGAAACGGCTGAATGCGAGGGTCATGATCGGCGCGCCGACCATGACGCCGATCGCGTAGGCGCTGATCAGAAGGCCCGCAGAGGGAATGGATACGTCCACGCCCTCGGCAATAACCGGAAGCAGCCCCATCGGGGTGAACTCCGTTGTGCCGATGCCGAAGGCGCCGATGGCAAGGGCGAGCAGCGGCCAGTTGAACCGCTTCGTGTCATCACCCGCCGCAGAAAGAGAGAGTGTGTCGTTCATCGCTCGATCTCCTCAGTCCCATGCCGGGGCAAGGCCGGCCGGGCTCACCAAACGGCCGCCGGGCCGTGCGAGCTTGCCGATTGCAACCATGTCTGCGTCGCTCAGCGCGAAATCGAAGATCGCAAAATTCTCCGCGACACGCTCAGGCTGGGCGGTCTTGGAGAGCGTGACGTAGCCTTGCTGGATCAGCCAGCGCAGCCCGACCTGTGCAGCGCTCTTGCCGTATTGGGCGCCGATCTTCTGCAGCACCGGATCGCGCGGCACTGCGCCGTCAGCCATGCCGTAATAGGCTGTGATCGCAACGCCAGCGGCCTTAGCCGCTGCCGCGACAGCCGTCTGGTCGAGGTAAGGGTGGACCTCGATCTGGTTGGTGACGATCGGCGCCTTGCTGAGCGCGACCGATTCCGTCATCTGCGCAACATTCTGGTTGCTGACACCGATGTAGCGCGTCTTGCCGGCAGCCTGCACCGCATTCAGCAAAGCCACCTGCTCGGCGATCGCCATCTTGTCGGCTGGCCAATGCAGCAGAAGCAAATCGACCTGGTCGACCTTCAGCTTGTCGAGGCTCTCGTCCACAGAGGCGACGAACCTGTCCTCGCTGTAGTTGTCGACCCATACCTTGGTGGTGAGAAATAGATCCTCACGGCGTGCGCCGGCTGCCGCGAGCGCGCGGCCGAGGGCGGCCTCGTTCCCGTAGATCTGCGCCGTGTCGAAATGACGGAAGCCCGCCTCGATTGCCGCGGGCACGACCGCTTCGACCTCGGCGTCCGACATGCGGAACACGCCGAAGCCGAGCGCCGGGATCTGCGCTCCATGCGCCTTTACGATATCCATGTTCTTCAATCCTTGATGTTCAGGCGGCTTGCGCCTTCGGGTTGCTCACGAGCGCGGGCATGACCTCCGACGCCAGTTCTTCGATGATCTCGGCCGGCGGGCGTCCCGATTGCCGCAGATTGATGGCTAGGTGATCGACGCCGGCCGCAGCGAGGGCGTTCAGATGGGTGATCAGACCCTTGCGGCCGACACGCGCGCCGAAACGGATCGATTCAGCCGCCGCATCGGCATCGTCCAGAAGGTCGAGATGGAAGGCGCTGATGAAGGCGCCATGACCGGAGGTGGCTTCGTGCCAGCGTGCAGCCTGTAGCGTCATCTTCTCGACGCTGCCCGGATAGACGAAGCGCCCGTCCATATTGGTACCGAGCCAAGCGTCGTCCTGCCGCGCCTGTCCGGCCACCACCATGGGAATCATCTGCTGTGCCGGGCGCGGCAGCAGATCGAGGTTGGGGATACGCTCGCCGTTGATCGGCAGTCCACCTGGCTGCCACGCCTGTCTGAGATAGGCGACCGCTTCGCGGAAGGCTAAGCCGCGCGCCTCGAAGTCGAGGCCGAGCAGCGGATATTCCACCGGTCGGTCCCCGGAAGCGACGCCAAGAATCAGGCGCCCGCCCGAGAGTGCGTCCACTGACGCGACTGCTTTCGCCGTCATCAGCGGATGACGGATCGGCAGCACGACCGCGGCGGTGCCGAGCGCGACGTTGCGAGTCAAACCCGCGAAATAGCCCAGCAGCGTGAAGACGTCGTAGACGGAGCCGGCATCGCCCATGTTGACCGTATCGAACACCGGCACGTCGCGCATCCAAACCGCCGCGAAGCCGAGCGCGTCGGCTCTACGCACGAGGTCAGTCTGCGCCGAGAGATCGGGGACGCCGCGCGGACGTCCCGCCGCCACTCGCCGGGCTTCGCCGGCGGGCGACCAGTCATTGTCAAGCGGCAATTCAATGCCGAGCGTCAGGCGATCCGGTTTGCGGATCAGATCGAGAGCAGAAATCTTTAACATGGCAGAGAGATAAGCCATGCCAAGGGCCTTGATAACGCCTCAGCGTTCCATAGGATCTGTGAAACGAAATCATAGACGAGTCGATCGGATGGATAATCGCGCGGGCGAAATGCAGGTTTTTTTGCGCGTCGTGGAAGCTGGGAATTTCTCGGAAGCGGCGCGCCTGCTGCTTATGACGCCTTCGACCGTCAGCAAGCTCATAACACGGATCGAAACGCGGCTCGGCGTGCGGCTGCTTGAGCGTTCGACCCGCCGCCTTTCGCTCACAGCCGAGGGGCAAATCTACTATGAGCGCAGCCAGGCGCTGCTCGGCGATCTCGACGAAGTGGAGCGTGAGCTGTCGCAGGGCGCCGCCGCTACAGGCGGCACGGTGCGCGTGAATGCCTCCGTCGCCTTCGGCATTCTTGGCGTCGAACCAGCGCTCCCAGCCTTCTGGAAATCTTACCCCAACATCGTCGTCGACCTTTCGCTCTCTGACGAAATCGTTGATCTCTACCTCGACCGCACCGATGTCGCGATTCGTGTCGGGCGGCTTTCGGACTCCGGGATGATGGCCCGCCGGATCGGCGCCGCGCGCCGCAAGATTGTCGCCGCGCCGGCATATCTAGAGCGCAACGGCATCCCGCGCACCGCCGAGGATCTCGGGCGGCATAACTGCCTTGGCTTCAATTTTCGCCGCGCCGCGCCGGTCTGGCCCCTCAAGGAGAGTGGCCGGATCGTCGATCGCGCCGTCAGCGGCTCCCTGCTCGCCAACAATGGCGAGACCGTTCGGCGCATGGCGGTCGCCGGTGTGGGACTGGCTCGGCTTGGCGATTACCATGCGCGAGCCGATCTTCTGTCCGGTCGTTTAGTGGAAGTGCTTGCGGACATCGTGGAGAATGACGAGGAAGAGATTCATGCCGTCTATCTCGGCGGAGCGCGCCTACCCCAGCGCGTGCGCGTGTTCCTTGATTTCATGGTTCCAAGGTTACAGGCATTTCTTGGCCAATAGTGGATTGACGGCGGCGACCGCCGCCGACGAGCCGAGCGCCCATCAACTTACCAACAAAGGAATACTTGGATGACAGGGAATAATTGGGACAGGGTGCCGATCGCGGCGCGCTACCCAGGTCATTGATCGATTTGAGCAGGATGTTGTTGGGGAAGTCCGTCGACATAGTCGCCGGCCTGCGCGTCAGGTCGGGGACCGTCTCGATCTGCCGCTCGATATCCGGTTAGATGGGCTGTTCGTTTCCTTGCCCGCTATCATCGAAACACTCGATCAGCATTTCGGTCAGGACGCGGACCTTTCTCGAGGGGTGCTGTCCCGGCGGACGAACGACATAGATTCCGGCCGCGGGTGGCGGATGATTTTTCATGACCGTCACCAACGTGCCGGTATTGAGATAGTCCCGGGTGAGGCCATCGGGGAGGGCAGCGATACCCAAACCGGCCGCGGCAGCGACGACGAGAGCCGCCCCGTTGTCAGCCTTGAAACGGCCCTGCGGGCGAATGGTCAGGATCTTGTCGCCGTCCATCACCTGCCACGTTTCCATCCCCTGCATAAGCGCCTGATGCGTGACGAGTTCCTCCGGTGTTTCCGGGGAGCCATGGGCTTTGATATAGGCGGGGCTCGCGACGTATTTTCCATAGAGGGGACCAACGCGTCTTGCAATCAGGTTGGAATCCTGAAGTGTGCCGACCCGGATCGCGCAATCAAACCCTTCCGCAATCAGGTCCACGAAACGGTCGCTATAGCTTGTCTGGATCTGCAGTTGCGGATGGCGCAATGCCATGTCCGCAAGGACTGATGCAAAGTGGGTGGGCCCGAACGATAGGGGTGCCGCAATTCTCAGGCGACCGCTCAGTTCGCCGGCGGGCAGGATCGTGTCTCTGGCGACATCGATCTCGCCGCTGATCCTGGCCGCATAGTCACGGAAAGTGGCGCCCGCTTCCGTCAGGGATGCCCCACGTGTAGATCTTGCAAGCAACTGGACGCCGAGCTCTGCCTCAAGGCGCGCAAGCCGCCGGCTCACCATCGACTTGGAAACGCCCAGCCGAAGCGCAGCGGGCGTGACGCCGCCCGCATCCGCTACCTCCACAAACGTCCGCAAATCTTCGATGTCCATGCTGCGTTCCCCGTTCCGCGACACTGTTTGGCACAAACGATGACTACCGCATCGAAATCGGGAATGACAAGGTCCTTTCCCAGACGGCGCTTCGGAGGGCACGTGTTCCCTCCAGCAACGTGTCTCAACCAACCGCGAACCTAGGAATTTATCTATGACCTTCCGTAACGGCCTTGGCTCACTTCTTCGTCCCGAAGATTCCGTCCTCGTCATGATCGACCATCAGCCCTATCAGCTCGCGAACGTGAACAGCCACGATCCGCAGGCGGTCGTGAACAACACGACGGCGCTTGCGAAAGCTGCGAAGGTTTTCAACGTCCCCACAATCCTGACAAGCGTGATAGCCGGCCGGGGTGGCCTGCTCTTCAAGCACCTCACCGATGTTTTCCCCGGACAGGAGGTGATCGACCGCACATTCATCAACACCTGGCAGGATCCGAAGGTGGTGGACGTGGTGAAGGCTACCGGCCGCAAGCAGCTGATTATTGCTGGCCTGTGGACCGAAGTCTGCGTTGCGATGCCGGCAATCCAGGCCGCGGGCGAAGGCTGGGACGTGACGGTGATTGCCGACGCATCGGGTGGGACCTCAGTCGAAGCGCACCAGGTGGCGATCCAGCGGATGATGGGGGCTGGCATCAATATGATGACCTGGCTCGCGATCGCCGCCGAATGGCAGCGCGATTGGGCTCGCGAGGAGACCGCGGCTGCGCTGACGGACGTCATCATCGAGCATGCCGGTGGTAGCGGCATCGCCTATCTGTGGGAGCAGCAGCTCCTCAATACGCCGGTTCAGGCGGCCAGCCGGGCCGGTCTTTAAAAGCTGACTGGGATGGCGGAATCTCGAATTGATGTCACCGTAAAGGCCCCAAAGTCGAGCCTCGCCATCCCGACTCAAGCGAGTTCACGCTTGGCCCAGCCGTCCACCGACGCGAAAGATGCGCCTGCGACCACCGTGACGGCGACAATCTGAGGGCGGAAATGAAACTGGCCAGGTAGCGACGACAACGAACCGCGCAATCAACTTAAGGACCAAGCATGGAAATTGGTATCGACAGTTTCGCAGCCATCCTTCCTGATCCGAAAACGGGTAAGCGCCCGTCACCGTCGGATCGCATGGCCGAGCTTATCGAGGAGGTCGTGGTCGCAGATCGCGTCGGGCTCGACGTATTTGGTATTGGAGAGCATCACCGCAGTGAGTTTCTCGACTCCGCCCCGGCCGTCATTCTGGCCGCGGCCGCGGCCCGCACCTTCCGCATCCGATTGACGAGTGCGGTCACGGTTCTCAGCGCTGCCGATCCGGTGCGTGTTTTCCAGGAATTCGCAACCCTCGACCTGATTTCCAAGGGTCGTGCGGAGCTCGTGGTCGGCCGCGGATCCTTCATCGAGGCCTACGCGCTGTTCGGCCTTGATACGCGTCACTATGACGAGCTCTTCGCCGAAAAGCTCGACCTGTTTCTCAAGCTTTGCGAGACGAGAGATATCACCTGGGAAGGCCGCTTCCGGCCGCCACTCAAAGGGCAAGGCGTCTTTCCGCGCCCACATCAAACGCGGCTTCCAGTCTGGATCGGAGTTGGCGGTTCGCCGGAATCCTTCGCACGCGCCGGTGTACTTGGCCTTCCTTTGATGGTGGCGATCATCGGCGGCAGCTTCGAACGTTTCCGCCCGCTTGTCGATCTCTATCGCGAAACCGGACAACGCGCCGGGCATGATCCGGAAAAACTCAAGGTGGGAGTCCATGCGATGGGCTTTGTCGGCGAGACCGATTTGGCTGCAAAGGATGCCTTCTTCCCCGGATGGGCGTATCTGACGACGAAGATCGGCAGTGAGCGCGGCTGGTCGCCACCGACGCGCCAGCAATTCGAGCTCATGGCGGGTCCTGACGGCGCATTCCTGGTCGGCGAGCCGAAAGCCGTTGCCGCTAAGATGCAGCAGGCAAGCGAAACGCTCGGCGGCCTTTGGCGCATCACCTTCCAGATGAGTACCGCTTCGCTTGATACGGAAGCGATGAAGCGCTCGATCGAACTTCTGGGCACCGAGGTCGCTCCAATCATCAGGGCGGCGCCCTAGGTCGGGTCTCGACGGTGTCGCAACGGAGGAATGCCAAATGGACATCGAAGATCTGCGAGTGTTCGTCGAGGTTGCCGATTCGGGAGGCATCACTTCGGCCGCGCGCAGGCTGGGGGTTTCCAAGTCGATGGTCAGCCGTGCACTCACCAGAATCGAGGGGGCGGCGATTCATGGATGGCGAGAAAATCATCACCGTGCAGCCGCAGGGCCGCTTCAGGACCGACACCGGCATGGCGCTTGCGAGCGCAGCCGCTGAGGGGCTGGGCATTGCCTGGCTCCCTGATTGCGTCACCCGCGACTATCTCGCTTCAGGGGCTCTCGTTCCGATCATGACACGTTTTCCGCTACCGGTCGGCGGGGTCTATGTCGTACGGCCTCCCAGCCCGCATCCATCCCGAAAAGTGCGGGTTCTCTCGGAGTTTCTGATCGAATCCTTTGAGAATGACACGCATTTTTGGGGCTCCGGGAGTTGATGCCGCGGACAGCGTGTTCCGCTTTCCGCGACACAGTGTAGCGTTTCCCAAACCTAGTCGCGGGTGCTGTCGCTTTCTAGTTTCGGTGGCGGCTTTGGCCGACCGGGCAGCAGAACGAGAGCCCTGCAGGGTCTACCCCGCAGACTGAAGAGGAGAAGATGCATGAGTTGGAACCCCGCAATTGCGCCAGCCTGTCCTGAAGAGGTCGGCCTGGATGCGATCGACTCTCTCATCATTCCACGTTCGCGCGACCTCGGTGGCTTTGAAGTTCGGCGCGCCTTGCCTGCGCCGAAGCGTCAGATGGTTGGCCCGTTCATCTTCTTCGATCAGGTCGGGCCTGCGGAACTTCTGACTGGTCAGGGCATCGATGTTCGACCGCACCCCCATATAGGACTCGGCACCGTCACTTATCTTTATCGCGGTGAATTCCATCATCGCGACAGCACAGGCGCCGACCAGATCATTCGCCCCGGAGCTCTGAACTGGATGGTCGCGGGCCGGGATGTCTCCCATTCCGAGCGCACTACGCCAGAAGGCCGCAGCGGTCCGCAAAGGCTGCTGGGGATCCAAACCTGGGTAGCGCTTCCCGACAGCCATGAGGATATGGCGCCGATGTTCGAGCATCATGGGACACAGGCCTTGCCGGTGATCGAGGATCGCGGCGTCACCGTTCGGCTTATCCTGGGAAATGCCTATGGCAGGGTCGCTCCCGCGAGGATGTTTTCCGAGACCTTCTATGCCGATGTCAGGCTGGAAGCAGGTGCTCGCCTGCCCATGCCGGACAATCACGAGGATCGGGGGATCTATATCGTCGAGGGTTCGATCTCGATCGCTGGCCAAGACTTCGAAGCGCCGCAGATGATGGTGTTTCGTCCCGGTGACAGGATCACGGTGACCGCTGGCGGCCAAGGTGCAAGGCTGATGGCCCTCGGCGGCGCGACACTCCCAGGACCGCGTTACATCTGGTGGAACTTCGTGGCCTCTTCCAAGGAGCGTATCGAAGAGGCCAAGGCTGAATGGCGTGCCCAGAACTGGGGGAAGGGGCGTTTCGATCTCCCGCTTGACGACAGGGATGAGCACATCCCTTTGCCCGAGTAATTTTTGCTGATCGGCTTCAATTAAGAGGATCATCTAGGGATGGGTCAGGTCGGCACGTTAGCCACTGGATTGATGACGCAGGAAATGGATTGAGCCAAGAGGTTGAGCGCGAAGATGGCGCGTCCAAGGGACGCTACCGGATCGTTGTTGATGGGCACGAAGCCGAAATGACATACAGTCGTGCGGGTCAAAAACTGATCATCATCGACCACACAGATGTTCCTGCCGCGCTGCGTGGCCGAAAAATCGGTAAGCAATTGGTCCGCCAGGCGGTAGAAGATGCCAGGCGGGGAGGGATCATGATCATCCCGCTTTGCCCATTCGCGAAAGCGCAGATAGAGCGCCATACGGAGTGGCAGGATGTTCTGAGCAAGTGAATAGATTCTGCCGGCCAATGAAATAGAGGCGGCAGAAAGGACTGCTATGCAGAGAAACACATTTTTGTTCCAGGAGGCGGAGCAGGCCCTGCAAGCTGCTGCCGATGAGGTGAGCAATGGCCGAAAACACCCCTGATCCAACTTTGGCGGAGCGCCAGGTCGCCGATGTCATCGCTCGCGCCGACAGGAAGCTGGCTGCCGCGGTTTCGCGAGCCCTGGAGAAATCGACCGAGATCGCCGCAGCGGAAATGCAAGCCATCGGCCAAGAAGATGCTGCGCCGGCAATGCAATATTTTGCGGCAATTGTTCATCAGCGAATGTATTGTCTCATGTGTGGGGCAGACCCGGATACGTTTGAAGGGGGAGACCCTGAAACTGCCTACCACGTCATTCGCAACTCCCAGAATATCGCCAGGCATTATTGGTCAGCAGACGTTGAGCCTTACCCAGCGAAATAGCGGTGGATCATCCATCGACATCCAGCACCGCGCTATCATGGCATCGGCGGCACCTGTAGTTGCCGATCAACTCGGCGCTAAGAGAAATCCATTTTGCGACGTTGAGGAGGAGCTGGCCGCGTCGGTGATCGCTGATCCAGGTCAGATTCATAGATAATCGGGAATCGCGGCGGCCTGTTATCCGCGGCAATTCTGCCAACGCATCCTATCCGCAACATATGCACCCGACCCGCCCGCTTGACCGCGAGGGGTTTGATCAGGACTTGATTGACTTCGGGCCAAGTGATCTCTTTTCCATGGGGAGTGAATAGCGGCCGGCGGCTTGGAATGTATTCAGTCCGTTTCGCTTATCTATGAAATATATTTCATTCAGTGAATTATATTGACATACATTTCGTCTTCGCCTTTATTGTTCTCATCGGACTTCGAGGAGGAAGTTCGGTTTCAACGCGATCAGCGGCGTCGACGTGACGCCCTCAGGCTTTTGGGAGGGGCTTCGGCCTCGAGGAGGAATTTTGCGCAAATTTATCAGCTCGACCGCCATGGTGGTCCTTGCAGCAACGCTTTTTACCGGCACGGCATCCGCGGAAACGGACAATCCGTTCCGCTGCAAGCCTGGTGAAAAATACGTCATGAACGTCATGGTCTCGGGCGTGGAATACTGGTTCCCGGTCTATGAAATGTTCAAGCAGGCAGGCCAGCAGCTCGGCTGCGAAACCGAATATACCGGCACGCCGGAATATGACGTCAACAAGCAGATCGCCACCTTCGACCAGGCTCTGGCCCAGAATCCGGCTGGCATCCTCGTCCATCCGATGAACTCCGATCCGTTCATCGAGCCGATCAACCGCGCCATCGAGCAGGGCACTGCCGTCGTCACGTTTGCCGCCGACTCGCCGCTTTCCAAGCGCGTCTCGTTTATCACCTCGGACAACACCCGCGAAGGCATCTATGCCGCCGACGTAATCGCCGAGAAGCTGGGTGGCAAGGGCGAATATGCAGTTCTGGAAAATCCGGGCCAGGACAATCACGACAAGCGCATCGCGGCCTTCATCGGCCGTATGAAAGAAAAGTGGCCGGACATGAAGCTGGTCGGTCGTGCTGCTTCCAACCAGGACCCGACCAAGGCCTATCAGGGGCTTTCAAGCATCATCCAGGCCAATCCGAATCTCGGCGCGGTCTTCATGCCGGAAGCGAACTCCGCGATCGGCGCCTCACAGGCGTCCAAGGAAAACGGCGGCAAGGTTCTTGTCATGTGCGCCGACGTCAACGCCAACATTCTCGACATGATCAAGGCTGGTGAAGTCTTCGGCTCGATCAACCCGAACCAGGGCATGCAGGGTTACATGGGCTTCATGCTGTTGTGGCTTTCCAAGCATCCGGAACTGATCGACCCGATGAACGACGCCAAGCGCTCGGGCTTCAACCCGATGAGCATCCCGGTGGTCGATAATGGTCTTTCGATCGTCACTGCCGAAAATGCCGACGACTTCTATTGGGATAAGTACCTGAAGCGCCGCGGCACGAAGGGTATCGAGGAATAAGGGCATCGGCCTTTGTCCCCTTCTCCACGGCGGGGAGAAGGTGGCCCGGAGGGCCGGATGAGGGGGATGGCTGGTTCTGAACTTGCCACACTCCCCCTCATCGCTTTGCAAGCGAGGCACTGCTCCCCGCCGGGCAGAAGAGACAGATTATCACAGCCACTCGATCCGGGACCGGCTATGAATAAGGAAAATGAAGATGGCGGAGCCGGTGCTCACCATTCAAGGTATGACCAAGCATTTCGGGGCGATCCGGGCGCTGACGGATGTCAACTTCACGCTCGAGCGCGGCGAAGTCCATGCGCTCTGCGGCGAAAATGGCGCCGGAAAGTCGACGCTGATGAACATCATCGCTGGCGTCCTGCAGCCGACCGACGGCGAAATCCGCGTCGATGGAAAACCCGTCCGCATCGCTTCACCGGCTGCCGCGCAGGCGCTCGGCATTGGTCTGGTGCATCAGGAAATCGCGCTCTGCCCTGATGCGACGGTGGCCGAGAATATGTTCATGGCCGCGACCAGTCGCCGGCGTTCCCCTTTCATGAATTACGGTGCTCTGGAGCGCGATGCCCAGCGGGTGATGAACCGGCTGGCTGCCATCGACGTCCGCCAGAAGGTCGCGGATCTGCCGATTTCCAGCCAGCAGCTTGTCGAGATCGCCAAGGCGCTGACGCTCGACTGCCGCGTGCTCATTCTGGACGAGCCGACCGCAGCGCTTACCGAAACCGAGGCGCAGCAGCTCTTCTCCATCATCCGCGACCTCAAGGCGAACGGCATCTCGATCATCTATATCAGCCACCGCATGGCCGAGATCTTCAGCCTCTGCGACCGCGTGACCGTCTTTCGTGACGGCCGGTATGTCTGCACCGACAAGATCGACGATGTCACGGCCGATGATGTGGTGCGCCGCATGGTTGGCCGCGAGATCACCCAGCTCTATCCGGAAAAGCTCGGGGCCGAAGACGCCTCCAGCGAAACCATCCTCGAAGTGGATGGCCTCGGCGATGGCGCTCGATTCCATGATGTCAGCTTCGATCTGCGCCGGGGTGAAATCCTCGGCATCGGTGGCCTGATCGGCTCCGGCCGCACGGAGATCGCCGAAGGCATTTGCGGGCTTCGCACACATACGGCTGGCGAAGTCCGCCTGCATGGCAAGCCGCAGGCGATCCGAGCCTATGCGGATGCGGTCAAGACGGGCATCGTCTATCTGTCGGAAGACCGCAAGGGGGCCGGCATCTTTCTGGAAATGTCGATTGCCCAGAACATCTCGGTGCTGAACTTGAAGGCGCTCACTAACCATGCGGGCCTGCTGAACGGCCGTGCCGAGGCGGCGCTGGCGGAGGATTTCGCGCGGCGGCTTGCCGTGCGCATGGGCGGCGTCGAGGCGCCGGTGAAGTCGCTGTCCGGTGGCAACCAGCAGAAGGTGGCGATCGCCAAGCAGCTTGCGGTGAAGCCCAAGGTGATTCTGATGGACGAGCCGACGCGCGGCATCGATGTCGGCGCCAAGACCGAAATCCATCGGCTGCTGCGCGATCTCGCGCGCTCAGGCATCGGCATCGTCGTCATCTCATCGGAAATGCCGGAATTGCTCGGACTTTGCGACCGCGTGCTGGTCGTCCGGGAGGGACGTCTTGCCGGCGAGCTTGGCCCGGAAGACATGACGGAAGAAGCCGTGATCCGCCTTGCATCGGGGATTAGTGCGGCAAGGACGGCATATCATGCCGCGTAAGGAGGGAGAAACGGGAATGGCAATCGACACGATGGCGGCGGACATGCCGAAGACGGGGCACTGGAAACGCATCGGCACCATGCGCGAAGCGGGGTTGATCGCGATCATCCTGACGCTCTGCGTGATCATGAGCTTTGCCTCGCCGCACTTTCTCACGCTCGGCAACTTCCGCGCCATGCTGATGAGCTTTTCGGTGGAAGGCATCGTCGTCGTCGGCATGACAATCCTGCTCATCGTCGGCGGTATCGATCTCGCGGTCGGCTCCGTCGTCTGCTTTGCCATGGTGCTCTCCGGCTCGCTTTTCCTTGCCGGGCTCGATCCGTGGACGGCCTCGCTGATCGGCATTCTCGCCAGCGGCGCCATTGGGGCGATCATGGGGTTCTTCGTGACGGTGGTAGGGCTCAACCACTTCATCACCTCGCTTGCCGGCATGGTGATCGTGCGCGGGCTTTGCCTGGTCATCACCAAGGGCACGCCGCTGTCGCTCTTCACGCTGCCGGCAGGCTTCAAGGTTGTCGGGCAAGGCACCTTCTACGGCGTTCCCTATGTGATCCTGATCTTCGTCGCCGTCGTCATCCTGTTTGATTTCCTGCTGCGCCGGGCAACGGCCTTCCGCAAGGTGTTCTATACCGGCAGCAACGAGAAGGCGGCGCTCTATTCCGGCATCCGCACCAACCAGGTGAAGTTCTGGGTGACGGTTCTGTGCTCGACGCTCGCCGGTGTCGCAGGCGTCATCTATATGTCCCGCTTCGGTGCCGCGACGCCCACTTTCGGCGTCGGCATGGAGTTGAACATCATCGCTGCGGCGGTCATCGGCGGCGCTTCGCTGAACGGCGGCTCGGGTACGATCTTCGGTGCCATCCTCGGCATCGCGCTGCTCTCGGTCGTCACCTCGTCGCTGATCCTGCTCGACGTTTCCGTCTATTGGCAGGACATGATCAAAGGCTGCATTCTGCTCGCTGCCGTCTCCATCGACCATTTTCTGCACAAGCGGAAGGCCGCCTGATATGCCGATTGCCAGACTGAAACCCAAGACAATTGCGCCGCGCGAGGAAATCGTCATCGCGCGCCAGATGCACCAGGCGCTCGTGCTGCACTTTCTCGAAGGTTTGACGCAGTCGCAGATTGCCGACCAGCTCCGCATCTCGCACGCCACCGTGAACCGGTTGATCAAGCGCGGCCGCCAACTCGGCCTCGTCGAAATCAAGATCAAGTCGCCGGTCGAACCGCTGGTGGATATGGAAGAACGCCTGCTGGCACTCGGCGGCATCGGTCGTGCCGTGGTGGTGCCGACCGTTTCCGATAATCCGCAGACGGCGCTGCAAGCGGTTGGGGAGGCGGCAGCACGGCTGCTGCTGGAGGAAATCGCGGATGGCGACACGATCTGCATCACCGGCGGCAAGGGTGTCGGCGCCGTCGTCGCCGGCCTGCAGCCCGCTCGCCGCTTCGATGTCGAGGTGATCCCGGCGACCGGCTGCGTGCAGGGCAAGCACTATACCGACGTCAACCACGTCTCGACCCTGATGGCAGACCAGCTCGGTGGACGCTCCTATCAGATCCATGCGCCGCTCTTTGCCGATGATGCCGAGCAGCGGGACATGCTGATCAATATGCGCGCCGTCGCCGATGTCTTCCAGCGGGCGCGGGAGGCCAAGATTGCGGTGGTCGGCATCGGCTCGATCCTCAGCGCAGATTCGACCTATTACGATCTGCACCCCTCCTCCAGCGAGGACCGCAAGGCCATCGAGCATTCCGGTGCGAGCGCGGAACTGCTCGCTCATCTGCTCGATGGCGAGGGCCGGGTCTGCGACTACAGTCTCAACCGAGTACTCGTTTCTCTGACGCTGGAAGAGTTCGCCTCGATCCCGACGAAGATCGGCGTAGCAAGCGGCCTCAACAAGGCCAGCTCGATCCTGAGCGTGCTGCGAGGCAACCACCTCGATACACTCGTCACCGACGAGGCGACCGGGGCACGCATTCTTGAAATAGCATCCGAGGAAGGGTTTTCGGCATGAGCAGCGAACAGTTGATCCGCGAGATCGGCCGCTCCGGCATCAAGGCGTCTGCCGTCGGGCTCGGCACCTGGGCGATCGGCGGCTGGATGTGGGGCGGAACCGACGAGGCGCAATCCATAGCCGCCATTCAGGCCTCGCTCGATGCTGGCGTGACCCTCATTGACACGGCGCCGGCCTATGGTCTCGGCCGCTCGGAAGAGATTGTCGGCAAGGCGATTGCCGGGCGCCGCGACAAGGCCGTCATCGCCACCAAATGCGGCCTTGTCTGGCATACGCGCAAGGGCAATCACTTCTTCGATCAGGACGGCAAACCGGTTCACCGCTATCTCGGGCGCGACTCGATCATCCATGAGGTGGAGGAAAGCCTGCGCCGGCTCGGCACGGATTACATCGATCTCTACATCACCCACTGGCAGGACGCGACGACGCAGATCGAGGAGACGGTGCGGGCTCTGGAAGAGCTGAAGGCAGCCGGCAAGATCGGCGCCATCGGCGCCAGTAATGTCGATCGCTGCGAGCTTCAGCAATACATCAGCACCGGATCGCTCGATGCGATCCAGGAGCGGTTCAGCATGATCGATCGCGAGGTCGAGGCCGGCCTGCTGCCGCTCACCGTTCAAAATGGCGTGTCGACGCTCAGCTATTCTTCGCTGGCGCTCGGCCTGCTCTCCGGCACCATCGAACCGGACCGCGTCTTTTCGGGTGATGACCAGCGCAACGACAACCCGCGCTTCTCCGTCGCCAACCGGCAGAAGGCGAAGGCGTTTTCCGAGGCGATCCGGCCGGTCGCGGAGCGGCATGAGGCGAGCATCGCGCAGCTGGTGATCGCCTGGACGCTGGCGCAGCCCGGCGTGACCTTTGCCCTCTGTGGCGCGCGAAACCCGGCGCAGGCGCTCGACAATGCGCGGGCCGGAACACTCAGGCTCACTGCGGAAGAACTTTCGGCCATCGACGCGGCGCTGGCTGCGAAACTGGCCAACATGGACGGATAACAGGCTGTCATCATGAACCGTGAAGAGACATTGGACGGGCTCCGCAAGAGCCCGAAGGTGGACGTGTGCGTCCTCGGCGGCGGCATCAACGGGCTCAGCGTCTTTCGTGAGCTTGCGCTGCAGGGTGTGAACGTGTTGCTCGTCGAGAGGGGCGATTATTGCTCGGGTGCCAGTGCAGCGCTGTCGCGCATGGTGCATGGCGGCCTGCGCTATCTCGAAAATGGCGAGTTCAGCCTTGTCCGCGAATCGCTGGCTGAGCGTGACCGGCTGCTGCGCAACGCGCCGCATTACGTCGCGCCGCTGCCGACCACCGTTCCGATCTTCGATGTCTTCTCCGGCCTCGGCAACGGCATCGTGCGTTTCCTCGGCCTCACCCGCCGCCCGAGCCGCCGGGGCGCCATCACCATCAAGGCAGGGCTCGGCATCTATGATTTCCTGACCCGCAAGCGCGCATTGATGCCGAAGCATCAGTTTCGCGGTCGGCGCAGCACGCTTGCCAAATGGCCTGCGCTCAATTCCGCGATCCGCAATTCCGCCACCTATTACGACGCCTGGGTCAGTCACCCGGAGCGCATCGGTGTCGAGATCTTGCGCGACGGGCTCTCTGCTGGCCCGAATGCCGCTGCTTTGAATTACGCAGCGATCGAGCAAGCCCCGGCCGGAGGTTTCCTCCTGCGCGACCACGTCTCCGGCGAGGTGCTGACGATCAAGCCGTCTCTCATCATCAACGCCACCGGCGGCTGGATCGATATTGTCAACGGCGCGCTCTTTCCGGAGGATGCACGGCCCGCGCCGCTGATGGGCGGTACGAAGGGCTCGCACTTGATCATCGATCATCCCGGCCTGCGCGACATGCTCGACGGCCACATGATCTATTACGAGAACGAGGACGGACGCATCTGCATCCTGTTTCCCTATCTCGGCAAGGTGCTGGTCGGTTCGACGGATATCCGGGTGGACGACCCTGGAACCGTGCGCTGCGAGGCAGATGAACGGGATTATATCCTGCAATCGCTCGCCTTCGTGTTGCCGGGCATCGTCATTCGGCCGGAACAGATTGTCTTCCAGTTTGCGGGCGTGCGGCCGTTGCCCGCCAGCAACGACAGTTTTACCGGCCGCATTCCGCGCGATCATTTCTGCACGATGCTTGAAGGCAGCGATGGCGGTCCCCCGGTGCTCTGCATGATCGGCGGCAAGTGGACGACTTTCCGTTCCTTCGGGGAACTCGCTGCCGACATGGCGCTGGAACGGCTTGGCTTGCCGCGCCGGCTGGATACAGCCGAACGCACGTTCGGGGGAGGGCGCGGCTTTCCTGATGATCGCGATGACTGGCTGCGGCAACTTTCGGCCACGACTGGCCTTGCCGCCGATCGTGTCGCCACGCTCTTTACACGCTATGGCACCGATGCCGCCGAGATCGCCCGCTTTATTTCCGTGGGTGCGGATCAAGCCTTGCCCCACGCCGGCTACAGCGCCCGCGAACTTATCCATCTCATCCGCTCTGAGGCAGTCGAGCATCTGGATGATCTGCTGCTGCGGCGAACGACACTGGCCGTCAGCGGCGAGCTTTCGCTTGATGTTGCAGATGTCGCCCTTGCCATCCTCGCCGCCGAGAAGGGCTGGCCACCCCAGCGCACGGCCGAAGAGCGCGCCCGTTTTCTGACCCTCCTGAACGACCGCCACGGCGTTTCGGAGGAAAACCTTTCCGCGAGGAACGAACAAAGGAGTGAAGTATGCGAGACATCAGCAAGGTCCGGATGAACCGGCTGTTCGGCAACGGCCGTTGCCTGGATGTGGCGATCGATCATGGCGTTTGTAACGAGCCGTCTTTTCTCGACGGGCTGGAAAATATGCCGGTCGTTGTGAAGGCGTTGGTCGATGCGAAGCCCGATGCGATCCAGATGAATTACGGCCAGGCCGACCTTCTGCAGGACCTGCCCGGCAAGGACAAGCCGGCGCTGGTCATGCGCATCGACATGGGCAACCCCTACAACCGCTTCCGTCACCGGGATATGTGGGCCGTGCTGCAGAACGAGGCCGAGCCGCTGATCGGCGCGCTGCAGATGGATGCTGCCTGCGTCGTCGTCAATCTGTTCATGCTGCCGGACGAGCCCGATCTCTTCCGCCAGTGCGTTCAGAACATTGCCCGCGTCCGCGCCGACTGCGAGAAATACGGCATGCCGCTGATGATCGAACCGCTGGTGATGCAGCCGCTAACCGAGCGCGGCGGCTATATGGTCGATGGCGATGCTGAGAAGATCGTGACGCTGACGCGACTTGCCCGCGAAATGGGCGCCGATATCGTCAAGGCCGACCCGACGACCAACGCGGAGGACTTCCACCGCGTGGTTGAGGCAGCGCGCTGCCCGGTGCTTGTGCGCGGCGGCGGCAAGGAAGCCCTGTCCGCCGTCTTCGCCAAATCCGCCGCCTTGATGCGGCAGGGCGCGATGGGCATGGTCTACGGACGCAATATCTATCAGCATGCCAATCCGAGCGCCGTCGTGCGCGGTCTGATGGCGATCATCCATGAGGACAAGAGTGGCCAGGAGGCGCTTGCGCTTTATCAGCAGGGATGAAGTTGGGTTTCCTCTTCTCCCCAACGGGGAAAAGAGGGTATCGGCGCTGGGCCTTCGGCCCGAACCGCGCAAGACTGTCAGAACCTTTTGGGAGGGGTTCGGAATGGAAAAATATCTGTTGGGGCTCGATGCCGGAAACACCGTCATCAAGGCCGTGATCTTCGATCTTAAGGGCAGGGAGGTGGCCTATGCCGGCGAGGAGGGCCATAGCCGCATGCCGTGCCCCGGTCATGTGGAGCGCGATCTCGGCGAACTCTGGGCCAATGCCAAACGGGTGATCCGCACCTGCCTCGACAAAGCGGGCATTGCTGCCAAGGATATCGCGGCCATCGGCTGCGCCGGCCATGGTAACGGGCTCTATGCGCTCGATCGCGACGGCCAGCCGCTTCTCGGCATCCAGTCGCTCGATACGCGCGCGACCGGGCTTGTTGAGGAATGGGCGGCCGAAGGGGTTGGCGACCGCACAGTGCCGATCGCTCGCCAGCGCCCCTGGCCCTCCCAAACGCCGACGCTGCTCGCCTGGCTGAAACGCCATCGTCCCGAGCTTTTCCAGCGCATCGGCACGGTGTTCTTCTCCAAGGATTTCGTCGTCAACCGGCTGACGGGAAACCGTGTCAGCGAGGTTTCCGACATGTCAGGCGCCGGCTTGCTGGATCTCGCCGCCCGCCGCTACGACAGAACGCTGATGGCGGCCTACGGGCTTGCCGACAGCATGCATATGCTGCCACCGTTGATCGAAAGCACCGATATCGCAGGGCATGTAACAGAAGATGTGGCGACCGAGACCGGGCTTGCTGCGGGCACGCCGGTTGTTGGCGGGCTGTTCGATGTTGTGGCGTCGGCGCTCGGCTCGGGCGTGTCGCGCACCGGCACCGCCTCGATCATCGCCGGCACCTGGAGCATCAATCAGGTGATCATCGACTGCCCCGACCTTGAGGGCCCGGTTTTCATGTCCTCCACCTTCGACCGCAGCCGCTACATGGCGATGGAAAACAGCGCCACGTCGGCC
The DNA here is from genome assembly GCF_014197575.1 of Rhizobium sp. BK538. Lineage (NCBI taxonomy): Bacteria > Pseudomonadati > Pseudomonadota > Alphaproteobacteria > Hyphomicrobiales > Rhizobiaceae > Rhizobium > Rhizobium sp. BK538. Next base: position 35,611 of record NZ_JACIFT010000018.1, read on the forward strand.
GCCAATCTCGAATGGCTGGTGCGGGAATTCTTCGAGGACGAGCATCAGGAGGGCGTCTCGCCCTTCGACGCGGCTTGCGCGCTCGCGGCTGCGGTCGCGCCGGTTGCGGATGATCCGCTCTATCACCCCTATCTCTATGGCGCCCAGCAGGATGGCCATGCGCGGGCCGGTTTCTATGGCATGGCTGGCTGGCACACCAAGGGGCATCTGATCCGCGCACTTCTGGAAGGTGTCGCCTTCAGTCATCGTCAGCATATCGAGACCATCCGCAAGGCGGGTGCGACCTTCGAGGAGGCGGTGCTCTGCGGCGGTGGCTCGCGCAGCAGGCTCTGGCCGCAGATTTTTGCGGATGTATTGGGCGTTCCCGTCACCGTTGCTGTGTCGCGGGAGACCGGGGCGCTAGGGGCGGCGATTGCGGCCGGGACGGGTGTCGGGTTGTTTGCCGATTTCACCGAAGGAGCCACCGCCATGGTGCGGACCGATCGGCATTATCAGCCCAATGCTGTGCTTTCGGCCCACTACGCCCGTCGTTACGGACTTTACAACGATATTAAAGAGGCGATGACACCGCTGTGGCGGCGGCTTTCGGAGGCGCAAAGTCTCGCAAAAGGAGTTGCAGTGTGACCATGCCCATGAATGAAGCGCTTATGGATGAAGGTGTTTACGATTTCATCGTCGTCGGTGCGGGGTCGGCCGGTTGCGTCCTGGCAAACCGGCTCTCGACGGATCCGAAAAACCGGGTGCTGCTGCTCGAGGCCGGCGGCTCGGATCGGTATCACTGGGTGCATGTGCCGATCGGTTACCTCTATTGCATGGGCAATCCGCGCACCGACTGGATGATGAAGACGGCAGCCGAGGCCAGCCTCAATGGCCGGACGCTCAATTATCCGCGCGGAAAGGTGCTCGGCGGCTGCTCCTCGATCAACGGCATGATCTACATGCGCGGGCAGGCGGCGGATTACGACGGCTGGCGGCAGGCAGGCAATGCCGGTTGGGGCTGGGATGACGTGCTGCCCTGGTTCCTGAAATCGGAGGACAATTATCGCGGAAAATCGGCCTTGCACGGGGCCGGAGGCGAGTGGCGCGTCGAACGCCAGCGCCTGTCCTGGCCGATCCTCGATGCCTTTCGCGATGCGGCCGAGGAACTCGGTATCCGCAAGAGCGACGATTTCAACGACGGCGACAATGAAGGGTCCGGCTATTTCGAGGTCAATCAGAAGGGCGGCCTGCGCTGGAACACGACGAAAGCCTTCCTGCGCCCGGCGATGAAGCGGGAGAACCTGCGCGTGCTGACGGGCGCGCAGACCGAGCGGCTGGAATTTGATGGCGAGGCTGTATCCGGCGTGCGCTTTCGCCTCAATGGCCGCGCCTGCGTCGCCCGCGCGTCGCGCGAGGTCATTCTGTCTGCGGGTTCGATCAACTCGCCGAAAATTCTGGAGCTTTCGGGCGTCGGGCGACCGGATGTGCTGTCGAGCCTCGGCATTCCCCTGCATCATGAGCTTCAGGGTGTCGGCGAAAACCTGCAAGACCATCTGCAGATCCGAACCGTCTTCAAGATCGAGGGCGCGCGCACGCTGAACCAGCTTTACCATAACCTGTTTACCCGTGCCGGAATGGGTTTGCAGTATGCGATCAGCCGTTCCGGTCCGCTCTCGATGGCGCCAAGCCAGCTCGGGATCTTCGCCAAAAGCGATCCGTCCGTCGCTACCGCCGATCTCGAATATCACGTCCAGCCGCTCAGCACCGACCGGCTCGGCGAGCCGCTGCATCGTTATCCTGCCGTGACTGTCTCTGTCTGCAACCTCCGGCCGGAAAGTCGCGGCACGGTGCATATAACGACACGTGATGCCTCGGCCGCCCCTGAAATTCGTCCCAATTATCTTTCGACCCCGGGCGACCGGCTGCTCGCGGCAAATTCGATCCGTCATGCGCGCAGCCTGATGGAAACGAAGGCTATCTCCCGTTTTCGACCGCAGGAGATGCTGCCGGGCCGGGAATATCAGAGCGATGACGAGTTGATCCGGCGTGCAGGTGATATCGCCACCACGATCTTTCATCCTGTCGGCACCTGCAGGATGGGAAGCGATCCGATGGCGGTGGTGGATGCAAAGCTGCGCGTGCACGGGCTTGAGAAGCTGCGCGTCGTCGATGCCTCGATCATGCCGACGATCGTGTCCGGCAATACGAACTCCCCGGTGATCATGATTGCGGAAAAGGCAGCGGAGATGGTGCTGAGGATGCAATAGCCGGACGATGTTTTCTTCCATCCGACTAGACGTCCGGGAGCATCTACGGGTACCCCAGATGTTCAAGTTCAGCGCTATGCCAATGGTCAACGTGCCGCACACATCTGTCGAAATGCAGACCTTTTTCAAGTCCCTGTGTGATCAGGCCCCCGCAACCACGCCATAGTAGCCAAATCTACGATACACTGCGCGAGAGCGCCATAATCAACCCCGCTAAATCCCCGTTAGAAAATACAAAATCTAAAATCGACAGGTGCAAAGCCGCAGCAGGGCGGCGCGATGCGTCGTGTGTAGTATGCGCAAGATCCCGACGGCTTGCGCAAGCCGGCAGGAGAGGTCCGCCGGCGATGGGCCTAGGTTCAGTGTACCCATCCGGATTGGATGAGGTCGTAACAAACAGGAACCACCCATGTCAGCCTACCTCGTTGTCGATCTCGACATTCAAGACCATGATGCAATTGCCGATTACCGCTCCAATGCCCTGCCGCTCGTCGCCGAAGCCGGCGGCCGGCTCATTGCCCTTGATGATGCCCCGCTCCAGCTCGAAGGCTGGGAGGCGACGAACATGCTGATCATCGAATTCCCCGACATGCAGGCAATCCGCGATCTTTTCGCCTCGCGGGCCTATGCGCCTCTCGCAAGGCAAAGACAGTCTGCGGCGGCTTCGCGGATCATCGCCCTGCGCGGCTTCGAGCCGGCGTGACGATCGTCTGCGGCTGCGCGCCGCCTGAGCATCGCAACTTCAAAAAAGGATCAATCCGATGAGCAATATCGCAAACAAGATCGTTCTCGTCACGGGCGCCAGCAGCGGCATCGGCGAGGCGACAGCGCGCGCCCTTGCCAAGGCCGGCGCCGTCGTCGTGCTCGGCGCACGGCGCACCGAGCGCCTCGAAACGCTGGCGGCCGAGATCACTGCTGCCGGCGGTAAGGCGCTCTACCGAAGCCTCGACGTTACGTCTCGCGCGGATGTCCAGGCCTTTGCCGATGCCGCGCTTGAGGCTTTCGGCCGCATTGATGTCATCGTCAACAATGCCGGCGTCATGCCGCTTTCGCCGATGGCATCGCTGAAGGTGGGCGAGTGGGACCGGATGGTCGATGTCAACATCAAGGGCGTGCTTTATGGCATCGCCGCCGTGTTGCCGGCAATGAACCGGCAGGGTGCCGGGCAGGTGATCAATGTCTCCTCCGTCGGCGGCCTCAGCGTTTCGCCGACGGCCGCCGTCTATTGCGCCACCAAATATGCGGTGCGGGCGATTTCCGACGGGCTGCGGCAGGAGAACGACCGGCTCCGGGTGACCTGCGTCTATCCGGGCGTCGTAGAGTCGGAACTGGCCCATTCGATCACCGATCCCGTCGCCGCCGAAGCGATGGTCGCCTATCGCCGGATCGCCCTGAAGCCGGAGACAATCGCCGAGGCGATCGTCCATGTGATCGGCCAGCCCGAGGATGTCGATACCAGCGAAATCGTCATCCGGCCCACCGCTAGCATATGAGCGGAGGCTGGGATGGCAAACGGTTTTGGAGTTGCAACGGCGAGCCTTACCGCGATGCTGCTTGGCATGGCTCCTGCCCAGGAAGGATATTCCCCGATGAAAACGACCGCACCAGACCAGACGCATCCCTATGCCGGCATGTGGATCACCGCGGACGGCCTCATTCGCCACAACCTGCTGCCGAACGGCCGTTATGACGAGGCGCGTGGCCGCCGGGAAAGCGCCTATCAAGGGCGATACGAGGTTCGCGGCAATCACATCGACTATTGGGACGATACCGGTTTTACTGCCGATGGCGACTTCATCGACGGGGTGCTTCATCATGCCGGCATGATCCTCTACCGTGACGGGAGGACGCCGGAATAGCCAGAAAGTCTTGGTTCTTTCCTTTTCCGTGGCGCTGGATATCCTTGATTCCGGCGCCACATTGGCATGAGGCCAACTATGGGGTGGGAGGTGACATGGCTTTGGACGAACCCTGCCTGCCCGTCCCCGAGCGGACCTCTCCCGTCGGGCTCGAAGACTATATCAGCGGAAACACGCTGATTAGCGGCGACGGGCCGGCGTGGAGGGACGTCTTCGTACAGGTGCTGTCGCGCCACCGTGTTCAGCATCCCTTCCTGGTGCCCGCCGTGGCCGAGCCGCTCATTGTCTGGATCATGTCCGGCCGTGCGGTTGTCGAGGAGCGGGATCTCGGCGGCGAATGGATGGCAAACCGCGTCGAGGTCGGCGATTTCTTCCTGACCTGCTCGCCGGTTCCCTATGAAATGCGCTGGCAGGCCGATGGCGATCAATCCTTTCGCGTGATGCACCTTTACGTTTCCGTGCCGCTGTTTGAGCGGGTCGTCGAGGCGATGTTCGGCAAGGACGGCGGGAACGTGACGCTGAAGGAGGTGTCGGGCGGCCGCGACGCGACGCTTTCGCATATCCTCGGTCTCCTCCACGAGGAACTGGCAGCCGATGGCGGTGGCAGCCCGCTTTACGTCGAAGGGCTGGCCCAAAGCCTTGCCGTCCATCTCGTGCGCCACTATGCGGTCGCCAATACCGAGATGCGTGCGCAGAACGCCTTGCCCGGCACAAAGCTCAGGCGCGCGATCGCTTTCATGGAGAACCGGCTGGAAGAACCGTTCGACCTCGGCCGCCTGGCGCAGGAGGTCGGCATCAGCGAATTCCACTTCAGCCGGCTGTTCAAGAAAGCGACCGGTCTTCCCCCCTCGCACTATTTCATCCGGCAGCGGGTCGCCAAGGCCCAGCAACTGCTGCAGGAGACCGAAGCCAGCATCATCGAGATCGGCCTTTCGGTAGGCTATTCCAGCCCCAGCCATTTCGCCCAGATTTTCCGCCGCGAAACGGGGCTCTCGCCGAGCGACTATCGGAGGGGGTAGGCTCAGTTGGCGTCGTGAGTAGAAAATGGAGCAAGATCCCGATAGCCGTGGCAAGCCGCCGAGGGAGGGATCCGTCCGGATTTCTTAGAGTTCTTCTTGTCGAAAGCGAATCTCTCCACCTCCGGAGCGCTTTTCAAGCAACAAGGAGACAGATCATGACGAATATCAACGGCAAAGTCGCACTGGTCACCGGTGCATCGAGCGGCATTGGCGCAGCAACGGCACTTGCCCTCGCCGCCGCCGGCGTAAAGGTCGGCATCGCCGCACGGCGCACCGATCGTCTGGAAGAGCTGAAGGCTGAAATCATAAAAAAGGGTGGCGAAGCCCTGGCCATCGAGATGGACGTCGTCGATCCGGCTTCCATCGAAGCAGGCGTGAAGGAGCTGGTCGATGCCTCTGGCTCGATCGACATTCTTTTCAACAATGCCGGCCTGATGCCGCTTTCCGACATCGACCAGTTCAAGACGACCGAATGGCTTCGCATGGTCGACGTCAACGTGAAGGGCCTCTTGAACACGACGGCGGCCGTGCTGCCGCAGATGATCAAGCAGCATTCTGGCCACATCTTCAACACTTCCTCGATCGCCGGCCGCAAAGTCTTCAAGGGACTGTCGGTCTATTGCGCGACAAAGCATGCAGTGACCGCTTTCTCCGACGGCCTGCGCATGGAGGTCGGCCAGAAGCACAACATCCGCGTCACCTGCATCCAGCCCGGCGCGGTCGCGACCGAACTTTATGACCAGATCACCGATCCAGGCTACCGCCAGCAGATGGACGATCTCGCCAAGCAGATGACCTTCCTCCAAAGTGCCGACGTGGCCGACACGATCGTGTTTGCGGCTCAGGCGCCGGCCCACGTCAACGTGGCCGAGCTCTTCGTCCTGCCGGTCGAACAGGGCTGGTAAGCATCCATCACCAACATCGTGATGTCGGCCTTCCCGTGAGGAACGGGGAGGCCGAGGATCAGGGAGTTTCCCATGAAGGAAGTACCTGCCTCCGGGGCCTTTCGTCAGCTTGAACCGGGTCCGATCGTGCTCGTGACGACCAGCCATGAAGGCACACCCAACGTCATGACGATGGGGTTCCACATGATGATCCAGCATGCACCGCCGCTGATCGGCTGCGTCATCGGTCCCTGGGATCATAGCTACCGCGCTTTGAGAGCGACCGGCGAATGCGTGATCGCCGTCCCGACAATCGATCTTGCAAGGGCGGTCGTCGATATCGGCAATTGCTCGGGTGACACGGTCGACAAGTTCGAGCGTTTCGGCCTGACGCCGCAGCCGGCACGGGCCGTCTCGGCGCCGCTGATCACGGAATGCATTGCAAACATCGAATGCAGGGTGGTCGATACCAGCCTTGTCGAGGCCTATAACCTCTTCATCCTGGAGGCCGAACGGCTGTGGATCGACACGGACCGTAAGGAGCGGCGGACCCTCCATCATCGCGGCGACGGTGATTTCGCCGTCGATGGCGATGTGCTCGATCTCAGCGAGTATATGGTCAAATGGCGTCACCTTCCAAGGTGACGCCATCTGCATTTGACGGTATGGTCCGTTGTTTCCGCGACCGTCCCGCGAAGTCGCACTCCGGTCTCATGGCTTGGAACCAGGTTGGGGGTGTGACAATGCGAAGGATGTCGCCGGAGACACTCGTCCTCGGACGGTGACCTTTGGCTTATGCCAAGGCGCATATTCGGCAGCAGCGCGCCAGGATACCGCCAGGGGCATGATGAGAGCATTAGCTCTTGTTTGTGGCCTTGCGCCGACCTGATGGGGAATGAGGCTGTTCACCTTTATCGGTTGGGACTAAATTTGCCGCAGAGCAGCCACGCAAATCTTGCAACCCGAGCAGGCTCATTGCCTGCCTTTGATCGTGAGCAAAAGTGATGTCGGAAGCGAACGCTACTGTCTTGGTCATCGACGACGATCCCGCTCTGCGAGCCTCGATCGGACGGCTGTTGCGATCGCTCGACCTGGATGCTCGGCTCTTTGCGTCCGTCTCAGAGTTTCTCGAGATGGACCTGCCGAACTGTCCCACTTGCCTGGTACTCGACGTCAGATTGCCGGGGCGAAGCGGCCTCGATCTTCAACGTCAGCTGGCCATGACGAGCCAGGAGATCCCAATCATCTTCATCACAGGCCATGGCGATATTTCCATGTCGGTGCAGGCGATGAAGGGCGGCGCCATTGAGTTCCTGACCAAGCCGTTCCGGGATCAGGAACTCCTCGACGCCATTCAGCTCGGTCTCTCTCGCGATCGTGCCCGGCGGAAGGATGAAGAGGCTCTGGTCGCTCTCAGGGAGCGCTTCGCGTTGCTGAGCCCCAGGGAGCGCGAGATCATGATTCAAGTCGTGCAGGGCCGCCTCAACAAGCAGATTGCGGGGGATATCGGCATCGCCGAAGCGACGGTGAAGGTACACCGCAGCCGTCTGATGCAAAAGATGAACGCCCATTCCCTTCTTGCACTCGGCCGAATGGCCGAAAAGCTGCAACTGGTGCCCGCGTTGCCGCAACACTGCTGAGCCGAAGCCGCACTGAACGGCAGTGGTGTGTTCTTTTGGGATTCGACCTGCCGTTCTTCGCGTGTAATCCAAAGTTCAGGGCAATAGAACCATCGTGCTATTCGGCGCCACCTGCGCACAATAGCTCGCGGCATCTCAAATCATCAAACTCCACGTTACCCCGTCGACCAGCCTCTTGTGCTGCCAGTCGGAGTGCCAGGCAGCGCAAAGCTGCCATCGGCCGTAGACACAACGCTGGAGAGCAACGATGCCAAGAACAGTCGCAGATCAATTTGTCGAGTTCCTCGTTGCGGCGGGGGTCAAACGCGTATACGGCATTGTCGGTGACAGCCTCAACGGCCTGACAGACGCCATCCGGCGTCAGGGCAAAATCGAATGGGTGCACGTTCGGCACGAAGAAGTTGCTGCCTTCGCCGCTGGTGCCGAGGCGCATCTGACCGGTGAACTCGCTGTCTGCGCTGGAAGCTGCGGACCAGGAAACCTGCACCTCATCAACGGGCTCTTCGATTGCCATCGCTCGCGCGTACCGGTGCTTGCGATCGCGGCGCATATTCCTTCAGCGGAAATCGGCTCGGGCTTTTTCCAGGAAACGCATCCGGAGACGCTGTTCAAGGAGTGCAGCCATTACTGCGAACTCGTCTCCACGGCAAACCAGATGCCGCGCTCACTCGAGACCGCCATCCGGCAAGCGGTCGGCAATCGCGGCGTATCAGTGATCGTCATGCCCGGCGACGTATCGCTGCAAGCGGCGTCCGATGCGCCGGCGCCAAAGATCGACGCTCTGTTGCCGCGGCCGCCCGTCGTTACGCCAGCAAATCCGGAGCTCGACCGGCTTGCCGCCCTGCTGAACGGCGACGGCCGTGTGACGATCCTGTGCGGCTCGGGTTGCCAGGGTGCCCACGACGAATTGCTGGCGCTAGGTGCGCGCCTCAAAGCACCGATGGTCCACGCGCTGCGCGGCAAAGAGCATGTCGAGTGGGATAATCCCTACGATGTCGGCATGACCGGCCTCATCGGCTTCTCATCGGGCTATTACGCCATGCTCGATTGCGACATCCTTCTGATGCTCGGGACAGATTTCCCCTATCGGCAATTCTATCCGCGGGGAAGCGGCGTGCGCATCGCGCAAGTCGATATCCGGCCGGAGAATTTGGGCCGTCGCGCTGCGGTCGATCTCGGTGTCGTTGGCGATGTCAAGGCGACCCTTACGGCCTTGTTGCCCCTTCTCGACGAGAAGCGCGATGGCTCTCATCTGGCCCAAGCCCGCCAGCACTACACCAAAGCGCGCAAACAGCTCGACGATCTGGCAACCGGCAAGCCCGGCGGACGAGTGCTGCACCCGCAACAAATTGTCAAGGCGCTGAGCGACCAGGCTGCGGCCGACACGGTCTTTACCTGCGACGTCGGCCTCCCGACCGTATGGGCGGCACGCCATCTTGCGATGAACGGCAAGCGGCGGCTTGTCGGGTCCTTTTGGCACGGGTCCATGGCCAACGCCATGGCTCAGGCCATTGGCGCGCAATCGGCCTTTCCCAAGCGACAGGTTGTCTCACTGTCGGGTGACGGCGGCTTCACCATGCTAATGGGCGATCTCCTCAGCCTTGCGCAGCTCGAGCTGCCGGTGAAGGTCGTCGTCTTCAACAATGGTGCGCTCGGTTTCATTGAGCTCGAGCAGAAATCGACCGGATTCCTTAGCTTCGGGACCGACTTCAAGAACCCGAATTTCGCCGCGATGGCGGAAGCCGTCGGCATCCGCGGAATCCGGATCCAAAGCCCAGACGACGTGGAAGAAGGCGTCGCCGCGGCGCTGGCGCATCCCGGACCAGTGTTGATAGACGCGGTTGTAAGCCGAACCGAGCTCGCAATGCCACCGTCGGTGACCGTCGAAATGGCGAAAGGCTTCACGCTCTACATGCTGCAAGCGGTCATGAGCGGGAAGGCCGATGAGCTCGTCGATCTCGCGAAATCCAATCTCTGGCGTTAGGGGCTCGCCATGGACGTTACCGCGCTGCTCCTGTCACGGCTCCAGTTCGCCTTCACCGTGTCGTTTCACATCATCTTTCCGTCCTTCACGATCGGCCTTGCGGCCTGGCTTACCGTGCTCGAAGCCCTTCACGTCGCGACCGGACGTCCCGCCTATCGTGTTGTCTTTGAATTCTGGCTGAAAATATTTGGCATCGCCTTCGGGCTCGGCGTCGTTTCCGGCATCGTGATGGCCTTCGAGTTCGGTACCAACTGGAGCGAGCTCTCGCGCATGTCGGGGCCGATCCAGGGGCCGCTGCTCACCTATGAAACCTTCACCGCCTTTGCGCTCGAGGCGAGCTTCTTCGGTGTCCTGCTGTTCGGGCGGGAAAGGGTTTCGCCATGGTTCTATCTCTTTTCGACCGCGATGGTCGCGCTCGGTACGACGCTCTCCGCATTCTGGATCATGGTCAACAACAGCTGGATGCAGGTGCCGGTCGGCTATGTCGTCGAGAACGGCATTTTTGTTCCGAGCGATTGGGCCAAGATCATCTTCAGCCCCGTTGTTTGGGTGCGCTTTCCACACATGCTTCTTGCTTCCTACCTCACCGGCGCCTTCTGCGTCGCCGCGACCGGGGCATGGTACCTGCTGCGTCGGGTATTCGAGGCCGAGGCCCGCATCATGTTGCAAATGGGCCTGTACCTCGCCGCCGTCCTCATCCCTGTGCAGCTGTTCTTCGGCCATCTGACCGGCGACTACGTCCACGACGAGCAGCCGGCGAAATTTGCAGCGATCGAGGGCCGTTGGCACGACGAACAGCCAGCCAGCGAAGTGCTGATCGCGCTTCCCGACGAAAGCGCCGAAACCAATCATTACGCGATCAGCATTCCTGTCCTCGGCAGTCTCATCGGTAGCATGAGCTTCACGTCGAAGGAACTCGGCTTGACCCGTTTCCCGCCACAGGATCGACCGCCGGTGCTCATTCCCTTCTTCGCGTTTCGCATCATGGTCGGCTGCGGAATGATCATGCTGGCTCTCGCCTGGCTCGGCACCTATTTGAGCCTGAAGGGCCGCATCGAGCAAAACCGCATTTTTCTCTGGTGCACATTCCTCAGCTTTCCCTTGCCGTACGCTGCGATTTTGACGGGCTGGTTCACCGCTGAAGTCGGGCGGCAGCCCTGGACGGTCTATGGCCTTCTGCGAACCGCCGACGCAATGACACCGTTCCTCACGACGCGCGCAGCCACCCTGTCGCTCATCGTGTTCTGCACTGTCTACACTCTGATCTTCCTTTTCGGCGTCTTTTACATCTACGCGCTTTTGCGCGCCGGCCCCGCGGGGCAGCTCGTCTTGCCGCCCGCCGATGCGACCCCCAACCGCCCGATGTCCGTCGTCAAGCATGCGGCGGCACCCCATCAGCCCACTGCCGGAGAATAGAGATGGTGATTTTCTGGGTAGCTGTCCTTGCGATCAGCACATTGCTTTACGTGCTTCTCGACGGGCTTGATCTTGGCGTCGGCATCATCTTCGGCCTTACCCGCGACAAGGCGAAGCGAGATGTCATGATGACCGCAGTAACGCCGATTTGGGACGGCAACGAGACCTGGCTGATCGTCACGGGCGTCGTCCTCTGGGGCGCCTTTCCGCTCGTCTATGCGACCCTTCTGTCTGCTTTTTATCTGCCGCTTATCATCATGCTCGCGGGACTGATCCTGCGTGGCGTCGCCTTCGAATTTCGGCACAAGGCGAAGCGGATGCGCTGGCTCTGGGATTGGAGTTTCGCTGGCGGTTCATTCGTCGCCGCATTTGTCCAGGGCCTTACCGTCGGCGCCCTGGTGGAAGGCTTGCCGATCGCCAATGGTCACTATGTCGGCGGGGACTTCGGCTGGCTCAGCCCCTTCGCGGTGCTCTGCGGGATCGGCCTCTGCATCGGCTACATGCTGCTTGGCACCGCCTGGCTCGTCCGGAAGTGCGAAGCGGATGTGAGGGAGATTGCCTATCGTCAGATCCCTGTTCTCTCGCTCGCACTGCTCGTTTTCCTGGTCGTCGTGTTCGTCTTTGCCCTTGTTGAAGATCTGCCGGTCATGGGTCGCTGGCTGGAGCGGCCGTATCTACTCTTCTTTCCGGCGGCCGGTGCAGCCGCCGCCGTCGCTCTGGCAGCCAGCGCCCGCCAGCGGCGGGACAAGCCACCGTTCCTCATGGTCGTCCTTATCTTCGTGGCCGCATTCGGCACGCTGGCGATCTCGTTCTGGCCCTACATGGTCCCGTTCGCGATCACGATCGAAGCGGCTGCCGCACCACATGCAAGCCTCGCCTTCATGTTCTGGGGTGCGGGCCTCTTCGTCTTCCCGCTCATGCTGCTCTACACGGCCATCAATTACAGGGTTTTCAGAGGCAAGGTCCGCCAATGACCGGGCAACACCAATCGTCAACTGAAAGTAAGGGAGTTACAAATGCGGATCGGGCTCTTCATCCCCTGTTACATCGACGCCTTCTACCCGGAGGTTGGCATCGCCACGCTCGAACTGCTTGAGCGGCTCGGCCATGACGTCGAGTACCCGCGCGACCAGACCTGTTGCGGCCAGCCGATGGCCAATAGCGGTTTCAATGCCGAATGCATCGATACCGAGGCGCTGTTCGTGCGCAACTTCTCGGGCTTCGACTACATCGTGGGGCCTTCGGGCAGTTGCGTCCACCACATCCGCGACAATTTTGACGCTGTCGAGCAGACCGACGAAGTGAAGGAGGTCCGCGCCCGGACCTTCGAGCTGGTCGAATTCCTGCATGATATCGAGAAGGTCGAGGCCTTTCCCTGGGCTCGCTTCCCGCATCGCGTCGGTCTGCACAATAGCTGCGGCACGCTGCGCCGGCTCGGACACGCGAAACCTTCGGAACTGCACGAACCATTCTTTTCCAAGCCGATGGATCTCCTCTCGAAAGTCGATGGGATCGAGTTCGCCTCGCCGGCGCGGCCCGACGAGTGTTGCGGCTTCGGCGGTACCTTCTCGGTCTTCGAAGAAGTCGTGTCCACCAAGATGGGCTACGACAAGGTCAGCGACCACGCCCGGGCCGGCGCCGAATACATCGTCTCGGCCGACTCATCCTGCCTGATGCATCAGAAGGGCTGCGCCGAACGCATCGGCGTCCCGGTCAAATTCATCCACATTGCCCAGATCCTGAATGGAGCCCTCGCATGAACAGCCATTCTCGCACGCCGGACGATAAGAATGTCATGCTGCATCCGGAGCTGCTGGCCGATGACGATCCCGATGCCATCATCCGCGACGGCCGACGCCTCGATCACGCCGAGGGCACGTCGAAGCCACTGCGGTCACTGCCCGAGCCACAGCCGCGCGGGGCGAGGATCCGCGGCAACCGGCCGGTCAACCAGGCAGAGGCCGCCGGACGTTTCATCGCTGCGACCGAGCACCAGAAGATGCATGACGAGCGGCTCTGGGACCTTCGCCAGAAGCGCGACAGCGAGATGCACGGCATGCCCGAGTGGGAAGAGCTCCGATCGCTCGCCTCGGCGATCAAAGAGCACACGCTCACCCATCTCGATGAATATCTCGACCAGTTCGAGACCAACGCTCGAGCAAATGGAATTCACGTCCATTGGGCCCGCGATGCTGCCGAGCACAATCGGATCGTGCGCGGCATCCTGAAAGACCACGGCGCCAAATCGCTGATCAAGAGCAAGTCGATGCTGACCGAAGAGTGCGGCTTGCGGCCTTACCTGGCCTCGGCCGGGATCGAGGTGATCGAGACGGACCTCGGCGAGCGCATCCAGCAGCTCGATGACGAAGATCCGAGCCATGTCGTGGTGCCTGCCGTTCACAAGCTGCGCACGGATGTGGCCGATGTATTTTCACGCACAATCGGCACCGACCCCGAAAACAGCGATGTTCATTACCTGGCCGAAGCGCAGCGGGAAGCAACCCGGCCGCTGATCCTGAATGCTGACGCTGGCATGACCGGCGCCAACTTCGTGGTCGCCGAGACCGGGACCTTCGTCGTCTGCACCAATGAGGGCAATGCCGATCTGTCGTCCAATGTCCCAAAACTGCATATAGCCTCGATCGGCATCGAAAAGATCATTCCCCGGCTGGAGCATCTGGCGGTGCTCGTGCGCATGCTGTCGCGCAGCGCGCTTGGCTCGCCGATGACGCAGTATACATCGCATTTCCGTGGACCGCGCGCCGGCGGCGAGATGCATGTCGTGCTCGTCGACAATGGCCGGTCCGATCGGCTCGGCCTCGAGAAGTTCTGGACCTCGCTCAAATGCATCCGCTGTGGTGCCTGCATGAACACCTGTCCGGTCTACCGGCGCAGCGGCGGCCTGAGCTACGGCGCCACCTATTCCGGTCCGATCGGCCTCATTATCGATCCGACCTTCAATGCGCGAAAATACAGCAACTTGCCGTTCGCCTCCTCGCTCAACGGCAGCTGCACCAATGTCTGCCCGGTGAAGATCAACATCCACGAGCAGATCTACGCCTGGCGACAAGTGCTGGTCAGGGAGCATGAGGTCCCGTTCGTGAAGAAGGCGGCGATGAAGGCTGCCGGCGCGTTGCTGTCGCAGCCAGCCGCCTACCGTGCCGCCGTCGCCACGGCCGAGACCGCGCTCGCCCATCTGCCGCGCTTCGCCATCTACAACGGCCTCAATGCCTGGGGAAAACATCGCGAGGTGCCGCACCCGAGCAAGCAAACCTTTCACAGCTGGTACCACGCAAACCGGGGAGCAAAGGGATGAGCAGCCGCGATGATATCCTGGCTTCAATCCGGGCCAACCTGCCCCGCATCGACCGACCGCTTCCAAGCGTACCGCTGTTTGACGATGCCCCGCCGGCGTCACTGCTCGATGCCTTCAGGGCCAATCTGCTCCGTATGGGCGGCCTGTTCCTGGATCCGCCGGCCTCCGGCGACATCATGGCGCCGGTTCGGACGAAGATCGTGGACGCCAAGATCGTGTGCTCAACCGTGCCGGAGCTGCCGGGCAATCGCGACATCGCCGGCGCAGAAGCACCACAGGACCTTGCGGATGTCGACTACGCCATCGTTCGGGCGTCCTTCGCGGTCGCGGAGACTGGCTCCGTCCTGCTGAGCGATGTCGACCTCCGGCTCAACGCGGTAGCCTATCTCGCGCAGCACCTGATCGTGCTGCTCGATCCCGCCGACATCGTCGTCAATCTGCACCACGCTTATCGGCGCGCTGAATTCCGTGAGCGGCACTACGCCTGCTTCCACACTGGCCCGTCCGCGACAGCCGACATCGAAGGAGTGCTCATTCACGGCGCCCAGGGTGTGCGCTCGCTTTCCGTCCTGCCGCTTGCCCGACCAAGCGCCACCCCAGACCACTGAACTGCAGGAGTCACATGATACCGGTCACCAAAACCGAAGTGCCCTGACGCTGCCTTACCGGACCCCGGTGCGCCCCAAGGAATTGGCGCACCGTCAAGGCTGTGCCCCCACTTTTCGCGAGACCCGTCTAGACCTGCGTATAGATGTGCGGACGCTTCCCCGGTCGTAGCTTTGTCATCGCATTCATCGGCACAGAGGCAAGGCCCAGCCAAGCGCGCCAATGCCGGGCACGACGCAAGTCATGAGCAAAGAAGAGAATTCAACCCGATGCAGGAGCTACTGTCATGAGTAAACGAGTTGCCGATTTGATCATCGAAACGCTGCAATCGGCCGGTGTGAAGACCTGTTACGGAGTGGTCGGCGACACGCTGAACCAGATCGCTCACTCAATCGATCGCAGTGAGATCGATTGGGTCCATGTGCGGCATGAAGAAGCTGGCGCCTTCGCAGCAGGGGCCGAAGCGCAGCTCACTGGTCATCTCACGGCCTGCGCAGGCACCTGTGGACCCGGCAGTCTCCACTTTATCAACGGCCTCTATGAAGCCAATCGCAACCGCGCGCCGATCATCATGATCGCAACTCAGATTGAGCGCCAGGATTTGGGGTTCGAATCGATCCAGGAAATCAATTTCGATGATGTCTTCAAGGGCTGCAGCGTCTATTGCGAGATGATCGTTACGCCGGAGCAGGCCCGCCGCAAGACGGTTGCGGCCTGCCAGGCAGCTTTGACGAGACGCGGGGTGGCCGTGCTCGTCGTGCCAGCGGACATCGCGAATGCCGCCTCGCACGACGAGCCTCCTTATGCTGTCCATGCGCGGCGCCCGCTCATTCGCCCGAATGATGCCGACCTCGATGAAATCGCGGGCATTCTGAACACGAGCGACGCGATTACGATTTACGCGGGCGCGGGTTGCGCCGGTGCGCACGACGAGGTGGTCGCAACGGCGGCGCGGTTGAAGGCGCCGATGGCCCACACGTCTCGCGGAAAGGACTTCCTCGAATATGACAATCCATACAATGTCGGGATGACCGGCATCATCGGCGGGCCGGCAGGCTATCATGCCATTCGCAACTGCGACACGCTGCTTTTGCTGGGGGCCGATTTCGCCTGGACCCAGTTCTATCCGGATGGAGCGACGATCATCCAGATCGATGCCGATCCAACGCATATCGGCCGACGACATCCGGTGGCGATCGGGACGGTCGGCGATATCAAGACGACCTTGGAGGCTCTGCTGCCGCGCCTCGAGCAACACGACGACAACGCGTTTCTGGCAACCTATGTGGAGCGTCATCGTAAGGACGTGGCAACGGCAAAGGCCGAAACCGTGTCGGGTCCGGACGCCGCCATCTCAGGCACTTACCTTACCAAAATTATCAACACGTACGCGGCCGATGATGCATTGTTTGCGGCCGATGATGGCACGGCGGCGGTCTGGATGCTTCGCCACATCGATACCGGCGGCAAGCGCAGAACCTTTGCCAGCTTGCTGCATGGCACCATGGCCAGTGGAATGGCGTCCTCGCTCGGCCTGCAGAAGTGCCAGCCTGACCGACAGGTAGTTTGCCTGGCTGGCGATGGCGGGTTCGCCATGCTGCTTGGCGATCTACTGACGACAGTCCAGGAAAATCTGCCGGTCAAGATCGTCGTCTACGACAACGGCAAGCTCGGGTTCGTCGATATCGAGCAGAAGGCGGCTGGCTTGGAGCCGTTATTCACGGATTTGAAGAACCCGAACTTCGGCGAGGTTGCGAAGGCCGTCGGCCTTTGGGGGCACATGGTCACGAAGGCCGGTGAAGTGGAGGACGCCGTCCGAACCTGGCTTTCCCAGCCAGGCCCTGCGCTCCTGCATGTGAAAGTGAAACCGATGGAGTTGGTGACGCCACCTTCGCCGTTCGTTTCGCCGGAGGCGGTCGTCGGGATGGCAGTCTACTCCGCCAGAGCAATGCTGCACGGAAAGGGGCACGATGTTTGGGAGATGATCGTGGAGAACATCCCGTGATCAGCCGAGCTGGAGACACGTTCCTGATGCTCGCTTCCGAACACAAGCGGATACGGCGATGACTGGCTCTGTGCTCAGTGGTTTCCGTCTCCTGCAGTCGAGCACGGCCGCAATGTTGCGGCCGCTCGAGGGGGCTCTACGGGCCGCGGGTCCGTCGCTGCTGTTTGGATTCCGGCTGTGGGTTTCGGTGTCTCTTGCATTCTACGCCGCGTTCTGGCTTCAGCTCAGTAACCCATTCTGGGCCGGAGCCTCGGCGGCGATCGTGTGTCAGCCCCAACTCGGCGCCTCTTTGCGCAAGGGCTGGTTCCGAATGCTCGGTACCTTCGTCGGTGCCGTCGTGAGCGTGGTTCTGATTGCCTGCTTTCCGCAGGATCGCGTGCTGTTTCTCGTCGCTTTGGCATTGTGGGCAGCGGCTTGCGCCTTCGTCGCCACGCTCTTGCGCAACTTCGCGTCCTATGCCGCATCATTGGCCGGCTATACGGCGGCGATTATCGCCGGCGACTTGCTCGGCACTGTTGGTGGTGTTGATGCAAACGCGGCCTTCATGCTTGCCGTCACCCGCGCCACGGAGATCTGCCTTGGCATTGGCTGCGCTGGCATCGTTCTCGCCGCAACCGACTTCGGCGGCGCTCGCCGCCGGCTGGCGACACTGTTTGCAGAGTTGGCAGGCGACGTCACGGCCGGTCTTACCGGGACTTTGGCGACAGGGACGACGGGGACGGAGTTTCGTGACATGCAAACGGTTCAGCGCGAACTCGACCGCCGTGTCATCGCGCTCGACCCGATCGTCGATCAGGCGCTGGGGGAGTCTTCTGAGATCCGGTATTACGCGCCGGTGTTGCAGCGGGCAGTGGAAGGCCTGTTTTCTGCCCTGGTCGGCTGGCACGCGGTCGCCAGCCACTTGGCGACGCTACCCCACAATGAGCCGCATCAAGAAGCGGCCGCCGTCCTCAAAAATCTTCCACAGGAGCTGCGATCTGCGCCAGAACCTGGCGCGGCGGCGCGTTGGCTGGCCGGCCCTGAAGCCGTGCATCGGATCTATCAGACCGCAATACCACCATTGACCGCTTTGCCGGCCGAAACTCCTTCGCTGAGATTGCTCGCCGACAAAACGGCGGAAGCATTCGCCGGCATTGCTCATGCGCTCGACGGGCTTGCCTTACTCGTTGCCGATCCAGCAAGACCTGCTTTGCGTCCAGGCCGGGACCGACTTCACGTGCCCGATTGGTTGCCCGCGCTGGTCAGTGCTGGACGCACTTTCGTGACGATCGTTACTGTTTCACTGTTCTGGATCGTCACCGGTTGGCCGGGCGGTGGTCTGGCCATGACTTTCGCCGCGATCGCCACCCTCCTGCTCGCACCGCGATTCGAGGAGACCTACGGCGTCGCCGTGCTTTTCGTCATCGCCGCCATTCTCGACCTGATCCTGAGCGCAATCGTCGCCTTCGCAGTGCTGCCGGGGCTACCCACACACACCTTTGTGGCCTTCAGCCTCATCATGGGCGTTTGTCTGGTGCCCATGGGCACTCTGTTAAGAGCAGCCCGGCAACCCTGGCAGGTGGGCCTGCTCACCCCGATGACGATGGTTTTCGTACCAATCCTCCAACCGACCAACCCGGAAACCTACGATACCCTGCAGTTCTATAACATCGCCTTGGCAATCGTTGCTGGTTTGGGTGCCGCAGCGCTGTCGTTTCGTCTCCTGCCGCCGTTGTCGCCGGCATTCCGTGCGCGCCGGCTGTTGACGCTGACCTTGCGCGATCTGCGGCGGCTGGCAAAGCGGCCCACGCAAAGCGATTGGGAACGCCGTGTCATCGGACGCCTTGCGGCGATGCCGAACGAGGTGGCACCACTATTGCGTGCGCAGCTATTGGCGACGCTCTCGGTCGGCAGCGAGATTGTTTACCTGCTGCATTCCGCACACCAGTTCGACCTAGGCGCCAACCTCGGCGCGGCGCTTGAGGCGCTTGCCGAGGGCAGCAGCAAAAGCGCGATTGTCCACCTGTCTCGGTTAGATGAGGTACTCGCCACCGAGCGCGCGCAAGGGCCGGGAACACGGGATGTCCTTCGCGCGCGCGCCGCCATTCTTGGCGTATCGCAGGCGCTAGCAACACACGCCGCTTTTTTCGATGCCGGAGCGCCGCGATGAGGTTCGTCGAGATCGACCTGTTCGGAGTGTATGTCGCGCCGATGTCTTTGATGCTGATCGGCGCGTGGGTCGTGACGGTCGCACTGCGACGGATCGTGGCCCGGTTCGGACTGCTGCAGCATGTCTGGCACCCGGCGCTATTCGTCTTCGCGGTCTACGTGATCGTTCTGTCATTGATCGTCTTAACTGTAGCGTGGTGACCGCGATGTCTGAAATCAAAGCCGAATTGAAGCCCGAAACGGCGAAAGCCGATGGTGAAGCAACGTGGTCCCCCGACATGCTTGCCCGCACGACGCCAAAGCGACGCGCGCGCGTCCTGCCGGTGTTGCTCACTGTCCTTGTTGTCGCGGTCGCGGTTATTCTCGGGCGGGCGATGTGGAAGGCCTATATGGGCGCGCCGTGGACACGCGACGCCGCTGTCCGCGCCTATGTGGCAACGATGGCTCCGGAGGTCGGGGGACGCATCGTCGAGTTAACCGTCCGCGATAACCAGTTCGTGCACAAGGACGACCTGCTGATGGAGATCGATCCGACCAACTATAGGATCGCCGTCAGCCAAGCCGAGGCATCGGTGCAGGCCGCGCGGGCCAACGTGCAGAACATCGACGCGCAGATGGACGTCCAGCAGGCACAGATCCGCGCTAGCCAGGCACAGCTCGATGAGGCGCAGGCAGCCCTCGTGTTTGCCCAAGAGCAGTCCGGACGCTACAAGACGTTGGCGCAGGAGGGTTCGAGCAGCCTTCAGAATGCCCAGCAGTTCACGTCCCAGTTGCATCAGCAGCAGGATGCGGTAAAGACTGCATCGGCAGATCTCAACCTGGCGCAGCGGCAAGTCGAGTCGCTGAAGGCGCAACGCATGAGCGCCGAGGCGACTGTTGCTCAAGCCAAGGCGCAGCTCCAACAAGCGCAGGTGAATCTGGAGCGCACGCGCATTCTTTCCCCAACCGACGGCTACGTGACAAATCTGCTGGCGCATCTCGGTGATTATGCCAATGCCGGCGTGAACAGCATCTCGGTTGTCGACGCCAGTTCCTTTTGGGTCGACGGATATTTCGAGGAAACCACCCTCGCTCCGATCCGCGTCGGCGATCCCGCCGAAATCAAGCTGATGGGCTACAGTCAGATTGTGCACGGCCATGTCGACAGCATCGCCCGAGCAATCGACGTCGCCAACGCCCAACCCGACAATCAAGGCGTTGCGACCGTCAATCCCATCTTCACCTGGGTGCGCCTGGCCCAGCGCATCCCGGTAGCGGTGCACATTGATGAGGTACCGCCAGGCGTTGTCCTGGCGGCCGGCATGACCGCCACCATGCAGATCGATGCATCGAGGCGATCGCCGGGGAAATAGTCGGAAGAACGGTGATGTCATGTCTGGATGTCTGACATCATCCGATCCTTCCAGACTTCAACTAACTCGAACCAGGGACAATGCTGATGACTTCCGCTGATCTGATCCATTCGAGCCAATACCCGGCCACCATCGCCGGCCCCGAAGTGAGCCCCGCCTCGCCGTTGGTTGAACGCCTGATCGAGAACGGCCTCGACGTGTGCCTTGCCGATAACGCCGATGCGGCAAGACGGCGCTTGCGTGAAAGGACCACATCCTTCGCCGTTGTCGAACTCGTCTTTTATGACGGAGACGGCATCGATCTCGTACAGGATATCGCGAACAGCTCTCCGCGTTGCCGCACCTTGGTCCATAGCCGCTTCGGCAACCTGGCCAACGCTGTTCAGGCGATCAAGTCCGGTGCTGGCGATGTTCTTCCAAAACCCACCGAGGTCGACTTTGTGATCGGCGTTCTCGTGAACAAGGATCTGCGACAGCCGACGTTCCTGTCGTCTTTCCCGGCTCCCGATCAAGGAGCAAGCGCCGACTCGTCACACACGGGCAACCTGTGGACCACACCATGGCAAACTCGCCCGCGCAGCGGACCCTTTGCGCACGTTCGTCCCAAGTCCAGCAGCACCATACAATCCCGGCTCGCTCGGAAAGTGCAAGTAGTATGCAGATGCCACCGCATTGTGGGCTGGGCCGGAGCGCACTGACTGAAGGAGCTATTGGCTTGAGAAAGGTTTTCCAGAATTACCCGGCGAGATTGTTGTGCGCTGCAAAGAAGATGGGGAACGGGAGAGCTACGTCGGCGCTTGGGGCTTCCTATCAGAGTTGCTTTCGAAGCTTGGCGAGTCCTGCGCTGTCCGCTTACCGTGGCCCTATCGATCATGCATCGAACGCCAAAGCAACCAGTGCTCAATAGCCAAAGGACGGTTTCGCAACTAGCACCAGCGTCGACAGATTGAGAATTGCCGGAAGCGACGCTTGCGATGTCGATCTGACCATATTTTGACAATGGCCGTTTGGCTCACCCTCTCCTCATTGCGCCGTGGCCTCGTGCGGGATCGTTGAGGACCCTCCGGACAACTCTTTAGGCTGCCGTCGGCACAATGTTAAACCACACCGCCATCATAAACGTCGTCACCGATCCGTTCGTCCAGACCGGCGCAGTAGCTGCGGTCGGGGCGTGGGTAACGCGTGTCCTGCTGCGCGGTCACCCGACACGCAGCCTTGTGGGTCAGCTGGTATTCTTTTTAGCGCTCACCGTCCTTCTGCTCTATCATGCAATCATTCCCTATGAACCCGGCCCCGCGAATGCATCGACGCTGCAGCGGGTGTTCATTGGGATCGCCAAAGTCATATGGTGGACCAATGCCGCGTGGTCCCTGATCAGCCTCGTCCGTGTCTTCCTGATCTTCGAGCGGCAACCACAACAGGGCAGACTTCTTCAAGATCTTGTGGTTGGCACCATTTACGTAGGAGCGATCCTCTCCGTCGTCGCCTACGTCTTCAATGCGCCAGTGGGGACCTTAATTGCTACGTCAGGCGCAGTGGCCATCATGCTCGGCCTTGCGCTGCAGAGTACTCTTGGTGATGTCTTTTCGGGCATCGCGCTCAACCTTGCCAGACCCTACGGCATCGGCGACTGGATTGTCCTCAGCAATGGTATCGAGGGCAAGGTCATCGAGACGAATTGGCGGGCGACACACCTTTTAAGCGGTGCGAACGATCTTGTGGTTGTCCCCAACAGCGACCTCGCGAAGGCGAGGCTGACAAATCTCAGTAGCCCGGAACGAAGTCACGGCGTTACGCTGACGGCCCGGTTCCGTCCGACCGCGCCTCCGTCGGCGATGGCAGATGTCATGCGCTCCGTTCTGCTGAGCAGCAATTCGAGACTGCCTGACCATGAATCCACAGTTGCGGTTGTGTCTCTGGATGCAAGTACGATTGAACTCGAGCTGAGTTTCAGGGTCGAAGACCTGGCCGCGGTAGCAAAGGCAAAGAGCGAAGTCTTTGACCTGATTTACCGGCATGCAAAAGCGGCGGGTCTGACCCTCTCGTCACCATCAGACGGGCTGGCCGTTGCTGTGGCGCATACCGATGAGCCGCCTTTTGGCCAGCACACGACGCCGCGCCGACTGCTTGATGCGATCGCCTTATTCGCGTCGATGACTGAGGACGAGAAGGAAGCGCTGGCCTCGACGATGAGCCGCCGGACCTTCCGGAAGGGTGAAATCGTGGCAGAGCAGGATGCCGTGTTGAGTTCCCTCATGATCATCCGTAGTGGTGTCGTTGCCGTCATACGACGCGATGGAATACGAGAGACGGAGCTGGGGCGTTTGGCGCCTGGCGACTTTCTCGGCGAAAGCGGCCTTCTGACTGGCTCCGGCGAGCTGGGTACGATCCAAGCTCTCACCTTCGTTGTTACATATGAAATCACGCAGCAGGGGCTGGCGCCATTGATGCAGGACCGTCCGGCGATTGCCGATGAATTAGCCTCGCTACTCTCGAAGCGAAACGCACATGAGCAACTTCGGCTGGGGCGAAGCGACGGGTCAGTTGTTGCAAAAGCGGTGCCCACTCTACGGGCGCGAATCAGGCACCTGTTTGATCTCTGACCTTCGCGCTGATCCGCTCAACGCGCGCACAGTTCAAGAAGGTGAGCGCGAGGTCGATTAGTTTGTCGCCTCGGCGGCTCGTTGCTGTGGGCAGTTCAAAGATCCTGAAACCCTTAGTCGATGCCGGTTCGATTGTCCGCGGCCTCGCCACCTGCTGCCGTGGAGGCGACATCGAGAAGCACCGGTGAGTGCGCTTGCGTCGCGACATCGCAGCCCAAAACGCGAACGTCGTCAGTCGACTCAGCGCGTCAGGCCTCACTGCCACGCCGAACCGCCCCGCGCACCAAACTCACTGCGCCGACCAGATTCTGTGCCGCTCGTAGACCGCGATTCACGTCACACCTGGACGAACGCTCGCCAAAAGACCGCAAGAAGTCGGCACGGACGTCATAGCCGCCGCAGACTTCTCCAAGAAGAAAATGTCGGCTGAGGCCATATTCCAATTCAACCTTCATACCGAGAGATCGGAAAATTAAGCAGGAGAACGCGGATGGCAATCGCAGCCCAGGAAGACAACAAGACCAAGCCTTTGCCGGCTCCGAACAGCGACTTCTACCAGCTTGCCGACGTCCTGACCCATGACGAATTGGCGATGGTCAAGAAGGTGCGGGCCTACATGGAGACCAGGGTCCAACCGATTATCAACAAATACTGGTGCGACGACGCGTTTCCTTTCGAGCTTCTGCCTTCGTTCAAGGAGCTGGGAATTGGTGGCCTTGGGTACGATGGCTACGGCTGCGCCGGCGGAAGCCAGAAGCTGTTCGGCTTCGTCGCTATGGAGCTGGCTCGCGTCGACGCTTCGTTCTGCACCTTCTTCGGGGTGCATAGCGGCCTGGCAATGGGCTCGATCTATCTCGACGGTTCGCAGGAGCAGAAACAGAAGTGGCTGCCGCCGATGGCGCGCTGGGAAACGATCGGCTGCTTCGGCCTTACCGAGCCCTTGGTCGGTTCGGGGACAAGCGGGGGACTGACCACGACCGCCAAGCGCGAGGGGGACACATGGGTGCTCAATGGACAGAAGCGCTGGATTGGCAACGCGACGTGGTGTGATGTTTCGATCATCTGGGCGCGAGACCTGGCCGATAATCAGGTGAAGGGCTTCATCGTTGAGAACAAGACGACGCCCGGCTTCAGCGTCGAGAAGATCGAGAACAAGATCGCGCTCAAGGTCGTTCAGAACGGTGTCATAACGCTGAACGACGTGCGCGTGCCCGAAGCAAACCGCCTGCAGGGCGGCAATTCGTTCCGCGATACCGCGCGGGTGCTGCGGATGACTCGATATATGGTTGGCTGGGCCGCGACCGGTGTCCAGATGGGCGCGTTCGAGGCAACACTGAAATACACGCAGGAACGGCTGCAGTTCGGCAAGCCGATCGCTTCGTTCCAGATGGTGCAGGATCTCCTTGCCAAGATGCTTGCCAACGTGACTGCGTGCCAGTGCCTGATGGTGCGTCTGGCGCAGATGGATGACGAAGGCAAGCTTGCCGACCACCACGCGTCGCTGGCGAAAGCATTCTGCACGGCAAAGTCACGCGAAACCGTGGCATGGGGCCGCGAGTTGCTCGGCGGAAACGGCATCGTCGCCGACTACAATCTCGCGCGGTTCTTTGCGGATGCCGAGGCGCTCTACTCATACGAAGGCACCTATCAGATGCAGAATCTGATCGTGGGTAAAGCCATCACCGGGCTTGGCGCGTTCGTGTGAGCGCCAGCGAGCCAGGGGGACTGCCTCCTATCCTGGCTCGCGCCTTCCTGACAGGAGATACATCATCATGACTTCGGAAACTGCGGGTTTGACGCTTGACAACGTTCTCTATGGAAAGAAGGGCAACATTGCCTACGTCACGGTGAACCGCCCGACCGTCCTCAACGCCCTGAACACGCCGACGTGGTCGGACTTGAAAGCGGCCTTTGAAGATGCCCGTGGCGACGACACGGTGCGCGGCGTCGTTCTCACAGGCGCCGGCGACAAGGCTTTTATAGCTGGCGCCGATATCAGCGAACTTGCGCAGGTATCGGCGGTCGAAGCCGAGCGGTCCAGCCGCTTCGGGCAGGAAGTCCTAAATCTCATCGAGAATCTCGGCAAGCCGGTGATTGCAGCCGTGAACGGCTTCGCGCTGGGCGGCGGCTGTGAGACGGCGATGGCCTGTACCATCAGGATTGCGGTGGAGTCGGCCAGGTTTGGCCAGCCGGAGGTTTCGCTCGGTCTCGTCCCCGGTGGTGGCGGAACGCAACGCCTCCCGCGGCTGGTCGGCAAGGGCCGGGCGCTCCAGCTCATCCTATCCGGAGAAATGATCTCGGCGCAGGAAGCCTATCGCATCGGTCTGGTCAACGAGATCGTTCCGGCGGCCGATCTGATCCGGCGCGCCGAGGCAATCCTTGCGAAAATCGCTGCCAATGCTCCCATTGCCGTCACGTTCGCGCTCGAGGCGGCAAACAAGGGGACGGAAGCGAGCCAGAGCGAAGGCCTGTTGATCGAGGCCGCGTACTTCGGGCTGTGCGCGGCAACCGAGGACAAGCAGGAGGGTACGACCGCCTTCCTCGAAAAGCGCGCACCAAAGTTCCGTGGACGGTGAACATACCCGACGCGCCCGGCAATTCAGAAAGGACAATCCATGGCAAGCGACAACATTTTTTCCGGACTGAAGGTGGTGGACCTGGCGAGCTTTATCGCAGGTCCGGGTGCCGCCGTGATCTTGTCAGACTTCGGCGCTGATGTGATCAAGGTCGAACCGCCCATCGGCGACACCTGGCGAATTGGATACAAGGTTCCGCCCCAGCCAAGGGCTAAGGACAACTATCCCTGGCATCTCAACAATCGGAACAAGCGCGGATTGGCGCTCGATCTGAAATCGCCCGAAGCCAGGGAAGTTTTGCGTCGACTGGTCGAGTGGGCCGACGTTCTGATCGTCAATACGCCGCACCCCGCGCGTGAAAAACTCAAGCTCGGCTATGACGATGTCGCGCCGTGGAATCCGCGCCTGATCTATGCGGATGTGACCGGCTACGGCGACAAGGGACCTGACGCGCAGCTTCCCGGATTTGACATCACGGCGTATTGGGCGCGAAGCGGCCTGCTTTCGCTGACACGAGATGCCGGTGCCCCGCCCACACTGCCGGTGGCCGGCAGCGGCGACCACTCAACGGCGGTCAGCCTCTATTCGGCAATCGTGACCGCACTCTACCGGCGGGAACGCACGGGCAAGGGCTCATACGTCACGACCTCTTTGCTGGCTGCCGGCGTCTGGGCGTGCGCTGTCTCGGCTCAGGCGGCACTTGCCGACGCTGCGTTCTTCCCGTTGCACGATCGCGCCAATCCGCCGAACGCGACGTTCAATGTCTATCGGGCGGCCGATGACACATGGTTTGTCATCGTATTGACGCCCGACAAATGGCCGGCTCTGGCCAATGGCATAGGCCACCCGGATCTCTTGACGGATGCCCGGTTTGCCGACCCTGCAAGGCAGGCCGCGAATTCAGCGCAGCTCACGGCGATCCTGGACCAGACCTTTGCCTCGCAGCCCATGGCGCATTGGCGTGAGGTCTTCGAGCATTCCCATCTGACCTATGGCGTGGTGCTTGCCCCTGGTGAAGTGATCAAGGACCCGCAACTCAAAGCGAACGACATCGTCGTTCCACTCGAAGGCGCTGGTGAAAACCTCAACTTCACGATCAGCAGCCCTCTCCAGATCCATGACGTAGCCAAGGTCCCGGCCACACGGGC
This sequence comes from Rhizobium sp. BK538, assembly GCF_014197575.1. Taxonomy (NCBI): domain Bacteria; kingdom Pseudomonadati; phylum Pseudomonadota; class Alphaproteobacteria; order Hyphomicrobiales; family Rhizobiaceae; genus Rhizobium; species Rhizobium sp. BK538. The sequence continues at coordinate 62,413 of NZ_JACIFT010000018.1, forward strand.
ACCGGAACTCGGTGAACACAGCGAGGAGATCCTCAACCAACTCGGCTTCAGCCCCAACGAGATCAACGGCCTGCACGCCAGCGGTGCCGTCCCGAAAGCACAAGGGCGAGCCGCATAGAGCGGGGCCGGCACCCCCCAGCCTTGCCGAGTGTTACTGGCCAGACGGAGACGGACGACGATGGATGACATAGTAACTGAATGCTCTGAAGGCAGACTTCGCGTTGAATTGAACCGTCCGAAAAAACTCAACGCGATGACTTCGAGCATGTACACGAAGCTCGCGGATGTCTTCTCTGACGCGGCCAAGGACGAGCGCATACGCGTTGTGCTTTGGCACGGCACGGGAGATTCGTTTAGCGCCGGCAACGATGTGAAGGACGTTCTGGAAAATCCGCCCGGGGCAGGAGAATCTCCTCAGGCTCGGCTGATGAATGTGATGGTCGATTTCGACAAGCCGCTGATTGCCGCTGTGCGCGGTGCTGCGATCGGCGGCGGAATCACCATGCTGTTGCACTGCGACTTCGTCTACGCAGGCGAAAGCACCAGGTTCCAGATGCCTTTCATCAACCTCGCCGTGGTGCCGGAATTTGGATCGAGCTGCTTGCTTCCACCGACGATCGGGCACATTCGTGCGGCCGAGCTGATTTTGCTGGGGTTGCCGTTTGGTGCCAGCCGCGCTGCAGAGTTGGGATTGGCCAGGCAGGTGGTGCCCGATCAGAACCTGCTGCAGGTCGCAACCGAAACAGCACGGAATCTGGCCGCGAAGCCGGCTGGCGCCCTGCAAGCCTCAAAGCGAGTCCTGAAGCGTTCCTTTCGCGAACAGATCAAGGCGGCAATGAAGGCCGAGAACGAAGCATTCAGCGTGCAGGTTCGTTCTGAGGACGCGAAGGAAGCAATGACGGCCTTCCTGGCGAAGCGCCCACCTGACTTCACCAAAAAGGACAAACCAGTACCGGCCACCTAGGGCCGTTGCCAACCAACGGACATGCAGAGATGCCGCAGGAATACTTCGGCATCGAGGTCCTGAGCTGTGAAAGGAAAGAACCATGACTGACGCTTTGGCGAAGTTGAAACCGACGTCTGGCCGCAACGAGGCGCTTGGCCGACTGTTCGTTCTGGAATTGAGTGGTGGCCGCATTCACTCGATGAGTCCGGACGGCTCCAGCGGGAAGGTTATCGTCGCTGACTGTCACCTTCCCGATGGTATCGCGGTCGATATCGAGGCCGGCCATATCTATTGGACCAACATGGGGGTGCCCAACCTCAACGACGGTTCCATCGAGCGTGCCGACCTTGATGGCAGCAATCGCAAGGTCATCATCCCCCAGGGCATCACGTTCACGCCAAAGCAGCTTCATCTGGAGAAGCGCAGCGCCAAGCTCTACTGGTGCGACCGCGAGGGCATGCGGGTAATGCGCGCAAATCTTGACGGCACGAATGTCGAGACCCTGGTCAAGACCGGCGAAAGCGACGCTGACCGTCGTGACGCCGCGAAGTGGTGCGTCGGCATCACGGTCGATCCCGAGCGCGGGCAAATTTACTGGACACAGAAAGGTGCCGACAATTCGGGCCTCGGCCGCATCTTCCGTGCGGGCATCGACATACCCAATGGCGAGGACGCCGCCAGTCGCACGGACATTGAAGTATGGCTCGACAACCTGCCCGAGCCGATCGACCTCGAACTCGATCTTAAGGGCCGTGTCATCTACTGGACGGACCGGGGTAATCCTCCGCTTGGCAATACGGTCAATCGTACCTCAATCGATGCGCCGGTCAGAAATGGACACGCACCTGAAATCATCGCCAGCGATCTGATGGAAGGCATCGGTATCGCGCTCGACGTTCCCGGCAATCGGATGTTCGTCACCGACCTTGGCGGTTCGCTCTATTCTGCAAGCCTCGATGGCTCCGAGAAGCGTGCGCTTCTCTTCGCCCAAGGCAATCTGTCCGGCGTTGCATACGTCGAAATCCCTTCAAAGGAGAATTGACCATGACTGGCAATAAGCCGATCTCTCAAGTCACCATTATCGGTACGGGCGTCATCGGCGCGAGCTGGGCGGCACTTTTCCTGGCGAAGGGCCTCGACGTCGTGGCGACCGATATCGCCCCGAACGCCGAAGTTTCGTTGAGACGCTTCGTTGACGGCGCCTGGCCCGCGCTCGAAAGACTGGGCCTGACGCCCGGCGCCTCTAAACTGCGACTGGTCTTTACAGCGGACTTGGCAGAGGCCGTCAAGGGTGCCCATCTGGTGCAGGAGAACGGACCCGAGCGGATCGATTTCAAGAAGAAGCTCTATGGGCAGCTCGACGAGCTGCTGCCGCCTGATGTCGTCATCGCGTCGAGTTCGTCCGGCCTGACGATGAGCGAGATCCAGTCCGGTTGCCCGTTTCATCCGGAGCGCTGCGTCATCGCCCATCCATTCAATCCGCCACACTTGATCCCGCTTGTCGAGATCGTCGGCGGTACCAAGACGTCCGAGGAGACGATCCGGCGCGCTTCTGAATTCTATACGGCTCTCGGCAAGCGAACCGTCCGCCTTCACAAAGAGGTGCCGGGACATGTTGCCAACCGGCTGCAAGCTGCCCTTGCCCGGGAGGTCTATCATCTGGTGGGCGAGGGCGTTGTCAGCGTCGCTGACGTCGATACCGCGCTCTGTTGGGGGCCGGGGCTGCGATGGGGGATCATGGGCCAGGTTCTTCTTAACCATCTCGGTGGCGGTCAAGGCGGCATGGAGCATTTCCTGGAGCAATTTACCGGTCCGATGACCGCCTGGTGGAAGGTCCTGGGTTCACCGCAACTGACCCCGGAACTCCAGCAAAAGCTGATCGCAGGCGTTCGTGCCGAAGTGGGCTCGCGGTCGATCGACGACTTGGCCGCCGAGCGGGACGAGGTCCTGCTCGGGCTGCTCGAACTGCGTGCCAATTCTGCATGAGGGCAACGCGCACTTGGAGGAGGTGCGCGTGCCGTTGGGAAACCAAACCCGAACTGCGCTCGGCGTGCTTCACCCGCAGCGTGGCCCAGCGCCGAAGATGAAACGTAAGATCGCTGGCTGCACCCCACCCAGGACTTTACAGCTGCCCCAGCGATCGCCGCCAACATCGATCTGACGGGCCCTCAAAACAACGGTTGCCGCCAGCTCACAGTAGCCCTGACGGCGCATACCTTCAAGGATACCACCATGACCGGAAAGCTTATAAAGGCCGCCGAGTCCGCTTACGAATATCCGCTTCTATTGAAGCAGCTATGGCATACCCCGCTAGCACAAACGCCCGATCAGGTGATTGTATATCGCGACATCAAGCGCCTCACATATCGCCAGTTGCGCGAACGCGTCGGGCGCCTCGCGTCCAGCCTTGCGAGCCTCGGTGTTCGAGCCGGCGACACCGTCGGCGTGCTCGACTGGGACAGCAACCGATTCCTGGAAGCCTATTTTGCCGTTCCGATGATGGGAGCTGTTTTGCAGACGGTGAATGTCCGCCTGTCACCGGAACAGATCGCATATACGATCAATCATGGGGGAGCGTCAGTCCTTCTCGTCAACGACGACTTCGTCCCGGTTCTGGAAGGCCTCAAGCAGCAGCTGCCCAATGTGAAGACGCTAATCCTGATGTCGGATCGGGCGGTGCCGCAAACCGGCGGGCTTACATTCGCCGGCGAATATGAGGACCTCCTCGTCGGCGCTTCGCCTGATTACAACTTCCCGGACTTCGACGAAAGCGCCCTTGCCACTACCTTTTACACGACCGGCACGACGGGTTTACCGAAAGGCGTCTATTTCAGTCATCGACAACTGGTACTCCACTCACTTGCCGAAATGGCTTTCTTCGGCACCGCCGCGAAACAAGGCCGGTTTTGCCGCGATGACGTCTATATGCCGATCACCCCGATGTTTCACTCGCATGCCTGGGGACTTCCCTGGACGGCGACGCTTTGTGGCGTCAAGCAAGTGTATCCGGGACGCTACGACCCGGCCTTGCTCGTCAAGCTGATCAAAACCGAAGGCGTAACCTTCACACACTGTGTGCCGACGATCTTGCAAATGCTGCTTGGCGCGGCCACAGCGGCAAATACCGATCTCGCCGGCCTGAAGATGGTGATCGGAGGCTCGGAACTGCCGAAGGGGCTCGCCAAGCAGGCCCTTGCTCTAGGCGTTGACATCTTCGCCGGCTACGGGATGTCGGAGAGTGCTCCGCTGCTTTGTCTGGCGCAGGTGAAATCCGCGGATCTGACCGGCGATGTCGAGGACGAGGTCGATATCCGAACCAAAGCCGGCATCTCTGCACCGCTGGTCGATATCCGTTTGGTCGACGCGGGTCTGAACGCAGTACCGCATGATGGAAAAACACCTGGCGAAGTCGTCGTGCGTGCGCCATGGCTCACCCAGGGATATGTCGACAATGGCGAAGCATCCGAGCAGTTGTGGGCTGGCGGCTACTTACACACCAATGACATCGGCATCATCGAGCCTGACGGCTATCTTCGTATCGTCGACCGGATCAAGGATGTCATCAAGACCGGCGGCGAGTGGGTGTCATCGCTCCAGATCGAAGATCTTATTTCGCAATGTAACGGGGTGTCGCAAGCCGCCGTCATCGGCGTCAAGGACGACAAATGGGGCGAGCGACCACTGGCGCTGGTCGTCAGGGATGTCCTGACGGGCGGCGATCTCAGCGATACGCTGATCAAGTCGCATCTGAAGGCCTTCGCCGATGCCGGGGTGATCTCGAAGTACGGGATCCCCGACACGATCCTGTTTGTCGACGCGCTCCCGAAGACGAGCGTTGGGAAGTTCAACAAGAATGAGCTCAGAGGGAAATACGGCAAACTCTAGCTCACATGCGCAACCATGCGGTCGACCTTAAGGTTAAAAGGGCTGGAGCTGCTCGGCGCCAGGTGCCTTCTGCGTCGGGCAGATTGATCGAGGAGCGGCAGGCGTTCGTCGGTTCAGCCAATGTTGCTGTGGCAGACTATGCGACACGCCAAGCCTTGCTTCACGTAGATCTGGAATCGTCAAAACGAGGTCGAAAGCACATGGTTCGTCTCGTACACAGGGGATAAGATGGTCGCTCGAACCTGTAGTTCGGCCATGGAGCGGCCTGTGTCAGAGGACGGTGAGGGAGCTGAGGAGGCACTCGTCAGCGGCGAGCAAGAGCTTCGCCTGTTGGTGGATACGATTCCGGCGCTTGTGTGGAGTGCCGGGCCCGAGGGCAATATCGAATACGTCAACCAGCGTTTGCTTGAGTATCTTGGAGCAACACTCGGCGAAATTACCGGCGATGGATGGATGGAAACAGTCCATCCGGACGACGTCGCGTTCAAGACGCACACCTGGCTAAGGAACCTGGAGTCTGGAACGCCTCACGATGTAGTTTGCAGATTTCGGGGAGCGGACGGCCGATATCGGTGGTTCGTCGTAAACGGAGCACCGTTGAAGGCGAGCGACGGCCGTGTGCTGCGCTGGTACGGCGTTCTGATCGACATTGATGATCGAACAAAAGCGGAGGAGGCGCTTCGGGAGAGCGAGTATAAGCTCCGTCAAATCATCGACACGGTACCCGGCCTCATCTGGTCAACTGGTCCCGACGGTGAACCGACCCATGTCAGCCAGCGCCTCCTGGACTACAGCGGCATGCGATTGGAGGATTTCAAGCATGTTGGTTGGGAAGCCTTCGTGCACCCTGACGACGTTCCAGAAACCGCAAAGGCTTTCGATCACGCAATTCAGACGGGAACGTCGTACCGGGGCGTGCTGCGGCTGCGCCGGGCGGACGGCGAATTTCGTTGGCACCATGCTCGCTGCGAGCCTTTGCGCGATCGGCAGGGGCGCATCATCCAGTGGTATGGCCTGTCTTTTGACATCGATGAGGGCAAGAAGACCGAAGAATGGCCGAGGTTCGTGACGCAGCTGCAATCCATTCTCAATGTGCTTCCGGCCTATACCTGGTACGGAACTCCATCCGGCAGCCTCACCTTCGTGAACAAACGACAAGGGGATTTCCTTGGTGTTCCGAAAGATCATCCCCTACGTTTCGGCATCGACATTGGGGCGCAGTGGGACGACTGGATCCCCCTGTTGCATCCGGACGACCACGAAGAAGCACGCAGATACTGGTCAAATCTGCTGCGCAGTGGCGAGGGCGGAGAGCATGATTATCGAGTCCGTGACGCTCAAGGAAACTACCGCTGGTTTCTCACCCATGCCGAGCCGCTCCGGGCAAGCGATGGAACCCTGCTACTATGGATCGGGACGACCCTGGATATCGAAGAGCTCAAGTGCACAGAGCAAGCTCTGCGGGAAAGCGAATACCGGCTCCGGCAAATCATCGACACGGTGCCCGGCCTCATCTGGTCAACCGGCCCCGACGGTGAACCGACCCATGCCAATCAGCGCCTGTTGGACTACACTGGCACGCGACTTGAGGATTTCAAGAACCGCAAGTGGGAGCGATTCCTGCATCCGGACGACTTGCCAGACTTTATAAAGACCATCGATCACGCAATTCAGACCGGAACATCCTGCGAGGCAGTGTACCGTCTACGTCAGTCGAACGGCGGATATTTTTGGCACCACGCTCGCATTGAGCCGCTGCGCGATCCACAGGGGCAGATCATTCAGTGGTACGGCCTGTCTGTTGACGTCGATCAAGGCAAGAAGTCCGAAGACCGACTACGCCATAGCGAGGCCTATTTGGCCGAAGCGCAACGGCTCAGTCACACCGGTTCGGCAGCCTACAATAACACAGCGCTTCTTTATTGGTCGGATGAGACTTATCGAATTCTGGAGTTTGATCCACGCAACGGCCTCCCGAGCCGCGACGCTGTGGAACAAAGGATCCACCCTGGCGACCGAGAACGGGTGCGCGAGGAGGCCCGGCGAGCGGTGGAGCAGAAGAGAGACTATAAACTCGAGTACCGAATTGAACTGCCCGCGGGAAACATCAAATACATCGAAATGACCGCTCATCCGAAGTTCTCAGCGAATGGAGAACTTCTGGAGGTGGTCAGTACACTTCTCGATGTGACGGAACGCAAGCGCGCCGAGCAAGCTTTGCGCGAAAGTGAGGGGAAGTTCCGCGACTACGCCGAAAGTGCCTCCGATTGGTTTTGGGAAATCGGTCCAGACTATAGGTTCACGCTGCTGACGGGAAACGCGTTTGGCTCAGACACGGCTGATCGGCTCGGCAAGACGTGCTGGGATCGCGCCCTCGATCTTGAAACGGAACCGGAGAAATGGCTGCATCTCCAGGCAAGTCTCGATTCACGCAAACCGTTCCGTGACTTTGTATATTGCTCCGATCGCCATAACGGCTCTCCCATGTATGTGAAGGCCAGCGGCAAGCCAGTGTTTGATGCCAACGGAGAATTCCGTGGTTATCGCGGCACCGGCACCGACGTGACCGCCCTGATGCGCGCGCAAGCGGAGCGTGAGAGGCTGCGCGAGCTGGAGTCGGAACTCGCGCACATGAACCGCCTGAGCGTGATGGGAGAACTAACCGCCTCGCTGGCCCACGAAATCACGCAACCGATAGCCGCGGCGCGTAACAATGCCCGTGCGGCCACACACTTTCTGGACCGAAATCCGCCGGATCTGGGTGAAATCCGAGAAGCGCTCGCCTGTATCGTCGACGATGCGGACCGAGCCAGAGATATCATCGACCGTATCCGTGATCACATCAAAAAGGCGCCTCCTCGGAAGTCTCGTTTCGATCTGAACAAGGCGATCGATGAAGTGATTGGATTGGCGCGAAGCGCAATCACCACGAATGGAATCTCGGTCCGAACGCGCCTGGCGGAGGCACTGCTTCCCATTGAGGGCGATCGGGTTCAACTGCAACAAGTCGTGCTGAACCTGATCCTGAACGCGGTCGAAGCCATGAGCACGATCGAGGCCGGGTCACGGGAGTTGTTTATCAGCACCGAAGAAAGCCAGACTGGTGGCGTCCTCGTCTCCGTGCGCGATTCAGGACCCGGCATCGATCCCGATCATGTCGATCGCGTCTTCCAGGCCTTCTACACCACGAAGTCGAGCGGGGTAGGGATGGGACTGTCGATCTCCCGGTCGATCATCGATGCCCACGGCGGCCGGCTATGGGCAGACCCGGATGTTTCGCCCGGGGCCGTACTTCGGTTCTCCTTGCCCGGCGGTGACAGGGAAGTTACGAATTCCAGCCGCTAGGCGCGCCGGGCTGCAGAGCCGCACGAAGACACCGTATTAGATGCAGCTCATCAAACGGCTTGCGAAGATAACAAATGACCCCGCCGTTCAAGGCGCGGGTGTGGTCAACGTCGTCGGGGTAGGCAGTCACGAGGATCGTCGGGATCGCGTGACCCGCCTCGATGAGGTGCTCATGGAGCTCGAGCCCGGTCATCTCTGGCATATGGACGTCAGCGATCAGGCAGGCGGTTTCGGCGAGACGAGGCGACGCGAGGAAATCGGCTGCCGACGGAAACGTTGCGACGTCGTAGCCAAGCGATCTCATGAGCCGCCTCATGGATTCGCGAAAGAACTGATCGTCCTCGACGACTGAGACCAACGACGCCTTCGGCATATGTGCTCCGGCAGTGCGCACAAACTGCGACGCGAGCGCGCCGACGACACCGGCGCACCCGGATGCGAATAGGGTTAGCCTGCGCCCAAAAGTAGTGCCGGAGCAATACCACTTGCCTGTAAACTTTGGCTTATGTCTAGGCGCGAATTCCCCGCTGCGCGGCAGGATGCTCAGGGGATATCGGCATCGCTGAAGCGACGGTGAAGGTACACCGCGCCGTCTGATGCCAAAGATGAACGCCCATTCGCTTTTCGCGCTCGGCCAATGGCCGAAAAACTGCAACTCGTACCCGAGGAGCTGCAACACTGCTGAGGACAAGCCGCACGAGCAATGGCGGTTACACAGGCTTTCGATCGACAGCCCTTCCGCGTGTAATCCAAAGTTTAGTCAAGCTAGACCAACGTGCCGGCTCGCGCCACCTGAGTGCAATAGATCGCGGCATCCCAAATCATCAAATTGCACCTCAAGACGGCTTTCGTTGAGAGCCGGCACACCAAGTTCGTCGGCTGGTACGACATATTTGTTGAGGTACGATATGGAAAGCCCGTATGGCGAGGTTGCAGACGTTTCAGCTCCAATCGATCTCGAGTTCGGCCCCCTGGCAAACAGCCTGGTATTGCTCCTTGAAGCGGCCAAAACCGAGATCGAGCATGACCAGGAGGCGGCAAGGATCTCATTGGCCACTGCGTCGTCCATACTCCAGTCGGAGATCGAGCGCCGTTCACGCGGCGAGGGCTCCGGAACGGGTGGATTGGCGGGTTGGCAGGTGGCGCGTGTCCGATCCTACATTGACAGAAACCTGCATCGGACCATTCACGCAAGTGATTTGAGTGCCGTTGCGCGGCGAAGCACGTCGCACTTCTCACGCTCGTTCAAACAAGCGTTCGGAGAGCCGCCGCATGCTTACATCGTAAGGCGGCGCCTTGAGGAAGCCTGTCATCTGATGCTGACAAGTTCAGTTTCGTTGAGCGAGATTGCTTTGAGCGTGGGGTTTTCTGATCAGGCACATCTGTGCAAGCTGTTCAGGCAGGCCTTTGGCCAAAGCCCGTCGATGTGGCGGCGCGAGCGCGAGACGTCGTGGCGCGGTTGATCCAGACAGGGGAGCGTGTTGTGCTCATATTTCGGCGATCTGACAGGCAGCGTGGGAAGGGCGATCTGGGACTACCACGACCTGCTGAATTGAGATCGGCTGGCCCAGGGAAACATGCTATGGACAGGGCGCGTTGCGTATCGCGGAGGGCGTTGCCATGAGTGAGCTGTTGCAGTCTCCCAATGACGGATCTGATGTCATCGAGGAAGCACCTGGAGGCTCCCGGCATGCCACAGGCGGCGGCGCGCCTGGCCCTCGCACCTCCCGAGCCGCTGCGCTCATCGTCATCCTGACGGTTGCGATGATCGTCGGCCTTTCTTTATGGTATCTCGTCCAGCCGCAACCGCTGCTTGTTCAAGGCGAGTCGGACGCGACGCGCATCGACATCGCAGCCCGCGTCGACGGACGCGTCGGCCAGCGTCCGGTGGCGCGGGGCGACAATGTTGCGGCCGGCCAGGTACTGGTGACGATCGACAACCCGCAGATCTTCAGCAAGCTGAAAGAGGCGCAAGCCCAAAAGGCGGTCGCCGTCGCCGATCTCGCCCGCATCGATGCTGGAGTCCGCGAAGAGGTGGTCGCGCAGCGCAAGGCGGCGATCGCCTCGGCCGAGGCCAATCTGGCGCTGGCGCAGCAGACCTATAATCGCACCAACGAATTGACCACCAAGGGCATAGCGGCCATCCAGACGCTCAACGAGGCGACCGCGTCCCTCGACGTCGCCAGACGCAGTCTCGAGCAGGCAAAGCTCGCCTATGACGAAGCTGTCACCGGCTACACCAAGGAGGAGCGCGGCATTGCCCAGGCCAATGTTGACAAGGCGGCGGCGGCTGTGACGACGCTGAACACCCAGGTCAACGAAATGACCGTAAGGGCGCCGGTTGGGGGCCAAGTCTATCAAATCGGCGCCGAGCTCGGCGAATACGTCTCGCCAGGCGTACCGCTCCTCTCCCTGGTCGACCTCAGCGATGTCTGGTTGAGCTTCGATCTCCGGGAAGACCTCGTCAAAGGCCTGAAGGTCGGCGACAAGCTCGAGGTTCGCATTCCGGCGCTCGGCGACCGGATGGTTCCGATCGAGGTCAGGACAATCGCGACGCGCGGCGAATATTCCGGCTGGCGCGCGACCCGCGCGACCGGCGACTTCGACCTTCGAACCTTTGAGGTGCGCGCCTATCCGACCGTGAAGATCCCCGAGCTTCGCCCCGGCATGAGCGCCTATCTGCAATGGAGCGGAGGGCGTTGATGCCGTCGCCCGTTTCACCCGGCCTGCTCTGCGTCGCCACCCGCGAGGTGATCTGGATCTGGCGCGACCGGGTGGCGCTGTTGCTTGTGGTGGCGATCCCGCTGATTGCCTTTTTGATCCTGACGGCGACCTTCAGCAATGCGGTCGTTCGCAATCTGCGCGTCGATGTCGTCGACTTGGATCGTTCCGACACGTCGCTGCATTTCATCCAGACCATCGACGCGGCTCCATCCGTGGCCGTGGCGCGCCGTTCGTCTGATCTCGACGGCGCGATGCATTCGATCCGCTCGGGCGCTGCAATTGCTGCTGTCTACATCCCGCAAGACTTCGAACGTGACATCCTTGCTGCCAAGCGCCCGCAGATCGTGATCTTCTACAACAAGCAGTATTTCTCGCCCGGCAATATCGCCTCCGGCGGGCTGCAGTCGTCGATCGCGGCTGCGGCCGCGACCTTACCCAAACCGCCCGGCAGGAGCACCGAGTTTGCGCCGGGCTCGCTGGTGACCGAACAATATGTGCTGACCAATCCCGCCCTCAATTACGTCCAGTTCCTGCTCAGGGCGATACTGCCCACGGTGCTCCATGTTCTTACCGCGGTTGCCGGAGGTTACGCGGTGGGCTCCGAGTTCGGTTCGCGCAGCGTGCGCGAATGGCTTGCCGCAGCCGGCGGCAGCCCGCTCACAGCGTTGGTCGGCAAGCTTGCTCCCTACTTCGGGGTGTTCATTTTGCTGATGGTCGTCGGCCTCGGTATCATCCACGGGCTCAACCAGATTCCTTTCCGGGGCGATGCCATTTTGATGGGCGCCTCCGCCATCCTGCTGGTCATCGCCTATCTGTCGCTCGGAGCGCTGCTGCAGCTTCTGGTGAGGAACCTGCCGCTCGGGCTGTCGCTGACCGGCGTGATCTGCTCGCCCTCATTCGGGTTTGCCGGCGTCGGCTTTCCGGTTCTGGCGATGGGCGGGTTTGCACGTCTCTGGGGGGATATGCTGCCGCTGCGCTGGTATATCCAGATCCTGTTCGACCAGGCCGCCCGCGGCGTGCCTACTCATGATTCGGTAAGGCCTTTCATCGCGCTCGCGGCACTCGCCGTCGCCTGCTTCGGTCTGTCCTGGCTGAGACTGACCGTCATCGCCCGCAGCCCTGCCAAAGCGGCAAAGCAGGCGGCTCCGCTGGCGGCAGCACCACCGGGGATCGTCGGGGCATTTTCCGCTGAATACAAACGCGTGCTCGGCGACAGCGCCGTCTTCGGCCTCATCGTGCTCGCCCCCATCATCTACGGCCTGCTCTATCCCCAGCCTTACCTGGGGCAGCTCGTCCGCAAGATCCCGGTCGCGGTGGTCGATGACGATTTTTCCAATCTCAGCCGGACTTTTATACAAATGCTCGACACCGACGAAGCAACGCAGGTGTCCGCCCGTCCGAGCACGCTTGAAGCGGCGCAGACAGCGCTCGCCCGGCGGGAAGTGTTCGGTATCGTCGGCATTCCGGCAGGGACAGAACGCGAGGTGCTGAAGGGGGCAAGCGCTCGACTGCCGATCTATGTCGATTCCACCTATTTCCTGCTCTATAACAGGACCCTTCAGGGCATTACGGAGGCGGCGGCGACCGTTACTGCAGATCTTGCGGCCGGCAGTGCGCGTTCTGACGGCAGTCTGCGCCGGGCGGCGCTCATTAGAAGTTCACCTGTCGAAATCCTCAATCAACCGCTCTTCAATCCGACTGGCGGCTATGCCAGCTATGTTGTGCCGGCGGCCTTTATTCTCATCTTGCAGCAGACGTTGCTGATGGGCTCGGCCACGCTCGGCGGCGTTGCCTTCGAACGAGGCGGACATCAGGCGCGGCACAGCCGCGGCCGACCGATCGCGGTGCTCGGCCAGGCACTCGCGCATCTGCTGCTAGTTCTACCCGGCTTTGCGCTTTACCTGATCATCCTGCCGCACGTTTACGGATTCTCGACCAACGGGCGATTCCTGGACATGCTGGTGCTTGCCATTCCCTTCATCCTGTCGGTGAGTTTCCTCGGACAATTCGTCGGCTCGTGGTTCGAGCGCCGCGAGACGGCGGTGCTGCTCTTTATCGCGATCAGCCTGCCCTTGTTTTTCCAGGTAGGCGTCGCCTGGCCACTGGAGGCGATGCCCAACGCAATCCGAATTGCAAGCCAGGTGTTGCCAAGCACCGCAGCTATCGACGGCCTGGTGCGCGTCAATCAGATGGGAGCCTCGCTGACGGATGTGTGGAGCAACTGGCAGAGGCTGTGGACGCTGGCAATCGTATACGCGGCACTCGCTATCATGTCGGCGTGGTGGTCAGGCTTGCGGGGAGGGAACGATGACGACTAGCGCGGTCGACTTTCTTACATCACGGATCAGGACACTTTCCCTGGCGCTGTCTGTCGTCGTGATGGCAACGGGTGGGGGTGCCGCGACCTTAGCCGGTGTCACAAGCAACGCGGGCGACGTTGTCCCAGGCATGGTCCAGCGCACGGAAATCCGCATCGCGCCGGAAGTTGGTGGACGGCTCTTGAATGTTGCCGTCCATTCGGGCCAGCGTATCAGGAAAGGCGATCTCCTCGCGACCCTGGACAGCCCGGAACTGGCCGCAGCGCTCGGGCAGGCGAAGGCCGCCGCCGCCAGTGCCAAGGCCGACCGGGATCATGTCTATGTCGGCGTCCGCATGGAAGAAGTCGCCATCGCCGAACAGTCGGTGAAGACCGCCGAGGCAAACCTGCTGCTCGCGCAGCAACAGAATACCCGTGCCGCTGCGCTGGCTGCCAAGGGTTCCGGCAGCCGGCAATTGGTCGACGACACCACGGCTCAGCTCGGCAAGGCACAAGCCGATCTCGACCTGAAGCGCGCGCAACTGGCGGCAGCAAGCGCCGGGCCGACGAAGGAGGAACTGGCGCTCGCCGACGCCAAAGTGGCAGCCGCGCAAGCGGCCGTGGACGAGGCCCAGATCGCGCTGGACAAGACAATGTTGAAGGCGCCCGTCGATGCTACCGTCCTGATCCAGGTGGCAGAGCTGGGCGAGGCTCTTTCACCGGGCAAGCCGGTGTTGACGATCGAGCCTGACGGCGAGCGATGGATCGCGTTCACGCTGCGGGAGGACGCGCTTGGGGACATGGCCGTAGGCAAGACCGTCACGCTGCGTGCCAACGACGGACGCAGCATCGGAGCCCGCATCAGCGAACTTAGGCCGCTCGGCGAGTTTGCCACCTGGCGGGCCGCCAGAGCGGTCGGCGATCACGATCTCAACACCTTCTGGGTGCGGCTCGATCCGCTAGCCGGCGATCAGGACTTGGAGCCTGGCATGACGATCTGGCTGCCTGAAGTAGTAGACGGTGGTTCACGATAACGCGACTGGATGCGACATACGCGACCAATGCGATCGTGACGCGTGTTTATCGCGCTGCGCACATCCGGTCGTTTGCGGTCGTCGCCGCATTGAGGCCATTCGTTGAGGTCGAGCGCGAGCGCCCCAGCACGGGACGAATTCAGCGCCCCGATCGCATCGTCGAACGCCCCTGGCGGGCGTCCTTCAACTTGAACCGCAGGTCGGCGTCCTTCGCCTTCGCGAGCAGCACGTCGATGTTTCGGGCATCGCCGAGCACGCCGGCCAGCCAGCCCATTTCGCCGTTCAACCGCCGAGGTTCTTCGCCCGACAGGCTCGGCTTGAATAGAGCGAATGCCGAGCGCAATCGCCGGGAGCGCCACTCGCGCCTAATGCCGTGTTTCGGGCGTACTGCGACGCAGAAGGACGTCCTCATTGAGCCGAAACTGCCGGAAGCACGACAAGGCGATCGTCTGGAAGGCGGCCGAAGGACATCAGCCTGACGGTGAAGAAAGGGGCGCGCATGGTCGTCTGCGGCCCTTCCGGTTCCGGAAAGTCGACCCTCATGCGCTGCTACACCCGGCTTGAAGCGCACCAGCAGGGGGAGATCATCGTCAACGGCATCACGCTGCACGACAGGATGCGCAAAGTCGCCGAGGTGCGCAAGCATGTCGGCATGGCATTCCAGCACTTCAACCTGTTTCCGCACATGACGGTGCTGATGAACTGCATGGTCGGGTCTATGTGGATCAAGGGTGTGCCGGTTGCCGAGGCCAAGAAGACCCGCGCTGCGGTTTCTGGAGGGTGTCCGCATTCCGGAGCAGGCCGACAAATACCCAATCCAGCTATCCCAGCAGCAGCGCGTGGCGATTGCCCGTAGTCTTTGCATGGAGCCGGCAGTCATGCTTTTCGACGAGCCGACCTCGGCACTTGATCCGGAGATGGTTTCGGAGGTTCTCGACACCATGACCAGGCTATCGCGCTTTCGGTGCGGCTCGACAAGCGTTTACCGATGGTCCGGGGTGACCGGATCCAACTTCAGCAGGTCGCGGTAAACGCCGAAAGGATCTGTACCCGGCGGTTTTGCAAAAGCTACCAGATCGAAAAGTGCGAAGAGCGCCGACTACTCATTCTATTCGCAGACTTCGCCACGGCAGCCGAACTGATCCATAGCGTAACTCGGGTTTCACGCTGGAGGGACTGACGCCGAGTTTTTCTTCCGCTCCAACTGCGAGAAACCCGATCGTCAGAACTTGTATCCCACTTGGAGACCCGCACGCGTCATGCCGTTGTTGGGGCCTTCGCACAGGTTCGCATGCGAGGAATGCGCGACTTGCGCAATCAGGTTCCAATGCTGGCTGAAGCGATATCCAGCGCCGAGATACTCGCGGAAAAGGAACCGGCAACCGAGATCTGGACCATCATTGTTTCCCTCGAGTTCGCCGTTGTGCCAAACACCACCAAAGCCCGCTTCAGCAAAGAGCTTCTCGTTGAAGTTCGCCGTCCACGAAAAGCCCGCATAAACCTGAGTTGCCTGGCCCGATGTCCCGATCGACGTTCCAAGATTGATGCGGGGGCGGGCAAGCTGCTGTCTCCAGCCGGTAGCGGCGTCCTGTCCGAAAGGATCGAAGAAAACCGACACTTCTGGAAATACGCCGTCTTCATGCTCGCCACCGTTCTGGACCGATGCGGAAGCACCAAAGCGCAACTCGTCGAAAATCTGTTCACCCGCATAGACGGGCGTCACCGAAAGACATGCCGCGGCGGTCAAGAGGGCAGCTGTCGAGCGGGCCGCAACAGTTTGAGATTTCATCGTCACGTCCTTCGTCCGAATCAAAAAGCGATCCACAAGGGATTTGAGGGCAGAGGATTCGTTTGGTAAAGCGCCTTTTTCGCTGCGTGTTTGTCCGCCGGCTGGGGAAAATAAGACTCAGTCGTACCAACCCAACCGTTGCGAGGTTTTCCGCTCGACGCTAGTCTTACTGAAATTCTTGTAATGGCGGTCCTTGGCGACATTTGATTTGCTTTATGTCCGTTCACTTCCATGAGCACTCTGCACGCACCTCGTTCCGAATACATTGAGCGATTCCGGATCCGTCCGGTGTCCGATTTTTAGTGTTTGCTTTCGAGGGCTGCCATGAAGGTTGTCTCTACTGGCCATAAGGGCGATGGCGCCTTCATCAGGTATATTGTCTCCGATCTATTTCCCTCTCGCCACCATCAAATGCGATGGACCGGTCGCGTCCCGATCACAGGCCGCGCGCAATTTCGCACGCTTGCTTGATCTCAATCAAGCCGTTTCGCGATGGCGTACATTCTCGGAAGCACTTGTTTCGGGAAACGACGCATACGAGCTCGACTTCGGCAAGTGCGGCCTGACATATGGTGTGAGAGGAAGCGCTTACGACCCGGGGGATCGGGCGGAAAAAGAGCCTAGCGCCTGCCGTGCTTCCGCCCCGATAGTCGGCTTTTGCACAGTGTTGTTCTTGATCGTTCGGCCGACAACGGTTAAGCCCCGGCGATGCGAAATCTAAACCGAAACAGATTGCTGGTCGTGGTGTTTATCCTATGTCTGGCCATCGGGTTTGCCGAAATCGCGATGTCGGCGGCGATCTATTTCGGGTGGTCGCCTTAAAAGCTCGGGCATGAGGTAGATAAGATGAGGCGCGCACCGCGGCATTAAGGTGAGGCGTTCGAGGAGGCATGCGGTCGGTGCGATTACCGAGGGGGTGCACTGGGTGCGTTCACCTATACGAAGGACACCAGCGAACGAGCTTGAGGTGTGAGGGTACATCTGCTCCAACTCGCAATGATTGCCGAATCCTATCCGGAAAAGGGCGATCAGAAGACGGCTTGGTTTTCCTTTGAAGAAGCTGCCGCTATGGCGAGCCAACCGGGCTTGCGGGCGATCCTACGAAAGCTGCAGCTCCCCTAGAACAAATCGATCAAGCGTCGGTTACGGTTTTGCATCGGGCCCTTAGCGCAACTCTTCGTCAGGCGCTCGCTGGAACCAGTTCCTTGGGGCTTTTGTCGGCATGTGCGATCAGCGCGTAGAACGCGGCCCTGATGATTCCTTTTTTGGACGCCTCCGGATGTGCTTTGCGGACAGCGGCCATCAGCTTCTTCGGAGTGACGTCGGATCGCACGTCGCGCAGGATGTCTTCGCCAAGTTCCTTGAGGTCATGTTCCTTCATCGACGACTTCCATGGTTAGAGGCGGCGGGACGCCCGGTGGCCGGCTAGTCCTTCGTCGCGATCCACATGGGGTAACCGGAGGCGATGTCAAAAAGAAGGCCCACAGCGGTGCGGGCCAATGAAGGGGAAAACAGGACGCGAGGGGTGTTCTCGCAGCGGCATTTAAGTGAATTCTTATGAAGCTCGTGTGACAAGGACTTCTCCGGGGGCAGGGGTGATCCCGACTAGGCCGCGTAACGTGCGGCAACTCAAGAAACCGTGGCGAACGCCTAGCGTGCTTTTCAAACCGAGACCCGCCCTAACTGAGAGATTCTTCCTGAAGGGGTACAAGGGAGACCTCGGTTGTCGTTGTGGAACCCTCGCTCATCTGAAAATTCCGAGATGTGTGGGGAAGCAGGTCACTCATGCGATAACTTGCGCGACGAGATGAACCTTCGCGCTGTGCAGCGCAGTCAATGACGCCCGCCGTTGTGCGAACGGCAAACCCGACTGCGGATCAGGTGGTTCCGAACGGAAGTGGGCGAGGGCGTCGCGCCAACATGATGGCAGCTCGATTGACGGGGCCGTTGTCATGCGCGACTCCTATCACCAGTGTAGACCTCGGAAAATCCAGCGGAACCGGCAAGCATTCTTATCGCCAATGGCACAATCCGAGAAAGCCTGCCTTGGCAAGTTGGTGGTCATGCGAGGTATCCCGAAATGCCGTCCCACAGCAGTTTCACCGCGGTCACGACCAGCAGCCCGTAGCAGATGCGGTAGATCTGACGCTGGTCAAGGACACCGTGGAGCCGCCAACCGAGTGACACGCCCGTGGGAACGGCGAGCAGACAGATCGCCATCAGTTCCCACAAACCGGCTGTAGGATTTACCAGCAACAGCCAGGGAACCGCCTTGGTCGCGTTACCGACAGTAAAGAAGAGGCTAGTCGTGCCCGCGTAGATGTCCTTGGTGAGGCCGAGGGGCAGGAGATACATCGCGAGAGGCGGCCCGCCGGAATGCGCGACCATGGTCGTGATGCCAGACGTCAGGCCGGCGGCGACCGCCTTGGGCGTCGAACGCCGACGGGTCGTTACCTCACCGCCGTTCATCAGCCACAGGCCGACAAAGATCAGCGTGATCGCAGCCATCAGGATCGCGATTACGCGGTGGTCGAGGACCCGAAACAGCAGGTAGCCGAACCCGATGCCGAGCAGGAGGCCCGGCAACAGAAGCACCAGATCCGGCTTCGACCATGTCGAGCGCCTGAAGTAGCGCAGAGCGTATAGATCCATTGCGATGAACAAGGGAGCGAGGAGTCCTCCGGCCGTGACGGGATCCATCACAAGCGATAGAAGAGGGATCCCGATAATGGCGAAGCCGCCGCCGAACGCTCCCTTGAGGAAGCAGATCAGGAACACGCCGGCGAAGGCGACGAGGATCGTGGTAGCTGTCAGTTCCATGTGACCTTCCTCGAAAGAGGACGCGTGAGAAATCCTGGGGGCGGCGCTGATACGCTTACCGAAGCGTATGGAACGTCGCGCGAAGTTCCTCGGTCAGTGGCTGTTCCCAGGCTGCGAAATGCCTCCCTTTGGAAGGCGGTTGTAGTGGACGAGGTTCGGATAGGCCTTGCGAGTCCAGCTTTCCGGCGCGGTGTAGATCTCGTCGGGAAAGGCGCTGACGCCCACCTACTTTCAGCTATGATTCGGACACCGCCTGTGTTTCTCTCGGGCGAGTGATGAGGCCATAGGCTGCCTTCTCGATCTCGGATCGCGCAAGGCCGATGTCTTTGAGTGCGTCGCCATCAAGATCGCGAAGCCGGGCGACAGCAGACCGACGAACTGCGCAGCGTACGATCGCGGCCCATGCGGCTTTGACGATGCGCAGGGGCGACCAAAGGCGCCTTGTCACCTCCGGTCGACTTGTGATCCAGATACTTTCAGTCATCTCTCGTCTCCAATGCTCCTACGCACCGGCGCTGCGGCGTCCGGAGGCTTGTTTTGAGTTCGGCGCGCCTCAGATCGCAGGGCGTGGCCGCTTCAGGTACAATGCATTTGATGTCGGCAGAATGTTCCGATATTCTTCTCAGTGCAATCAAAACATTGAACTCGGAGCAATAATGTCGAAGTCCGAATATCTGAAGCTGGCAGATGTCGTCGCCGCCGAGATAGCGAGCGGCAAGCTAAGGCCCGGCGATCGTCTTCCGCCGCAGCGGAGCTTCGCCTACGAGCGCGGCATCGCCGTCTCGACGGCGAGCCGCGTCTATGCCGAGCTGCTGCGCCGTGGCCTCGTTGTCGGGGAAGTCGGACGAGGGACCTTCGTCTCCGGGGAAGCAAGGCGCGGCATCGCAGCTCCAGGTGAACCGCGTGGCATCCGGATTGACCTCGAGTTCAACTACCCGACACTTCCCGAGCAGACGGCGCTGATCGCGAAGAGCCTCAGAGGGCTGGACCAGCCAGCCGCGCTCGATGTCGCGCTTAGACAGGGGACCAGCATCGGCTCGCCCGTCATGAGGAGCGTTGCAGCCGCGCATCTCTCCAAAGGCACGTGGTCCGTCGACGCCGACCAACTGGTATTCACCGGCAACGGGCGGCAGAGCATTGCCGCTGCTCTCGCAGCCGTTGTCCCGACCGGCGGTCGCTGCGGAGTGGAAGCTTTGACGTATCCCTTCATCAAGGGCATCGCGCAGCGGCTCGGAATATCGCTCGTACCTCTGGCGATGGACGGAGAAGGGATGCGGCCCGACGCCGTGCAAAAGGCCCACCATGAAGCCCATCTGTCGGCCATCTATGTCCAGCCATCGATCCACAATCCGTTGGGTATGACGATGAGGTCGGCACGCCGTATCGATTTCCTGCGGGTGGTCGACGAACTCGGCCTTCCTGTTATCGAGGACAATGTCTACGCCTTTCTCGACGACGAGCTGCCGCTGGCAGCCCTCGCTCCCGACACCTGTATCGTCATCGACAGCCTGTCGAAGATGGTCGCACCGGGACTGACCCTCGGCTTTATCGTGCCACCGCATCGCATGCGGGAAAGCGTCATGGCGTCGGTGCGTTCGGGGGGATGGACTGCGTCTGGATACGCCTTCGCGGCCGCGGAGCGATTGATGGGCGACGGCACCGCGGCCAAGCTCGCCAAATTGAAGCGGACCGACGCACACGCGCGCCAGAAGCTGGCAGCCGAATGTCTGTCAGGCTTCGACATTCAGTCTCAGGAGGGCTGCTATCACCTGTGGCTGACGCTGCCGACCCACTGGCGCTCGCAAAGTTTCGTTGCCGCGGCAGCCAGGCGTGATATCGCACTGACGCCTTCGACGACATTCGCGGTCACGCCTGGCCACGCTCCGAACGCCGTCAGGCTCGCACTGGCGGCACCGGCGATGGACCAGCTCGAAGTTGGCCTGCGCACATTGGCCAGGATGCTTGATGCCGGGGAGGTCGATTTCGACTCGACGGAATGAGGGGTCCGCATGCAGCCCGTGCCGCTCACAAAGGCCGGACAGAGGGGTAGTTTGGGGATCACCTGACCACGATCGGAAGCCAACGATGCTGGTCGGTTACGATAGTTGGAAAATCTGGCGGATGCGATCACCAAATGTCATTGCTTCTGCGCCGCGAGGAAAAGTGTCAGCCGATTGGAGGCGTTCTGCCTCAAGTCGGCGTGACAGGACGAGGCCCAGTTCCTCGGCGAGGGCCGGGCGGTCACGCATAAGGGCGGCAAGCGGATCCTGCTTGATCTCGTAGGCGATCACAAATGTCAGGGCGCGTATGGTCCCAGGTGCCGGCGCACCCGTCAGCATTCCCTCTTCCCCGAAGCAATGTCCTGGTGAAAGGCGGAGAAGCTCTGTTTCACGATCGCCCTCCTTCCTTGTGATCGAGACGACGCCGTTCCGTATCAGCATCAGAGAGGCCAGCCTCGTTCCTTGTTCTGCGATGATCTCGTCTTTGCGATAGGTCTGGCGCGTCATGCTCGCCGCAAGCGTCTCCTTCTCATCTTCAGTCAAGGGCGCGAAGAGGGGTATAGCGTTCAGAAGCCGCCACGCGGTGCTTGGATGCTGCCGATATGCGGGATCCTGGTCTGGAGCCACGCCGACCGACGCCGGCACAGCGAGCGGTAACCCGGCAGCCTTGCAATGCCGGAACACCAGGTCATAGATCTCGTTTGTCGCAATCGGAATGTGTGCCCTATTTCGGACTCGGCAGGTTAGCTCTACTTCAACAGCCTCACCATCGAGAGCCTTTATCGTTGCCGAGGGTGTGGGGGCATCGAGAATGTTATTCGAAGCAAAAAGAACCGTCCTCATGACCTCCGCGACTGTGGCGGGCGGTGCAGGTGTTAGCCTCACCTTGATCGCTATCCCATGGCTCTCGTCAGGACTGCTGAGATTCGTGACGTTGGCTTTCGCCAAGCGACTGTTGGGGACGGCAATCAGGTCGTTTGTGCCACTGAGAAGATGGGTGGCACGCCAATTTGTTTCGATCACCCGGCCCTCGACGCCATCGTCAAGCACGATCCAGTCGCCGACCGAGTAGGGACGCCCGAGATTCAATGCGATGCCCGAAAAGACGTCACTCAAGGTGCTTTGCAATGCAAGACCAACGATGATCGCGAACACCCCCGAAGTCGCGATCAGCGTGCCCACAGGAATGCTGAAGACATAGGCAATAAGCGAGAGGCCGGTTCCGAGGTAGATGAGGCCGACAACCAGGTCCTGGAGCAGACGTGCTTCCCGTGGTTTTCGCTCGAATATCAGAAACAGGCGAACCGAGCTGATCAACACCATGGCGCCGCCTATCCACCAGACGGCTTTGGCGAAGCCGATGAAGATCCGCCGGGACACATCGTCGGTCTGTGTATCAGGCGCGTAGGGCCGGATGCCCTCGTGGAGTAGGAGAGCGGTCAACGCAATCAGGAAGACGATGTGAGCGATGAGCCGCCAAATCGGGTGTCGGTGAAACACAAACCGGCTGAACACCAAGCCGGCGACGGCCAGCCCGAAGAGTTGAGCGATAGGGTCGCTCCAAAGCGGTAGGTTCATGGTCCTGTCCAAATTCGCAGGTGAGCTCAACTGGCTCTGCAACAGAAGCTGAGAGCCTCTCTGCTGGGGTCACATAAAGCAAGGTCTTTCTCCACGTTCAGCTGCGCTGCGATAGCACTGAGCTGGGTGTGCCCGAGCCGTCGAAGCAACCACCCGGCGAACTTCGATCACCGATGTGGGTACGAGCCAAGGAATTGGGCCGACCGTGAGCAACCAACTGGCAATAGCCACTGACGTCTTGACCTACTTCTGCAACCTTCGATCCGCTTGCGTGGCCGACCTGTCCGTACCGCCCAAGAGGAGGCGACCTGAAGCAACACTTCTGATCGCCTGGATTGCTTTGTGCGCTTGGATCGCCTCGTTCAGGCTCTCGGTGGGTCGCCGATACTTTCTGTCTCGAAAAGACATCCGGCGGAGAAGCTGGCCTCCCTACATCACCAATCTGGCCAGGAGGTTTACAAAGGCGCCGCGAAGGGCTTGGGACCAGGTGGAATCGAACATCGTCGATGTCGCTGCGACAAGGATCGCGAGGCTGAGCGAAAACAGAGCAACAGAAAGGAGAGCTGATGGTTCGATCTGATCAGCGGTCGAAAGGGCGCTCGCTTGATCATCGCATGCCCGCAATGTCCCCGGCGTGGTGCGAGGCGCGGGGATGTTCGAGTTGGCAGGCGCTAGAAGCCGCAGTTTGAGAGCGGCGCGCTTCTTCGACTGCACGTTTTGCCTCGAGGAGAGTTCGGAGACTTTCATAGTCGTTTAGCCTGAAGAATTTATGATGGATCTACCTATGTCCTGGGCCGGGCATCAGCAATCTATCTCTTGGTATCAGTCTCGAAACAACCTGTTCGCGCATCGCCAGATCCCGACATTATGTGTTGCAGCTCAAAGGGGCGGTCGTCCGTCTGGTCGCGCAGCAGTTGGTCTTAGGGGCGACCTTGGCTGGCCGAACGCGACACGCACTTCAAGCCGCCGACCGGCAGAGGAGGCGAGTTTTGGCTGGTTTGCGTGCCGAAAGGCCCCTGGTGGCCCCCGAGTTCCCCAAATCCTATCATCGGGTCGACAGGTGCCCTGCCGCCAGTTCCGCCCGGCAAGCCTCGCCAAAATCGAGGAGAAAGTTCAGCGTGCCGGAACGCGCGAGGTCCCGGATTTCAGAGAGTGAGCGATTGGGCGTCAGATCGGTTTCAACGATTCTGGCCATCGCCAGCCCGGCTGCATCGACTACCGGCCGGGAGGAGATCAGACGCATCTGGGCGACCAATGCATAGAGTGGCACGAGGTCACAGACGTCGTCCTTCTGGTGGTTTATCGCGTCATCGTAACGTGGGTGGCTTCGGCGATGAAATCCGAAAAGAGCTTTTCGCGCTTACCAATCTCGACCTCGTGATGTTTTTCCTTCACCTGGGATCGCTGCGTCGTCCACGTGGTGGCAAACGAGGTCAGGCTGCCAATCGCGATGCCGGGAAGACCCATCAGAGCTCAGATGTATGCGTCCACGTGAATTCTCCTCTCGGAATGAGAGCAGTGGGTACCCGGAAGATAACAAGGCTTTCACCGACAAGCTCCGAACCAAGCGTGCTTGCCATCGGTACTCCTACCCCGCTAGCGGAGGACCGACCCAAGCGCCATCTGGTACGGTCGGGATGCTGTTCACCAGTCCGTCGAGCATTCCTTGCAGGACGTTCTCGGTCAGCTCCTCCATCTTGTCGCCAGGGCCGACGAGGCGATCGACCAGCAGCAACGTGAGACCGTGCATCTGGGACCAGAAGACGAGAATCGCCCCATCCATCGTGCGGGTATTGGCCTCGGTATCTGCGATTGGGCGCCCGAGAGCGCCGTCGGAAATCGCATCGACTACAAGGGTCTTCATGTTGTAAGCCGCGGTTCTTTCGATCGCGGGACGCCCATCGTCCTGACCGGCAAGGTAGCCGCCGAACATCAATCTGTAGAGCGCCGGATTGTTAACGCCGCCGCAGACATATGCGCGCGCCATAGCTGCCAGCCTCTTGCGCGGACTGTCGAGTTCCTTGGTCGCTTCTGCCATCCGCTTCGCCAGCAGCTCGAACCCCACCGCCGAGACGGCTGCTAGCAATTCGCGCTTGTCGGCAAAGTGCTTGTATGGGGCGTTGTGACTGACGCCCGCCCGACGGGCGAGCTCGCGGAGCGAAAACTCTGTGCTTTGAGACTCGCTCAGCACGTCGAGAGCGGCCGCTACGATCGCCCTGTGAAGGTCGCCGTGGTGGTAGGGCCGCTGGTCATCGGTGGAAATGTCTTGGGTCATGCCGTCCATGTAGAGTGTCAAGTTGCTTATGTCAACATTCTAGTCCCGGAAGATCTTGACATTGTCCGCTCCAGTCGCCAAGTGGGCACCATCAACATCGGGCGATGGCCTGATTTACGCAGCAGATTGAAGCTGGCCGATCAGCAACGCGGCTCACTTCCCAAACCGTACCGGAGCAAAAATGCAGTCCTTTCGATTGCTGGGAATTGGTCTCGCCTGCGCAGTTCTGGCTGCCTGCGATGGACGTCACCACGGATTCGGCGAAAATAGCAGGTGAATAAATCCGACGGCATTTTAGCTATAGCCACCCCAAATTTTATGGTCACACCAACCCGATCGCGGCCTGAAAGGCCAAGGCCTATGCGCTGGTTCAAGAAACCCATTCGCACCTTCGGCGTTGGCATCCCGAATGTTTGCTCCTAGCACATGAAACCGTGGAGACTCCCGATTCTATTGACATTGAGGTGAGAAAAACAAGTCTCTGTGAGCTCAGCCCCCCGCAACCAACCTTCTCTGCAAATTCTGCCCATTTCGGGTCTTTGCCTCAAGCTCTTCACCGCAACGCTCGAGGAGCTCTTTGCGTTTTGGCTCTGTGTCGATCTCGCCGCCTTCGAGCTTCTCCACGAAATCCGCATGCGTCGCCGCGATGAAACGGCGCTCCCGATGCGGGCAGCGACATCATGAAACCTTTTGTTTTTTAAGCCGTTGTGACGGTTATGATCGACGCTAAATTCAATCCGAGATCGATCGGCGGCGCCAAACCAGACCGTCCCGAGAAGGCATCAACTGTCGAAGTTGCACCGCCGCCAAATGTCGTGGAGCCCGATCCGGAGTTGACGGCTGAGGAGGCGGAGCAGGCGCGCAAGAGATATTTGTTGACGCGCTTCTGGATCAGCGCGCGCGGCTATTGGGGCCGCGGAGGCGACAACTTCGCGTGGCCGTGTTCACTCGGGCTATTGACGCTGATCGTCGTCAATGTCGGCTTCCAGTATGGAATCAATCTCTGGAATCGCGCAATCTTTGACGCCCTCGAGCAGCATAATGGCCGCACCGTATATCTCCTGAGCGTCGTATTCCTGCCACTCGTGCTCGGAACCATCATCCTCGTCACTGCACAGGTCGCCCTTCGCATGATGATTCAGCGCCGCTGGCGTTCCTGGCTCACGACCGCAGTGATCGCGCGCTGGCTCGCAAACGGCCGCTACTATCAGTTGAACCTCATCGGCGGCGACCACAAGAACCCCGAAGCGCGCATTTCGGAGGATTTGCGGATTGCCACCGAAGCACCCGTCGATTTCATCGCCGGCGTCATCTCCGCATTCCTGTCGGCTTCGACCTTCATCGTGGTGCTCTGGACGATCGGCGGAGCCATGCATCTGACAATCGCAGGCTCGACCGTTACAATTCCCGGCTTCCTCGTCATCACTGCAGTACTCTACGCCGCGATCACGTCCAGCTCGATGGCGGTCATCGGCCGCAATTTCGTCCACGTCTCCGAGGTCAAAAATCAGGCGGAAGCCGAATTTCGCTATACGCTGACGCATGTTCGGGAAAACGGCGAGAGTATTGCACTGCTTGGCGGTGAGGAGGAAGAGCGTAGCGACCTCGATAAGACCTTTACCAATGTGCTCAGGCAATGGGCGCTCCTTGCACGCCAGCACATGCGAACGACGCTTGTGTCGCAGGGATCGAGCCTGTTCGCGCCTGTCGTGCCCGTCTTGCTTTGCGCTCCAAAGTTTCTCGAAGGCAGCATGACGCTTGGACAAGTGATGCAGGCCGCCTCCGCCTTTGCCATCGTTCAGAGCGCATTCGGATGGCTCGTCGACAATTATCCTCGTCTCGCCGATTGGAATGCCTGTGCACGGCGCATTGCCTCGCTGATGATGTCGCTCGACGGGCTTGAGCGCGCGGAACAGAGCAACGACTTGGGACGCATCAAGCGCGGTGAAACGGAAGGCGATGTGATGCTCAGTCTAAGCGATCTCTCCGTGTCGCTTGACGACGGCACCGCCGTGGTCAAGGAAACCCAGGTCGAGATCGAACCAAGTGAGCGGGTGCTCGTGGCCGGTGAATCCGGTTCGGGCAAGAGCACCCTGGTGCGGGCCATCGCAGGTCTCTGGCCGTGGGGTGACGGCAGCGTCAATTTCCACGCCGACATGCAACTCTTCATGCTGCCGCAACGGCCTTACATCCCTGCCGGGACGCTCCGCCGTGCCGTCGCTTATCCCGGCGCCGCCGATAGTTGGACCTTGGACAAGATCAAGGCGGCCCTCGACAAGGTGGGGCTCGATTATCTGATCGACAAGATCGAGGAGGACGCGCCTTGGGACCAGACGCTGTCAGGTGGCGAAAAGCAGCGGCTCGCGTTTGCGCGTCTGCTGCTACACAATCCTGATATCATTGTGCTGGATGAAGCAACGTCAGCACTCGACGAGAAGAGCCAGGACAAGATGATGGAGATGGTGATCCACGAATTGCCGAAGGTCACCATCATAAGCGTAGCGCATCGAGCCGAGCTCGAAGCCTTCCATAGCCGCAAAATCACGTTGGAGCGGCGCGAGGGCGGCGCAAAGCTTGTCAGTGATGTTGATCTTGTCCAGCGCAAGAGAAAACGGAACTTGCTTTTGCGCCTCGTGAAGAACCCGCCGGTCCTGCCGGAAGCCAGCACGACCTCGATTGGAATGCGGCCTTCCAAGCGTAAAAACTGAAGTCCCCCTAAGCGTTTCATGGCCCGCATTCGCCTCTCGTAGTGCTCCCTGGAAAGGACGTTCTATGAATGCGAGTTTCGAGTTTGCGGTTGCACGCTGAACGTCGACGATCTTCGACAAGACCTCAATTCGCGCATCGAAATCGGTCCCATGCGCAATCTTCAACGTCATTCGACGCGGTGGCGTCAGAAGCAGGAACTTTGTCCCCGGCCGACAGTTAGTTTGCTTGAGACAAAGGAGAAGAAAAATGCCCGCAAAATCCAAAGCTCAGCAGAAAGCAGCTGGTGCCGCCCTTTCGGCAAAGCGTGGTCAAACACCAAAGAACAGGCTCAAAGGGGCATCCAAGGAAATGGTGGACTCCATGAGCGAGAAGCAACTCGAGGAGTTCGCGTCGACGAAACGGCGAGGAAAGCCAGACCGCGTTTCGCACTAATTCCAGGCAGCCGTGCCGCGCTGCTTTCGCCGATTAAGATTAATCACAGGGCTCGACTATTCTCGCGCCCGTAGCGGGAAGAGCTTCGTCTGTCTACATGGGAAGGAAGCAGGACAGGGCTACGCTCACATCACTCATCAAAGCGATCATCGGGGGCGTCTCCGGCGTCTAACGATCCATGCCCCAAGTCTTCTCGTTTCGCAACAAGTGCCACGTCCTTGTCCTTTTCGAGGGCTCTGCTGACGATCGTCCCGAATTGCAGTGCGGAACATTGCGCTTTTGCGTTGCCGGCCGCGGTTTTTCTCCAGTTTCAACGCCCCGGCCGATATTGGTGCTGACCAGATCCGTGCGGATCGTAGCGGTCCTTCGCCTGAGGAATTCGAAGCCATACTCGTCGGCGCTGACGGCCAAGTAAAGTTTCGGTCGATGCGACCGGTCAGCGTTCAGTATGTCATAGACTTGATCGACAGAGTACCCCTTAGGATCGAGTAGCCTCGCACACGCGGTGGGCTGATGCGCTATCCCGAACACGATCGGGGCTGGCAAGTACGAATTGACCGGCAGCGAAGACTCGTTGTCGCTTCCTGATAAATGGTGCAACGGGCGGAACCCAGCCAGCCAGGTTTGAAAGGCTGGTGGTCGTCCCTCACAATGATGGTGTCGCGGAACCAGGAGTGGCCTGATGCGGTTTTGAAAATCCTGCCTGTGAGGATGGAGCCTCGCTCTGGCTTCCTAAGGTTTTCCAACGCGAGCTTGATGTTCCCATTCAGAACGCTATTGCGGTTCAGGCAGACTGCGCTGCTGACCCGGAGCCCTGCTCGGGGGGATCACGCGCAGGGTACCGCTCGAAGGAGCCGGGCGCTCCAGCGCTTCGTCGCCTGATGCTGGCGGTACGATCACGCCATTGCAACGGGCCAAGTCTGCATCGCCGCCGCTCCGAGATGGTGAACCTTCCTGCAATTCCTGTTGCGACGGAGCCTGACATCGTTCTGAAACCGGCTTTCTCGTGCTTTGACCAACGGCGTCCGTCGAGATCAACAGAACCAGGATGGCAGCGATGTTGCGCATGAAGTGCATCAGCATCCTCCGCAGCACTGTATTCAATGGCCAACTGCCGACTCCGTGCAAAAGTTCCAGTCTGAGATGATGCGATGTGGGATCAAAGCGCTGGGAAGCATCAGGTGATTTCTGAAGATCTCGTGGCAAACGGCGATGGTAAGGAGCTGCAGCGTTGCCATTCGTAAGCCGGAATTAACGCTCAAAGCTTGTCGCGTCCCCAAGAGATGCGTCGTCCGAAACCTACCGTTCCACATCCAGCCTCACCAGAAGCGGCAAATGGTCGGACGTCGGCGTGCCGGCCGATCAGCCGTGATCGCTACGGAAGCGACCTGGCGGTCCTTTGATACGAAAACATGATCGACGCGCAGCAGCGGGTAGCGCGATGGATATGTCGGCCGCGGCTTCGTTTGGGCCAACAACTGGGCGTCGCAAAAATGCGTCGCCAAGCTTTTGTAGGCGGCGACGATGGAATGGCGTTCAAGTCTCCGCAGACGATCGCCGGTAGGGCCGGGAATCGGGCGTTTGCGATCCAGTCTTCGCCGAGGAGCTCTGTTACTTGCCGGTTGCGGGACCAAGGTGCGTGTTGATCACATTGAGAGGCACCGTGGACGTCAACCTGCACCCAGATCGCGGCCCGCGTGTCTCGCCGACCGCCCACCACCCTCGATCAGAATCCGGCGATATGTCTCTATCCTCGCACTAAGTGCGAACCGCGGTGATGACCAATTCAATGTCACCATGTCCTAGAGATAGAAGGCTACTTGGGGACATCATCGTGCTCCAGGCTTTTGGCAAGAGCTTTAAGATCTCCCAAGCGGCCGAGGCCGGACAAAGGGGGCCGATCACTCAGCACAAGGTGACCTGCAAGGTTCCACTAAACGCTATCAGGGCAAGAAAGACCCCGCAGTCGCGGATGCGGGGCTAAGGCGCGAGTTGGACTTTGAGGGTCTCATTTCCCCAAAGCCATAACCAAAACATTCCGCACCGGAATTTTGTTCCTGCTCTCTTTCAAAAAGAGCCCCGCAATTGCCAGCGGGGCGAGGAAGAGTCATGGAAAGGAACGGCAGGGATGTCATAACCTACCGTCTCTTTGCTCAACGCGGCCCGCTGAGTTTCGTTCCCATCAGATTAGTTGTTGTTGTCAGCGCATGTGTCTTCGGTATTTTCGGTACCGCTGTTGCCACCTTGGGCGTGCCGGCCTTCCTCGATGCATCTCGACAACTGCCAGTACCTCCGTGGTCGGTGGCTGACGGTGCCGCAAATCTCGCGTCAGGATCGAAGTCAGATAGGACCGTGCCCAATCTTGCCGTCGTCGTTCGCTGCTGCGGCTGATTGCTTCGGGGAATCCCCGGGCAGAACGAGTTGGACAAAGTCGTCTCCAATCCAAGCACTTCACAGGAGGGATTTCTGCAGGGGGCGGCAAACGTCCTCTCGCGCTTCAATCGAAGCGCGAGAGGAAGCTAGATACCTTTTCCAAGCAGAGCGCCTTTTCTTCGACATGCGGCATGTGACTCGAGTTTTCGAATAGCACCCACTGGCATCCCCTGATCTTGTCGACATAGGGCCTCACAACGAGCGGTGTGGCCTCGTCGTATTTGCCTGAAATCAGCAGGGTAGGGGCTTCTATGAGATGCAGACGGTCTTCGATCGTCCAGTCCTTCATCGTGCCGATGACGTGGAATTCGGTCGGCCCGTTCATGTTGCGGTAGACGGTATTGTCCTCGTCCATGATGGCGAAGGTGCGCGCGACTTCGGCAGGCCATGGCGAAACGCGGCAGACATGGCGGTCGTAGAAGACCCGCGATGCGGTGATGTATTCAGGATCGGTGATCGTAGCGGCCTTCTCATGCCTCAAAAGCGTGTCCTGCACATCCTGCGGCAGCTCCTCGCGCAGACGGTTTGCTTCCGCAACCCAGGTGTGCATGTTGGCTGGCGAATTGGCGATGACGAGCGCCTTCAGCCCCTTCGGCCGTCGCACGGCGTGCTCGGCGCCGAGCATGCCGCCCCAGGACTGGCCGAGGAAGGCGTAGCGCTCCTGAATGCCCAGGTGCTTCAGGAGCGCGTCCAATTCTTCGAGGAAAAGACCAGGGGTCCAGAAGTCCGGCCCTTTATCCGGCAGGCGGGTGGAATGGCCATTGCCGAGCTGGTCGTAGTGAATGACCGGCCGGCCGTCGATCTCGGTGATGCCCCTGAAGCTGTCGACGTAGTCGTGCGTGCAGCCGGGACCGCCATGGGCGACGACAAGCGGCAACTTGTAGCTGTCGAGCGACCCGGTGACGCGATACCAGGTTCGGTATTCGCGAAAGGGCAGGAAGGCGTCCTTCGACGCAAGTGCGTTCACGTGCTCCTCCATGTCGTGGCGATAGATGGAAAAGCATAACGCGGCTAAAAGAGGCGCGGCAGCTATCACAAGTTATAGGATGGGCGGTCCTCGAGCAGCCGGTAATGAGTGGCGCGCACGACCGCCTGGGTGCGGTTCTTAGCGCCGAGCTTCTTGGCCGCAGCGTTGAGGTGCATGACGACGGTGGGAACGGAGCGGTCGATGACGCGGGAGATTTCCTTGGCCGAAAGGCCCTCGGCGGAATAGCGCAGGCATTCGCGCTCGCGCTCCGTCAGCCTTGCCTTGCCGGTGCTGAACGTCTTCGTATCGAAGAGCGAATAGGCGGCCTCATGGAAAACATGTGCGAGGAGGTTGAAGTCGGCGATGTAGCGCAGCGCGTGCCTTTCGAATTCCCGGTCGCCGCCGAAGCGCACACCGGTGACGGTTGCATAGTCGCCGCGCGGCATATGGACCGGCACGGTAACGCCGGTCGACATGTCCCTTTCGCTTAGATAACGCGCGACCGGAGCTGTGTCCTCGGTCATGAAACGGCGGATCAGCGTGTCTGCCTCCGCATCGTAGTTCCAGAAGAAGGGGGTGGAGGTGCGCAGCGCCACCTGCTGGACCGGATCGATGCGGAAATAACCGTGATTGAACCAGTAGTCATGCATGTCGTCGGAAATGTTGCGGAGTTTCAGCAGCGATGGAATCATGATTTCGCCGTCGAGATCGTAGGGCACCGGCGTATAATCGTAGATCAGCGCCTCGAAACCGATAGCCTTCATCGCTTCGAAGACCTGGTCGATCCGGCCGTCCAGCGTTTGATGATCCGTGAACTGTCGTCTGATCGTGCCGATTTCGTCAATCATCGCTGGCTCCACAGGCCTCGAGCCGATCCTATCACTTCTTATAGCTGGCGCCCGACATCGTTTGAGGTAAAAATTAGCAGTGCCCAAATATTAAGCAAGCACTTTCTTCGTCGGAGTGGTCAATGTGGCGTGAGATCGAGCCCGATGCTCGACTTGAGATCGAAGTCGATGGCCACAAGGTGGTGGCCTACAGTTTCGGGGATGGAGCGGAGACGGTTTTCTGCCTCAATGGCGGGCCGGGACTGCCCTGCGACTATCTGCGCGAGGCGCATTCCTGTCTGATCGATCAACGCTACCGCGTCGTTGCCTTTGATCAACTCGGGACCGGCGCGTCGGACCGTCCGACCGATTCATCGCTCTGGACGATCGGCCGCTATGTCGAGGAGACCGAGACCGTGCGCAAGGCGCTTGGGCTCGGCAAAGTGCACATGCTCGGTCACTCCTGGGGTGGGTGGCTGGCGATCGATTATTCACTCACCTATCCTGGCAACCTGCAGACGCTGATCCTTGAGGATACCGCTGGGGACATGCCGCATCTGATCCTGGAACTAGAGCGGTTGCGTGCCGCGCTCGGGCCGGAAACGGTGGCGATGATGCAGAAGCACGAAGCCCGGGGCACGTACGACCACCCCGAATATCTCGCCGCCGTCACCATTCTCAATTATCGCCACGTGTGCCGCCTCACGGAATGGCCCGCACCTGTTCGCCGATCGCTCGGCGACTGGAACATGGGCCCCTACGGCACCATGCAGGGCCCGAACGAATTCCTCTATACCGGCAACCTGAAGGACTGGAACCGCGTTCCGGATCTGCCCTCCATGACGGTCCCGACATTGATCACCTGCGGTGAGCACGACGAATTGACGCCTGCCTGCGCGCTGAAGATGAAACTCGCCATCCCGAACGCCGAACTGAAGGTGTTCGCCAACGCAAGCCACATGCCCTTCTACGAAAACCCGGCGGATTACTATCCGGCACTTCTCGATTTCCTGGCACGCAACAGGTCGAACTGATGCATAAGCTTGCAGACGACAGCATCAGACGACGGAGGCACCGGCATCGCCATGCATCGCTATAGGTTCGTTTTCCGAAGGCCTCTTCAGTTCCTGCCGGTCATCGCCGGCATCAGCATCATCACCTTCGTGCTGGTGAGGCTGATTCCCGGCGATCCGGCGCGCGTGCTGCTCGGCACACGCGCCACGCCGACGGCGATCGCCAATATCCGCGCCCAATATGGCCTCGATGAGCCGATCTGGCTGCAGTATCTCTATTTCCTGAAAAACCTCGCCAACGGCGAGATGGGAAAGTCGATCCTCTACAAGATCGACGTGCTCAAATTGATCGCGACGCGTATCGAGCCGACGATCGCACTCGTCATTTCGAGCGTCGTGCTGTCCGTCGTGATCGCCGTGCCGCTCGCGGCAATCGCGGCGCGCAACGCGGGGCGGGCGCCGGATCATGCCGTACGCATCATTTCGACGTTCGGCATCGGATTCCCGCCCTTCTGGCTTGGCCTGATGCTGATCATCCTGTTCAGCGTCAAGCTCGACCTGCTGCCGGTGTCCGGTTACGGATCGACGATCGCCGATAAGCTCTCTCATCTCATTCTTCCGAGCCTCACCATCGCGCTGTCGCTGTCGACCGTTCTGACACGCAGCCTCAGGACGGCAATGATCGAGGCTCTGAAATCGGATGTGGCGACGGCAGCGCGCGCTCGCGGCATGCCTGAGCGCATCGTCTTCTGGCGTCACGTGGTGCCGAACTCGCTGGTGCCGACCATCAACCTGCTCGCCGTCAACACCGGCTGGCTGATCGGCGGAACCGTCGTCATCGAGAGCGTCTTTGCGCTACCGGGCATGGGGCAGTTGCTGGTGCGCGCCATCTTCTCGCGCGACTACATGGTCGTGCAGGGCGTCGCCATGGTCTTTGCCTGTGCAACGGTGCTCGTCAATTTCCTCGCCGACATTGCCACAGTCGCGGCCGATCCGCGGGTGAAGCTATGAGTACGATGGCCGTCTCACCCTGTGCTGCGGGCTGGCGAACGTTCCTGGGCAGGCGCACCATGCTCACCGTCGGTGCATCGATCTTGCTGTTCTTCATTCTCATGGCAATTGCGGCGCCGCTGATTGCGCCGTACGATCCGATCCTTCAAGACAGCAATGCGCGCCTGCAATTGCCGTCCCTCCTGCATCCACTCGGTACCGACAACTTCGGTCGCGATATCCTCGCACGCATCATCTGGGGTGCGCGGATCGACCTGCAGATCGCGGTGATCGGTGTCGCCTTTCCGTTCCTGATCGGCACGGTCGTCGGCACGGTCGCCGGCTTCTTCGGCGGCATCGTCGATGCGATCTTCATGCGGATCGTCGACATCATCATGGCCTTTCCCTTTCTGGTGCTCATGCTGTCGATCATCACCATCCTCGGGCCGGGCCTCGGCAGCTTCTATATCGCCATGGCTCTCGTCGGTTGGGTCTCATACGCACGGTTGATCCGAGCGCAGATCCTTGTTCTGAAAAACAGCGATTACGCCGTGGCAGCGGTCAGCCTCGGCTTTGGCCGCATGCGGATCATGTTCCGCCATCTGCTGCCGAACGCCATTGCCGGATCGATCGTGTTTTCGATGTCCGATGCCGTGCTCGTCCTGCTCAGCGGCGCCGCTGTCAGCTATCTTGGGCTCGGCGTCCAGCCACCGGTTGCCGAATGGGGCGTCATGGTCGCGGAAGGCCAGGGCTTCATCACCACAGCCTGGTGGATCACGTTGTTTCCCGGCCTTTCCATCGTCTTCCTTGCCTTCGGTTTCAGCATTGTCGGTGATGCGTTCGGCGAACTGCTCGGAGTGCATGAATGAGCGCCTCCGTCCTTTCGGTTCGCGGTCTCACGGTCAAGGCGCATCTCGACCATGAAACGCGCACGCTGCTCGATGCCGTATCGCTCGATCTGGCAAAGGGTGAGATACTCGGGCTGGTCGGCGAAAGCGGTTCCGGCAAGAGCCTGTTCTGCTGCTCGCTAATCCGTTTGCTTCCATCCTCGCGGTTGAGGATCGAAGACGGCTCAATCCTTCTCCAAGGGCGCGACCTGACTACCGTCAGCGACACCGAGATGCTCGACATCCGCGGCAGCGAGATCGGCATGATCTTCCAGAACCCGACGAGCCATCTCGATCCGGTGATGAGGATCGGCGATCAGATTGCCGAGGGCATCCGCTATCATCAGGGCCTCGACGGGAGGGCAGCCCGCGCGGCCGCGATCGAGATCTTGTCGCAGGTCGGTTTTCCAGACCCGCCTCGTCAGTATGACAGCTATCCGCACGAGCTCTCCGGCGGCATGCGCCAGCGCGCCATGATCGGCGTGGCGCTGTCGTGCAATCCGAAAATCCTGATCGCCGACGAGCCGACGACCGCGCTCGACGTGACCATCCAGGCGCAGATCCTGCAGTTGCTGATCGAACTTCGCGACACGCGCGGCCTGTCGATCATCCTCATCACCCACGATCTCGGCATCGTAGCGCAAACCTGCGACCGGATCGCGGTCATGCGCAACGGCAGGCTTCTGGAGCAGGGCCCGAAGCGGCAGATCCTGTCGCACCCGCAGGACCCCTACACCATCAAGCTCATTCACAGCCACCCGTCGATGCCGGATGGCGCTGCCGTAGCAAGAAGCGCCGGACTGCCTGCGACGGCGGCGGTGAAGCCGATACTGGAGATCGACGACCTGCATGTGCGCTTTCCGGTCGGCGGCAGCCTTTTCAAGGGAAGTGCGGCAAAGACCGTCAGTGCCGTCTCCGGCATCAGCCTGCGGATCATGCCGGGCGAGACGGTCGGTATTGTCGGGGAATCTGGCAGCGGCAAGAGCACGCTCTCACGCGCGATACTGGGTCTGACGCCGATCTCCTGCGGGCACATCAGTTTCGACGGTGCCGATCTTGCCCTGCAGAAAAGCGCGAGCTTGGCGAAGCTCAGGCGCGAGGCCGCCATGGTCTTCCAGGATCCGTTCAACGCCTTGAACCCACGCATGACCATCGGCCAGACCATCGGCGAGGTGCTGGCGGTGCGTGGCGAGGTCCCGAAGGCCGACATCCCCGCGCAGATCGGAGAATTGCTGGATCTCGTCGGGCTCGAGCGCGAGTTCGCCGAACGCAAGCCACGCTCGATGAGCGGCGGCCAGTGCCAGCGCGCCGGGATCGCCCGCGCACTTGCCGTCAATCCGAAGCTGATCATCGCCGACGAATGCGTGGCCGCGCTCGACGTCACGATTCAGGCGCAGATTATCGACCTGTTCCGCGAGCTGGCAGCAAGCATGAACCTGACGCTGCTGTTCATCGCGCATGACTTGGCCATCGTCCGCAATCTCTGTGCGCGCACGATCGTCATGTATCGCGGCGAGGTGGTCGAGGACGGTCCGTCGGAAGAGATCTTCGCGCGTCCGAAACACCCTTACACCGCTCGACTGGTGGCCGCGATCCCGGACATCAACCCGGACAGGCCGCTGCTTGGCGATATCCGAACTGCTCCTGCCAACATCCTATCCATCAAGCGCATTCCACAATAACGAAGGGAACGACATCATGAACAGGAAGTGGAAATCCATCGGGCTTAGCGCCTTTGCCGCTGCCCTCAGTCTCAGCGCCAGCTTCGCCGAAGCTGCCGGCGTGTTGAGCATCGGCCGTCGCGAGGACTCGACCACGTTCGACCCGATCAAGTCAGCCCAGAACGTCGACAACTGGGTCTTCTCCAACGTCTTCGACGTGCTCATCCGCGTCGACAAGACCGGCACCAAGCTGGAGCCGGGTCTGGCCGAGAGCTGGTCCGTCTCCGGCGACGGACTGACCTACACATTCAAGATCCGCGACGCGAAATTCTCCGACGGTTCGCCGATCACGGCCGAGGATGCTGCCTTCAGCCTTCTGCGTATCCGCGACAACAAGGCTTCGCTTTGGAGCGACAGCTACAAGATCGTAAAGACCGCAGAGGCGACCGATCCGAAGACGCTCACTGTCAAGCTGAAGACGCCGTCCGCGCCTTTTTTGTCGACGCTGGCGCTTCCAAACGTTTCGGTACTGTCGAAGAAGGCCGTCGAGGCTGGTGAGGACGCCTTTGCCGAATTGCCGACCGCGTCGTCGGGCGCATTCACCGTCAAGGAATGGCGGCGCGGCGACCGCGTCATTCTCGAAAAGAACCCGAACTTTTGGCAGGCGGACCGCGTAAAGCTCGACGGTGTCGAGTGGATCTCGGTGCCTGACGACAATACCCGTATGCTGAACGTGCAGGCCGGGCAGCTCGACACGGCGATTTTCGTGCCCTTCTCGCGGGTCGAGGAACTGAAGAAGGATGCCAATCTCAACGTACTGATCGACACCTCGACACGTGAGGACCATCTGCTGATCAACCACGAGCACGGCGCGCTCGCCAAGAAGGAGGTGCGTCAGGCACTCGACATGGCGATCGACAAGAAGGCGGTCGTCGATACCGTCACCTTCGGCATCGGAACCGTGGCCAACTCCTATATCCCGAAGGGGTCGCTTTATCACTACGACGACAACCATCAGTATCCCTACGATCCGGAAAAGGCCAAAGCGATGCTGGCCAAGGCCGGCGCGTCCGACCTGGCGTTGAACTATGTGGTGAATGCCGGCAACGAAGTCGACGAACAGATCGCCGTTCTTCTGCAGCAGCAGCTCTCCAAGGCCGGTGTCACCGTCAACCTGCAGAAGGTAGACCCGAGCCAGAGCTGGGACATGCTGGTTGCCGGCGATTACGACATTTCGGTCATGTACTGGACGAACGACATTCTCGACCCGGACCAGAAGACGACCTTCGTGCTCGGTCACGACACCAACATGAACTACATGACCCGCTACAAGAGCGACAAGGTGAAGGATCTGGTGGCCGCAGCCCGCCTGGAACTCGATCCGAAGAAGCGCGAGGCCATGTATGTCGAAATCCAGAAGACGGCCAAGGACGACGTCCACTGGATCGACCTCTATTACAGCCCCTACATCAACGTCTCGCGCAAGAACATCGAGAACTTCTACCAGAACCCCCTCGGCCGTTTCTTCCTCGAAGACACCGTGAAAAACTGATGAAGCAGCAGCCAGGCGCCTCGGCGTCTGGCTGGGCCATGACAGCGAGGGCAGGCAGATGTTGTCAGCTTCCATGGTCCCGCGCGTTGAACCAAGCAGGTGATATCGAGTGTCACGTCGGTGAAAGCCGGCGGTTTTTTCCCGCTTGACTTGCTGCTAATGTCTGTATTTTAATCAAGCCTGCGGATTAGGCAGGTTTGGATCCGCGTTTCACATGACTTCGATGTCGCTGGGCAGTTTCGCCCCATGACGCCCCGCCGATGAGCGGGATGAGCGTCATGGGGTTTTCGTATTTTGGGCTATGATGGACGACGCGCTGAAGATCGGTATTCTCTACTCCGCCACCGGCCCCTATGGGGCGATGGGCGTGGATGCCCGTGACGGCGCGATGCTTGCCGTCGAGGACGGCGTCAAGCGAACGGGTCGCGTCATCGAACCGGTGTTTTATGATCCGCACGCCAGCCTGCAAGCCTATCTCGACGGCGCCCAGCAGATGTTGCGCGCCGATTGCCGCCATATCGTCGGCACGATCACATCTGCGGCACGCAAGGAAGTCATTCCACTGGTCGAGAAGCATGACGGCCTGCTGTGGTACATGTGCCCCTACGAAGGCTTCGAGGCGAACGAGAGCGTCATCTATCTCGGCGGCTGCCCGAACCAGCATCTGATCCCCGCCTTCGAGTACCTCATTCCCCGCTACGGCGCGCGACCCTATCTTGTCGGTGCCAACTATGTCTGGGGCTGGGAGATGAACCGACTGGCGCGCGAACTGATCGCCAATGCGGGCGGCGAGGTTCTCGGCGAGCGCTACCTGCCGCTGGAGGAAACGGCAGTGGATCGAATCATCGCTGAAATCGCCGAGCGTCGCCCGAGCTTCGTGCTCAACAATCTCATCGGACCGTCGAGCTACGCCTTTCTGGAGGCAATGAAACAGCTCGGTGATAGCGATCCCGCCTTCCGTCCGCAGAACTGCCCCGTGGTCAGCTGCGATCTGATGGAATGCGAACTCGAGTTGATCGAAAAGGGATCTGCTACCGGCCAGCTCTGTGCGGCATCCTACTTCGACACGCTCGACACGCACGAGAATCGCGAGTTCAAGACCCGCGCCGCGCTGCGTTATGGACGGGACCGGCGCATCTCCAGCGTTTTCGCCAGCGCCTATGCAGCCGTCGATCTCTGCATTGCCGCGATCCTGTCTGCGAGCAGTGACGAGCCCGCTGCGGTGCGCCGTGCCGTTTACGGCCGAACATGGGACTCTCTGCTGGGGCCGCTGCAAATCGACGGACGAACCAATCACGCAGCGCTGCCGTTTCATCTCGGCCGCATCAGCGACGACAACGGCTTCGATATCATCGCTTCCCGCCCGGCGCTTGCCGCCGACCCCTATCTCACCACGCGCGGCACCTCCATGCCTGCCAAGCTGAGGGTCGTGTCATGAGCAGGACGCCGAATTTCACAGGTTGGCTCGCCGTGATCCTGCATCGCGAAGACAGCAACACCGACAGGTTGGAGCGTCAATTCGGCCTGCTTGGCATCCGAGCCACGCGCCGCTGGGAGCCGCTCTCGACATGGGCCGAGGCCGATCTCGTTCTGGTCGACGCCGATCAGGGTTGGGATGATCTGTTGCCGCCGAGCGAAGGCGCATCAGGCAAGCCGCTGGTGGCCTTGCTCGGTTCCGAGGCGCCGGGCCGTATTGCCTGGGCCATGGAAAAGGGTGCAAGCGCGATCATTCCGAAGCCGGTTGCCGCGTCCGCCATCTTTCCTGCTCTGGTGATGGCAGTGTCGATCCATCAGGAACGCCGCGTCGTTGCCGACAAGCTGCGCTATCTCGAACAGCGCCTCCGCATGCGGCCTCTGGTGTATGCGGCGGTCGAGAAGCTGCGTGCCGTGCGTGGGCTCGATGAAGAGAGGGCCTACGGCATGCTCCGCGACTACGCCATGCAGCGTCGCCTGACGATGGAGCAACTCGCCGCAATCGTCCTCGGCGGGGCCGAACCCCTGCCGGAGGTCGGTTGATGGGCATACTTCGCTCGCTATCACGGCAGCCGGCCGCGCTGTTCGGGTTGGTGATTGTCGTTGCGGTCGTGGTGCTGGCGCTGGCCGCACCGCTGATCGCGCCTTTCAGTCCCGACGACCAGATGTTCGACGGCCTGACGCTTGAAGGCGCGCCCATGCCACCGGGCGGGCAATTTTTGCTCGGCACGGATACGCTCGGCCGCGATCTCTTCTCGCGCATGCTGTTTGGCGCGCGCACGTCGCTGATCATCGGCATCGTCGCCAACGGCATCGCCGTGTCCATCGGCCTGTTCGTCGGCATCGTCGCGGGGTATCTGCGCGGCCTGCCGAGCAACATCTTGATGCGCTTCACGGATCTGATGATGGCCTTTCCGGCGCTGCTGCTCGCTATCGTATTGGCGGCGCTCTTAAAGCCCAGTCTGTGGATCGTCGCCATGGTGATCGCGCTGGTCAACTGGGTGCAGGTGGCGCGCATCGTCTATACCGAGACGCGCGGCCTCGTCGAGCGTGATTTCATCATGGCTGAACGTTCGCTCGGCGCCGGTCACGGCCGTATCCTGCTTTTGCATATCCTTCCACATCTGGTGCCGACAGCGATTGTCTGGGGTACGCTCGGTATCGCGACGACGGTGCTGCTTGAAGCCACGCTGTCCTTTCTCGGCATCGGGGTCCAGCCACCCCAACCCTCCTGGGGGAATATCATCTTCGAAAGCCAGAGCTACTTTCAGGCGGCTCCGTGGTTGGTCTTCTTCCCCGGTATGGTCATCCTCCTGACGGCGCTTGCCTTTAATCTCGTCGGCGATGCCCTGCGCGACATTCTCGATCCGACGCAGAGGGGCAGGGGCTGATGGCCTTCGTCCTTCTTCGCCGCCTCGGGCAGGCGCTTCTTATTCTCCTCGGCGTCGCCGCCATCACCTTCGTGCTGCTTTATGCGCTGCCGGCCGATCCGGCGCGGATGATCGCAGGCCGCAGCGCCACCGCGCAGACCGTCGCTTCCATCCGCCACGAACTCGGCCTCGACCAGCCGCTGATCATTCAGTTCTGGACCTATCTTTCCGGGCTCCTATACGGAGATCTCGGTCGCTCATATGCACAGAAGACGGAAGTCTGGACACTCATTGTCGCGCGTCTGCCGGCAACGCTGATCCTGATGGCCGCCGGCATCACCGTCGAGGTCGTTCTTGGCGTCACCTTCGGCACCGTCGCGGCGGTGAAGCGCGGCGGTACCGTCGACCGCCTCGTGATGATGGCCTCCTTCGTCGGCGTATCGGCGCCGCAATTTGTCGTGGCACTGCTGCTTCTTTATGTCTTCGCCGTTACGCTCGGCTGGTTTCCGATGAGCGGATACGGCAGCTTCGCGCATGTCGTGCTGCCGGCAACGACGCTTGGCGTGCTCGGCGCCGGCTGGTACGCGCGCATGGTGCGTTCGGCGATGATCGACGTGCTGAACCAGGACTATGTGCGCACGGCCCGCGCCAAGGGCTTGTCGTCGCGCCGCATCATCTTCCGCCATGCCCTGCCTAACGCCATGCTACCGATCGTGGCGATGATCGGTATCGATATCGGCCAGTTCATGGGTGGCGTCGTGGTGGTGGAGGCAGTCTATGGCTGGCCCGGCATCGGCCAACTGGCCTGGCAGGCGATCCAGCAGGTCGACATCCCGATCATCATGGGCGTAACGCTGACATCGGCACTCGCCATCGTGACGGGCAATCTTCTTGCCGACCTCATTGCGCCCTTCATGGACCCACGTATCAGAACATCCTGACCAGAGAAAAAAAGGGGACCTCACAATGCTCAGACGCTGGTTACTCGGAACGACCACTGCCGCGGCGATCATGCTCGCACCTCTGGCCGTCATGGCCGAGGGCAAGGACATCGTTGTTACCTACAAGGACGACATCGTCACGCTCGACCCGGCGATCGGCTACGATTGGGTCAACTGGTCGATGATCAAGAGCCTCTATTCGCGCCTGATGGACTACGAGCCCGGTACGGCCACCCTCGTTCCCTCGCTTGCCGAAAGCTTCGAGGTCGCGCCCGACGGGCTCACCTACACCTTCAAGCTCCGCAAGGGCGTAAAGTTCTCGAGCGGACGCGACGTGGTCGCCTCCGACGTCAAATATTCGATCGAGCGCGCCGTCGATCCGAAGACCCAAGGCCCCGGTGCCGGCTTCTTCGGCGCGATCAACGGTTTTGAAGATCTGACCGGCGGCAAGGCGACCGGTCTTGCCGGTATCGAGACCCCCGACGACGGCACCGTCGTCTTCAAGCTCTCCAGGCCGGACGCGACCTTCCTGCATGTGCTGGCGATCAATTTCGCCTCGGTCGTGCCGAAGGAGGCCGTCGAGGCCGCCGGCGGGGATTTCGGCAAGAAGCCCGTCGGTTCCGGCACCTTCGTCCTCAAGGACTGGGTGATCGGCCAGAAGCTCGTCTTCGAAAAGAACCCGGACTATTACATCAAAGATACGCCGAAGATCGATGGCTTCACGGTCGAGGTCGGCCAGGAGCCACTCGTCGCGCTGTTGCGCCTGCAAAAGGGCGAGGTCGATATCGCCGGCGACGGCATTCCACCGGCCAAATTCCTGGAAATCAAGAATTCGCCAGACGGCGCGCAGATGATCGTCGATGGTGAACAGCTCCACACCGGTTACGTGACGCTGAACACGAAGGTGAAGCCTTTCGACGACCTGAAGGTCCGTCAGGCGGTGAACCATGCGATCAACAAGGACCGCATCGTACGCATCCTCAATGGCCGCGCGACGCCCGCCAAGGAAGTGTTGCCGCCATTGATGCCTGGTTACGACAGCGATTATTCGGGCTTTGCCTACGACGTCGCCAAGGCGAAGTCGCTGCTAGCCGAGGCCGGTCTTGCCGATGGCTTCCAGACCGTGCTTTACGCCACCAACACCGATCCGCAACCGCGCATCGCGCAGGCGATCCAGCAGGATCTTGCGGCGGTCGGCGTCAAGGCCGAAATCCGCGCGCTGGCACAGGGCAACGTGATCGCCGCTGGCGGCACCGAAGGCGAGGCGCCGATGATCTGGTCGGGTGGCATGGCCTGGATCGCAGATTTCCCCGATCCCTCCAACTTTTACGGTCCGATCCTTGGTTGCGCTGGCGCCGTGCAGGGCGGCTGGAACTGGTCGTGGTACTGCAATGCCGAGCTCGATAAGCGGGCGACGGCGGCAGACTCCATGTCGGATCCGGCGAAGTCCGGGGACCGCGTGGAAGCCTGGAAGAAGATCTTCACCGACGCTATGAACGATGCGCCGTGGATCCCAGTCACCAACGAACGCCGTGTCGTTGCCAAGTCGCTGCGCATGGGCGGCGAAAACAACATCTACATCGATCCGACCCGCGTTATCAATTACGACGCGATCTTCGTGAAGTAACGCCAAGGGTCCCCGCCTTCCCGGCAATGAGCCGGGAAGCCATATTTTCCGGAGACGTGCCATGTGCAGCATCTGCAGCCACACCATCCACCGCGCCCAGCATAACTTCGGCTGGAACCGCGACTTCGCGCCGGCGCTTGCGGCAAAGCCGGGTGAAACCATCCTGTTCGAATGCATGGATTCGTCCGGCGGCCAGATCGGCGCCGACGCCACGCTCGCCACGCTTGCCAATCTAGACTTCGGCAAGATCAACCCGGTTTCCGGTCCGGTCTATGTCGAGGGCGCAACGCCGGGCGATGCGCTCAAGGTGACGATCCGCAAGTTTCATCCGTCGGGAGTGGGCTGGACAGCCAACATCCCGGGCTTCGGCCTGCTTGCCGATCAGTTCAAGGATCCGGCCCTGTATGTGTGGAGTTACGACACGGCTTCCATGGCGCCGGCCGCCTTCGGGCCGGGGGGCAAGGTGCCATTGAAGCCC
Organism: Rhizobium sp. BK538; assembly: GCF_014197575.1. Taxonomy (NCBI): domain Bacteria; kingdom Pseudomonadati; phylum Pseudomonadota; class Alphaproteobacteria; order Hyphomicrobiales; family Rhizobiaceae; genus Rhizobium; species Rhizobium sp. BK538. Next base: position 106,465 of record NZ_JACIFT010000018.1, read on the forward strand.
TTTGCCGGCACGATCGGCGTCGCCCCGGCCGAGCCCGGCCTGCATTCCGTCGTGCCGCCCCGCCAGGTCGGCGGCAACATGGACATCCGCGATCTCACCGCCGGCGTGACGCTCTACCTGCCGATCGAGGTCGAAGGCGCACTGTTTTCCGTCGGCGACACGCATGCCGCCCAGGGCGACGGCGAAGTCTGCGGCACGGCGATCGAAAGCCAGATGAACGTGGAGTTGACGCTGGATCTCGTCAAGGGCGCCAATCTGAAGACGCCACGCTTCACGGTGACCGAGCCGGTGACGCGTCATCTCGACGGCATGGGCTATGAAGTGACGACGGGCATCGGTCCGGATCTGATGACCGGCGCCCGTGATGCTTTAATGCGCATGATCGACCTGCTGACTGCCGAACACGGCTACAGCGCCGTCGATGCCTATATGCTTTGCTCGGTCTGCGGCGATCTGCGCATCAGCGAAATCGTCGACATGCCGAACTGGGTTGTCTCCTTCTATTTCCCCAGGATCGTCCTTTCGTGACCGAGACGGAAACCATTGCAAGGCCGGTGCTGCGCGTCGAAAATCTCTGTGTCGATGCCCGTACACCGGAGGGGCTGAAGCGGGTCCTCAACGATATTAGCTTCGATCTCAAGCCGGGCGAGACGCTCTGCCTTGCCGGCGAAAGCGGGTCTGGAAAGTCGGTGACCTCGCTTTCCGTCATGGGGCTGCTTCCGAAGGCCTCGCTACGCATCACATCCGGCAATATCAGCCTCGGCGACAGGAAGCTCACAGGTCTCTCCGATAGCCAGATGCGGCATGTCAGGGGCGGTGAGATTGCCATGATCTTCCAGGAGCCGATGACATCGCTCAACCCTGTCATGAGCATCGGTGCTCAGTTGACAGAAGCGATCCGCGAACATCAGCAGGCGGGAAATGCCGAGGCGATCGCCCGGCAGATGCTGCAGGCGGTGCACATCGCCGATCCGGCGCGGCGCCTGCAGCAATACCCGCACGAACTCTCAGGCGGCATGCGCCAGCGCGTTATGATCGCAATGGCACTGTCCTGCCGGCCAAAGGTGCTGATCGCCGATGAGCCGACCACAGCGCTCGACGTGACGGTGCAGGCGCAGATCCTCAAGCTGATGCGAGAGCTCAAGACCGAGTTCGGCACCTCGATCGTCATGATCACGCACGACATGGGCGTCGTCGCCGAGATGGCTGATCGGGTGGCGATCATGCAGCATGGCCGCATTGTGGAGCAGGGCAGTTCGCTCGACATATTCAAGAGCCCATCCGAGCCTTACACCCGCAGGCTGCTGGCCGCCGTCCCACGGCTCGGCGCCTTTGCCGGCACCGACGGTCCGCCGCGCGTTTCGAAAGACGAGCCGCAGCCGAGGGCTGGCGCATCGGCGCCGGTCCTGAATGTCCGCGATCTCTGCGTCAGCTACGCTCGAGGCTCCGGCATGCTGTTCGGCCGGCGGTCAGCGTCCGCAACTGTCCGCAGCGTCTCGTTCGAAATCATGCCGGGAGAGACCATGGGCCTCGTCGGTGAAAGCGGCTCCGGTAAATCGACGACCGGCAAGGCGGTTCTAGGCCTCATTCCCTTCTCCGGGTCGGTGCAACTAGACGGCTACGACATCTCCCGCCTGTCGCAGCACGAGATGCGGCGTGTGCGCCGCTCGGCACAGATGATCTTTCAGGATCCCTATGCCTCGCTCGATCCGCGCATGTCGGTCGGCAAGGCGATTGCAGAACCGATGACCATTCACGGTATCGGCACGCCTGCCGAGCGACGCGAACGGGTGGCCGAACTGTTGCGGCGCGTCGGGCTAACACCGGATGCGGCGACGCGCTATCCGCACGAGTTTTCCGGCGGACAACGCCAGCGCATCTGCATCGCCCGCGCGCTCGCACTCGAACCGAAGCTGATCGTCGCCGACGAGAGCGTGGCAGCACTCGACGTCTCGGTGCGGGCGCAGGTGCTCGATCTGATGCTGGAGTTGCAGGAGACCATGGGCCTCGCCTATCTCTTCATCACCCACGATATGGCCGTCATCGAGCGCATGTCGCACAAGATCGCCGTCATGCACGGCGGACAGATCGTCGAGGCGGGCACGCGCCGCCAGATCTTCGAAAACCCGGGCGACGACTATACCAGGGCGCTGATGAATGCGGTGCCAATCCCCGATCCAACGCTCTATCGCAAATCCGAAAGCATAGCCGGGTAGGCAAGCCGCTCCGAAGCAAGGCGATCGTGGTGCAGCAGCGGATGCGGAAGGTGTGCCATGACGTTACGGATGCCGAAGACGCCACCAGGCCAAAGCCATGCTACACCGCGCGCACATTGGCGACCAAAGTCAAATTAGTGCCCGTCCACAGTGTGCTGCAGCAAGCAGAAGGAGGCTCGATGGCGAACTGACAACATGCTGAGAAGCTGCGTGAAAGATGAGGGTAGGCCCCTCGGGATCGGCTTTCAGGAGCGGGTCTCAAACCAGCCCAAGCTGGGTGTGGTAGAAGAGCCATGGTGGTGAGCGTGGGGTCAAAAGCCGCGGACATGATCCGGGGCAGGTAGGCATGCGGACGACGCGTCGTTAGAACTTTTTAATACCACCGAAACCGGGGGTGTATGGATCTCTCGGGACAAGTCCATCAAATAGCGGGCATAAAAGGCAACGCCGGTCATCGGTGCGTCCTATCGCAGCTCCATGGTCAGCGGCGCACCGCACCGCTCTTCTTCGCTTTCGCCAGTACGAGGAAGCTGGCCGTGACCTTCGCGAACAGCCCCGGCGGGATAAAGCCGTAGCTGAACTCGCTCCGCTTGCCGGGAACCGGCGACAGCCCGCCATTCGTCCATTCGTCGATACTGTGCTCCGACACGATCCCCCAGCTCGGTTCGTCGTCGAGGCCGATGGCCTGCGTCATCGCCGGGATCTCGATACCAACCGTATCGCCGCAGGGGGCGTCCAAGACATGCGGCGAGGGACCGTGCACCCTTTCTTCTCGTCCACCCGCCGCTATTTATCCAAGAACGATCCCGCTCCGACTGGCCGGAGGCGCGCTCCGCCGCCTTTCGCCCGAGAAAACAGCGAGCGCGCCATGCAAGTCCAGGTCGAAACCTTCGTGGACGAAGGTGGTGTCGAAAAACTCCGACGATTCTACCTCAACGGCCGGCAGGTCGAAGTGGTCGAAAACCTCGATCAGTGGCATGGCGCCGACTACCGATACTTCAAGGTTAGGGGCAGCCAGGGTGACGTTTACATCATGTATCTGGACGTGCTTCGAACGCAGTGGGCGCTGACGATGTATCAACGCTCGCAATCGCCGAGCTCCCGCGACGCCATGTGACGTCGACTTTTTCAAGTGGGGCACCGGCCCCGGGGCCCGGGATCCCCGAAAAGGTGCTAAGACGGCCTGCGTTGTTTTCAATAACGGATCAAGTCTTGGACGATAGAGGCGGCGTTCTTCATCTTGATCAATCGGCGACAACGTCTAATCGAGTGCTCGGTCGACCTATATCGGTCACTTCCCTGTTTTGCCATAGGTGCCGACGAGCTCGGTTCCGGCAATCACGTGATCGCGCATTTGCGCTTCGATTTGGTCCTTGCTAGCCGCCGCCGATAGGGCGAGGCGGTCATTGAGCGCGTAGAGCTTGAAGAAGTAGCGGTGCACACCGATCGGAGGACAAGGGCCGCCATACGCATTGCTGTTCCACCCATTCCTCGCTGTCTGGGCGCCTGCTGGCAAATGTGAAATCCCTTCCACAAGCCCCTTCAGATCGGGGGGCAGGTTGAAAACAATCCAGTGTATCCAGGTCATTTTCGGATGGGCCGGATCCGGTGCGTCGGGGTCGTCGACGATCAATACAAGGCTTCTGGTTCCGGTCGGAATGCCTGTCCATTCGAGAGGCGGGGAAATATCTTGCCCTTCGCAGGTGTAAAGCCTGGGAATGGTTCCGCCGTTGTGAAAGGCGGGCGATGCGATAGTAAACGCCATGTGGAGCCTCGGCGAGTTCAAGAAACCGTTTCGTTGCGGCACGCACGGCATACCCGTGCCCACGCAATCTGTGGGCGCCTCCAGACCAACAGCATCGGCCTATTGGCGCACGATGTCCAGGACGTCGACCCGCAATCGGCTTCAGCATAATTCTATAGCGATCCTCATCTACACGCTACCTGCCGGCGTCAGCAAAATCAGCGCGACCGTCTGTCGATGACAAAGGACGTTATCTTGGGATGGATATCGGGTGGACGAGGATGCCAACGCTTGCGCTGCGCTAAGAAAAAGTCCGCTACGGTCCTCGGCAACCAGCAGTTCTCGCACTAGTGTCGGGCATCCATGACTGTCGCAATTTAAGATGAAATCCTGCCCCGCAACCAACGATCGGTATGTTACCAGAGAGCCCCCATGGGGGTTTTTTGTGTTTCTGGACTTCGGACATCGATCCCTGTCGGATCAGCTCCTCAAGAACCCCCTTCTGTTCGAGGAAGGCCGGGTTCTACTTGCCGCAGCAAAGGTCAGGATGGCCAGGCGCCGCAAAGCACGATCACCAATTTCTCGCCATCCGGAACCAGTTCGATTCTCTCGACAAGCGTACGCAGCATTTGCGTGGCACGGCCTCGCGCATCTTTATCGCCGAGCTGGTGGTGGAGGGCGGCGATCTCGTCGTCGCAATATTTGGCGAGTTGGGATGCAGCAGGGGAGGCGGCGCTTGCGGTCGCGAGCATCGTGGACAGTTGCTCTTTGCGCCTTTCCAGAGCCACCATCTTCTCATTGATCCGCTTCGCCGCACCGCCTTGGAGGATGAGATCGAGAAAGTGGATCCAGTTCGCGGTCGATGCGTTGATCTTCCTTCAGCCGGACAAAGTGAGGCCCGCGCTTCCATCGGCCTTGTTTACTTCCCTCGTGAATTCCTCGCAAAATTCCTTGAAGAGCTCCGGTTCCATCAGGTGCTTGTCGAGCCTGTTCAGGATCGAGCTTTCAAGCGTGCCGCGTTGGATATTGAGCCGGTTGTCGCAGGTGCAGCGTGCCCGAGCGCAAGTTGTTTTCCTTTGGATAGTCAACCTTGCGGCTTCTCCGCGGTTCAGATCGTTGGCAAAGGCCTTCACTTTGAATGCCAGGAATCCCGATGTCCCGTGTTGCACTCTATGCCCGCTGCTCCTTCTCCCTCCAAAATCCGCGGTTGATGATCAGTTTCTCGTTTGCCGGCAGCTTGCAGAACGGAAAGGATGGGAGTTACCAGCTGCTACCGTGAAGAACCTGGCCCATAGCGCATCCTTTGATTCGGAAGACAAGAATGCTCCATCAAAGCCTGGGATCAAACATTCTAATCTATGGCGCCAGACCGCTCAATGTTGCAAGCAGGCGAGCAGCAGACTTCAGGTCGGCAGAGTCGGGATCTTTCGCGAACCGTTCGAGCATGGGCTGGAGAACCTCTCGAGCATTCTCGCGTTCATCGCGATCGGCAAGGAGCGCCGCCAGGTAGAGTGTGGTGCGCAGCTCCCAAGCCCGCGCGCCTTGGCGCCGGCTGATCTCAAGCGACCGCGTCAGGAACTTTACAGCGTCGTCGTTGTTGGATTGCGATGCCGCAAGCACAAGGCCGCCTTTAACGCGAAGCAACTCCGCCGTGTAGCACAAATCACCGTTCGCCTCGACCGACTGAAGCGTCTCGTCCACGAGCGCCAACGCTTCCGTGACCCGGCCAGCGGCTGCCAAGCCTTCAAGAAGCGAGAGCGTAAGCGGCGTGCTGAGCAGTTCATAGGGTGCCTTGTGGAGCTCACGAATGCAATGCTGCAAGCTGACGATGCCATTGTCGAGGTCGCCTCGACGAATGGCCAGTTCGCCCATAAAGCCCCGGCCGACCACAAGGTATGGGCGTAGCGAATGGAGTTCGGCAGTTGAGAGAAGACGATCTGTGTTGCTGGCCGCACGTTCGAGATCGCCAACCCAGAGGAATACCGATATGGCCCAAATCAAGGCGATGGACAGAGTGAGAGGATGGTCCAGAGTTTCCGCGTCCGCAATCGTCTGCAAGGCTTGCTCGACCGCTTGGTCGGAAAGCCCCTGCAGCCACAGAGTCCTGGCGAGTATCGCGCCGGCCAAAACCTTCCCGTCGAAGCCGAGATAATAGGTCGTAGTTTGATCGGATCGCGGCCCAATTCGGAACGCAGCTTCCAGTGCCGCGCGCGCGCGACCGAACTCGCCGTTTAGGTGCAGCGAAATACCCATGAGGGCGTATGCCAACGTTGCGGAGCCGCCATCCTCCAGGGCCTCCGCCAGTGAGGAACAGCGCTCTGCATAATTCAGGGCGATCCTGAATTCCCCGGTGCGCAGGTGAAACATCTGCAGGGGGCCGAGAACCTGAAGCTTGTCCAATCCCTCACCGCGCTCCTCCGCAATTGCCAGGCTTCGTTCCAATGCAACGCGCGCGGCATCTGTGCCGCCATGCGTGAACATCAGTGAGACTCCCATCGCTGCCTGGAGATGCATCTCTTCACGGCCGCCGTACATGGCATCGTCGAGAGCCTCTATGGCTTTGGCTGTCCAGTGGTGGCATTCGCTCAGCAAGGACATCGACAGAAAGACCGGGGCTGCAGCGGCGGCAAGGCGGATGCCGACTTGCCTGTTTCCGGTGGACCCAAAACACCAGTCCAGGGCCGCGCGCGCATTCGCAAGGCCATCGAGGTGCAGCGCCCGTTGCACCGCGCTCGATAGAGTCGGCCATTCGGCCCCGGTCTCTTCGAGCCATCGCATATAGTAGAGCGCGTGACGTGCGGCCAAATCTGCAAACTCGGCTTCCCCGACATTAAGTTGAAGGGCGTAGGCGCGTGTGGTGTCCAGCAGCCGATAGCGCATTGTCGCTCCGGAGGGCCGTGTCGCGACCATCGATTTAGCGACGAGATTGTCGAAGGCCCCAAAAACCATCGTCTCGTCGATATTGGCGTTCGTCACGACGTAGAGCGCGGCATCGATCGTGAAGTGGCCGACGAACGCGGAAAGACGGCGAAGCAGCTGCCGCTCGAATTCCGATAGCAGACTGGAGCTCCAGTCGAGCGTGGCCTGGAGAGTCCTCTGGCGCGGCGGCGCGGTTCGCTGTCCAGTCCAGAGCAAAGACAGGCGTTCATTAAGGAGGGTGCCCGTCTTCTGAATACCATGGCTTGCGACCCGTCCAGCCGCCAACTCAATCGCGAGCGGCACTCCGTCAAGCTTTCGGCAAATGGCGGCCACGACCGCGGCATCCGCGTCGCCGAGGTCAAGGCGAGCCCCGCCAGCGGCGGCCCGCTCCATAAACAATTCGATCGCGGGGAAGCCCTGCGCCAGAGTGGCCGTAAGACCCGGCCTGTCCGGTGGGCAGGCGAGCGGCGCCAATTTATAGACGTGTTCGCCCTCGACATTGAGCGGCTCGCGGCTCGTCGCAATGATGTGAAGCTGAGGCGCAGCGGAAAAGATGCGGCAGGCGAGATCCGCCGCTGCTTCGATGACATGCTCGCAGGTGTCGAGGATCAGGAGAATTCGCTTGTCCGCCAGATAGGTGGCCAGAGCTGAGACAAGATCTTCGGACTGAAACGAAACCCCGAGAGTTGAGGTTACCGTCGCCGCAACCTGGCAAGGATCGCCCAATGCGCCGAGATCGACGAAATGCACGGCGCCATCGAAGGATCTTATCAGATCATGGCCTGCCGCAACCGCAACGGTCGTCTTGCCGATCCCGCCAGTGCCGACGACAGTCACAAACCGCTCCTCGGCCAGCAGAGCGGAGAGTGCTGCAGTCTCGTCCGCCCTGCCCACCATGCGGGCGAGTCGGCCCGGCAAATTGGCCTTTGGGAAACTGGAGGCGATCTCTCCTGGAACATCGTCGCCCAGGCTCGATCGCTGGATTGGCGCCACAAAGCAGTAGCCTCGCCCGGACAGGGTCGAGATGTATCGCGCGTTGTCCTGCCCGTCGCCTAATGCCTTGCGCAGATTGGCGATGTGAAACCGCAAACTGCCTTCCTCGACGGTGACATCGGGCCACACACGATCGAGCAGTTCTTTCTTACCGACGACTTCATTCGGGCGCTCGGTCAAAACGACCAGGATGTCGAACGCGCGACTGCCGAGTTCCACAGGCGCCCCGTCTCGAAGCAGAAGCCGTTCATTTGCATTCAAGGAAAAGGCACCAAACGAGATCGTCTCGCTCGCCGACTGCGTCATGCCATCATCCTTTGCGACTTGTGGAGGTCTGCAACAATATCCCACTCAAGACCCCACCATGTCGCGTCTTGCATGAACGATGGTTTCTCGCGCCGTTGAGGACCTGCAAGAAAAACATGGTGGCTGCCCGCTTCCAAAACTTCTCTCTGCCAATGAACGCTAACAATCCCTCATAACGCATAACGGGCTCGTCAGGCGATCCTTCTTTATGTGTCGAAGCAGCCACTCTGCCGGCCCAAGGAGAGAATGACCATGTCCACCCCGTCCCTGTCACTCACGCGGCGCCACCTGCTTGCCGGATCATTGGCTGCAGGCGCGCTCGGCTTGCTTCCTGCGAAGGCGAGCAGTGCGGTCGATAGTGAGGCTTTACGCCCCTTCCAGGTCAACATTCCAGACGAAGCAATCGTCGATTTGCGTCGACGTCTGGCCGCAGGGCGTTGGCCCGGTCGCGAGACCGTCCCGGATCAGTCTCAGGGCGTGCAACTGGCGACACTCCAGGACCTCGTCAGCTACTGGATGACCGACTACGACTGGCGAAAGGTCGAGGCCAGGCTGAACACGCTACCGATGTTCGTCACAGAGATTGACGGCCTCGACATACACTTCATCCACGTCCGTTCTCCGCATGAGAAGGCTATGCCAATGATCATGACGCATGGCTGGCCTGGCTCGATCCTTGAGTTCCTCAAAGTCATAGGCCCGCTCACCGATCCCACTGCGCATGGTGGTGCCGCAGAGGATGCGTTCCACCTCGTCGTACCCTCCATCCCCGGCTTCGGTTTTTCAGGGAAACCGACGACCACCGGTTGGGGCTCCGATCATATTGGTCGTGCCTGGGCTGTCCTCATGAAGCGCCTGGGATACGATCGCTATGTTTCGCAAGGTGGAGACTGCGGTTCGGTGATCTCTCATCGCATGGCGCTCCAGAACGTGCCCGGGTTGATTGGCATCCACGTCAATATGCCTGGAACCGTGCCGAAGGAAATCGCTGCCATTCTCGCCTCAGGCGGACCGGCTCCGAACAATCTGACGGAGGACGAACGGGCAGCGTTCGATGCTCTGGATACCTTCTACAAGGACAGCTCTGGCTATGCCGCCATGATGGTTACCCGGCCACAGACCATTGGGTATTCATTGGTGGATTCCCCGGTCGGCCTGGCTGCGTGGATCTACGAAAAGTTCGCCCAGTGGACCTACAGCGGTAAGCACCCCGAGAGGGTCCTGACCAAGGACGAGATGCTCGATGACATATCCCTCTACTGGCTCACCGCAACCGGAACATCCGCGGCGCAGATCTACTGGGAAGACCATTCGAACAACTTCAATGCCGTCGACATCGCTCAGCTTCCCGTGGCGGTGACGGTGTTTCCCGGGGAGATCTATTGCGCGCCACGGAGTTGGGCCAAGCGTTGTTACCACAACCTCGTCTACTTCAATAAAGCCGAGAACGGCGGCCATTTCGCGGCGTGGGAACAGCCGGAAATCTTCACCCGAGAAGTTCGGGCGGCCTTTAGGTCGCTGCGCTGACGAGCACTCACCTTCGTTAATGAGGAACGACGATATGACTGCACAGGCAAAACGGCTCTACACCGCCAAAGTCCGCACTACTGGCGGCCGGGATGGTGCTTCCCGCAGCTCCGACGGCAGGCTGGATATTCGGCTCTCGACGCCAGGCGGCACGGGAGGCGGTACCAATCCGGAACAGCTTTTCGCTGCCGGCTGGTCGGCCTGCTTCGAGGGCGCGATGGCGATCGCCGCCCGCAAGATGAACGTTGCACTGCCTGCTGGCCTGGCGATCGATGCGGAAGTGGATCTCAACACCGACGAGGGTGATTACTTTCTCAGCGCGCGCGTCAATGTGAGCCTCCCCGGTCTCGACCGCGACTTGGCACGAGCTGTCGTGGATGCAGCCCATCAGACCTGCCCCTATTCGAAGGCTACACGCGGCAACATAGAAGTCGAAATCAACGTCATTTAGCCCCGTTGGGTCGATCGTTGATCGAATCGCTGGCCAACGGCACACCGAAGGACACCAAAGCAATGAACATCGTCAGAATTCCGGAAAAAGTAGACCATCACCGCCGGCATCTGTTCGGCATCGCTGCCGCCACCCTGGCCGCGGCGCAGCTTGGCGCTATTGGCATTGCGCGTGCACAAGGTGCCGGTACGCAAGCCGCAACCTCCGGCGCAATAAAGCGACGAACATCATTTGCTTCGCTCAAGCGGATCAACGCGGGTCTGCTCAACGTTGGATATGCCGAGGACGGCCCTCCGGGCGGACCGCCGGTCATCCTTCTGCACGGCTGGCCCTATGATATCTACAGCTATGTCGACGTAGCGCCTTTGCTTGCGAACGCAGGGTACCGGGTGATCGTGCCCTATCTACGCGGCTACGGGGCGACACGCTTCCTGTCGGACACCACTGCACGGAATGGCCAGCAGGCAGCGCTCGGCGTTGACGTCATAACTTTGATGGATGCCCTGGGAATTCAGAAGGCCGTCGTCGCAGGTTACGACTGGGGCGCGCGGACCGCCAACATCGTTGCCGCGCTCTGGCCGGAGCGCTGCAAAGCGATGGTATCGGTCAGCGGCTATCTGATCGGCAGCCAAGCGGCGAACAAGGCTCCACTGCCGCCGCAGGCAGAGCTTCAGTGGTGGTACCAGTTCTATTTCGCCACCGAACGCGGTCGCGCCGGCTACGCCAAAAACACCGACGATTTCGCCAGGCTCATCTGGCAGCTCGCCTCTCCGCAGTGGAAATTCGACGACGCCACTTTCGCGCTGAGCGCGGCAGCCTTCGCCAATCCGGACCATGTCGATATTGTCATCCACAACTACCGGTGGCGGCTCGGTCTCGCCGATGGGGAACCGGAATACGATGACCTGGAGAAGAAGCTCGCCACGTCTCCAATGATCAGTGTGCCCACGATTACGATGGAGGGCGATGCCAATGGCGCGCCCCATCCGGACCCCAGCGTCTACGCCAAGAGATTTGCCGGCAAGTATGAGCACCGGCTGATCAAGGGCGGCATCGGTCACAACCTGCCGCAGGAGGCACCTCAGGCCTTCGCCCAGGCGGTCATCGACGTCGACCGGTTCTAGCCACTCGACAGAAGGATCATAATGATGAGACGCCTTAATCTCGCATTGGCCGGGCTGGCAGCGACATTGATCGGAGCCGCGGGCGCCGCGCTTGGAGCCGGTGCTGGTTCGAACGTGACGAATGCGTCGCCGATCTACGGCGTGACGATCCCCGACGGCTACCGGGGGTGGGAACTGGTCGCGCCGGCGCTGGAAGCGGACCCGCTGAACGAGCTTCGTGCAGTCGTCGGGAATTCGATTGCAAGCGAAGCATATCGGGCTGGCACGCTGCCGTTTCCGGATGGCACGGTCCTCGTCAAGCTCGCATGGAAGCGGGAGCAATCGCCTGAATTCGAACCCGCATCCGTTCCCGGCGCGGCAACAACCGTCCAGGTGATGGTCAAGGACTCGAAGAAATACGCTGCCACCGGCGGATGGGGTTTTGGTCGGTTTGTCAACGGCAAGCCCGTCGATGAGGCTCAGCACCAGACCTGCTTCGCCTGTCATGAGGCGAGCGTTCAGGGGCACGACTACGTCTTCACGCGGTTCGCGCCGTAGCCCATATATCGGCAGTGCTGCTGCCTAGAAAGGAAAAGGCCATGTCACAACGATGGCTGATTACTGGAAGTTCGCGCGGCATCGGCCGGGCCTTATCCGAAGCGGTCCTGGACGCGGGTCACCGCCTCATTGCAACAGCGCGTGATCCTGTGCAACTGGCCGATCTCACTGAGCGCCATGGTGAAGCTGTCCGGGTCACTGCGCTCGATGTCACCGATCCGTCCGCCGCTCAAGCGGCAGTCCACTTGGCAACAGAGAGCTTTGGCGGGCTTGACGTGCTCGTCAACAATGCCGGTTACGGCGATGTCAATTCAGTCGAGGACACGGATCTTGATGAATTCCGCAGACAGTTGGAGACAAACCTCTTCGGGACGGTCATCGTGACCAAGGCCGCCATTCCGATAATGCGTGAGCAGCGCCGCGGCCATATCATCCAGTTCTCATCGGTCGGCGGACGCATCGGCGCTCCGGGTCGCGCTGCGTACTCTGCCGCGAAATGGGGTGTGGAGGGCTTTTCCGAGGTGCTTGCTCAGGAAATGGCCTTGATCGGCGTCAAGGTCACGATCATCGAGCCGGGGGGCTTCCGGACCGATTTCGCGGGATCTTCAACCTTGCTGAAAGACGGAAGGTCAGAATACGACGCGGTCGTGGGGGCCGCAGCTCGTATGCAGCGAGCTTTCAATGGCCGTCAGCCCGGCGACCCGGCGCGGGCCGCAAAGGCTATCCTCGAGGTCACTGCGATGGATCGGCCACCGTTACGCCTGCCGCTGGGTAGCGATGCCATAGAGGCAATCGAGCGGGCCGATCGTACGAAACTGGAAGAGCTCCGCCTCTGGCGAGAGCTGAGCCTGTCCACGGATTTCCCGCAGGAAACCAGCACGTGCGGCTGATCGCCGGAGCAATCCGACGTTCCCATCGCCTGCGCGCCCACCGCAGCCGGCCATTTCGATCAACCATGAAGGATATATCATATGAAAACACTGCTTGCAGTCTTGGCAATCGCCAGCGCTTCGTTCGGTAATGCTTATGCGCAGGCCGACAAACCCACCATCGTTCTGGTTCACGGTGCGTTTGCCGATTCCTCAAGCTGGAACGGCGTCGTCAAAATCCTGGAGAAGGACGGCTATCCCGTTGTGGCTGTCGCCAATCCGTTACGCGGCGTGAAAAATGACGCCGGCGACGTCGCCGACATCCTTGGCTCCATCAAATCGCCTGTCGTCCTCGTTGGGCATTCCTACGGCGGCTCTGTCATCAGCGAAGCGGCCGAAGGTTATGCAAACGTCAAGGCGCTGGTCTATGTCGCGGCATTCGCGCCGGATGCGGGCGAGACCACCGCGCAACTCGCCGGCAAATTTCCCGGCAGCACGCTTGGTCCGACCCTCGCGCCACCGGTCGCCCTGTCGAGCGGAGGCAAGGATCTCTACATCCGGCAGGACAAGTTCCACGAGCAGTTCGCCGCCGACCTTCCTGAAGCCGAAGCCAGGCTCATGGCAGCGACACAAAGACCCATTCAAGAAACGGCGCTGAACGAAGCCCAAACGGAAGCGGCATGGAAGCAGATCCCCAGCTGGTTCATCTACGGTGACGGGGACAGGAACATACCGCCGGAAGCTTCGGCTTTCATGGCTGCACGGGCACACTCGCGGGATACCGTGGTGATCAAGGGTGCCTCTCATGTTGTGATGGTTTCGAATCCCGAACCGGTCGCGGGGCTGATAGAGAAGGCGGCTGCGGAGGCATCGCGATGAAAGCAATCGTAATGAGGCGAACCGGGGGACCGGAAGTTATCGAACTTGTCGAGCGTCCGGAGCCCGTCCTTGCGCGTGGAGAAGTCCTGGTTGAGATTGTGCCGCGGGCGTGAATTTTATGGACACTGGCGTTCGACGCGGGCTCGCCTGGACGGATACTCCGAATCCGAAAGTGCTAGGCGTGGAGGGCGCCGGTCGCGTGATTTCGATCCGCGCCGGAGTCGACCGTTTCCGGCCTGGTGACCGCGTCGCCTGGGTTTAGGCGGGAAGTTACGCGCAGCGGGCAGCGATCTCGGGGGATGCGCTCGTTCCCGTGTCGGATTCGATCGACGATCGCACCGCCGCCGCGGTGATGATGCAGGGGCTCACCGCCAGCCACTTTGCCACGGACTTCTAACCACGGGGAGGGCGATATCGCTCTCGTGCATGCAGGAGCGGGGGGCCTTGGCCTGCTTCTCACCCAGATCATTAAGCTCAGGGGCGGTCATGTGATCGGCCGCAGGAACCGGGTGTTGCGAACCCTCGCAACCAACAATTCCAAAACTATTAAAACTGTGTCGCCTTCCCATCGGGAGGCAGGAGTGGCGAGGCTGACGATCAGGGGTTCGAACCGGGTTAAGGGTCACAGCCTAAGCCGCTAGCTTTGACCCCGACCGGGATCCCCCGGTCGGGCAGGCGCGCTCGTCCCCTCAAGAGACGCCGTTGAAGTCGCTGTCGGTCAGGTTGTAGTTGCCCTTCAGCATCAGCACGAAGTCGGCATCGGTGTTGCTGTCGACATTGCCGTGGATCACCGTGAACTCGTCGCCGTTCAGCACCTCATGGGTGACCACCACCTGGCCGGCCGCCGTCAGCGAACCGCCTGCCGCAAGCGAGAAGTGCTGCACGCCGGCACTGCCCGTATTGGCGTCGATGGCCGCAAAGTCGATCTTGTCGCCCGGCTGGAACCCATGGATCGTGTCGCCATCGGCAGCGCCCGCCGACAGGAAGCGGAAGGTGTCGTTGCCGAGCCCGCCGTCCATGACGTTGACCGCAGCCGTTGCCGTGATCGTGTCATGGCC
>NZ_JACIFT010000019.1:0-120479 GCF_014197575.1 Rhizobium sp. BK538
CGGTCGGAGGCCGACAGCGCATCCTTGACGAAGCTCGACAGATCCGGATTGGCTGCCGCGGCGATCGCTTCGACCGGGGCAGAACCGCCTTCCGCGGCGGCAGCAAACGAGGCGGTGCGCACGGTGATCACCTTCTTTGCGTCGGTCGCCTGCACCGTCTGGATGGCGTTGCCGGCATAGATCGGCCGCTTGAAGGTGTCAGATGAGACCACCTCGATGATCTCCGAGACCTGGGCGACATCGAGAAGGGCTGCCACGCGCGGCATGACGTTCTTGCCGGTCGAGGTGGCGGCGGCGATGATCGTGTCGTAGCTGCCTGAAAGCGAAACAATCAGGGCCGCCAGCGGCTCGGCGAGGTTGTTGGCAAGGCTTGCGTCCTCGGCAACCAGCACCTTGGAAACGCCGGACAGCTTGGCGGCCTGATCGGCCGCAGCCTTGGCGCCGGCGCCGGTGACGAGGACGGTGACGTCGCCGCCGATGTTCTGCGCCGCCGTCAGTGTCTTGGCGGTCTGGTCGGAAAGGTGACTGCCGTCGTGGTCAGCCAGAAGCAGAATGGCCATGGATATATCTCCCTTTCTCGAACTTAGAGGACGCCGGCTTCGGTTTTAAGTTTCTCAATGAGCTCGGCGACCAACTTGACCTTGACGCCGGCCTTGCGGCCGGACGGCTCCTCGGTCTTCAAGACCTTGAGGCGCGGGGCGGTGGAGACGGAAAAGTCGGCAGGGCTCTTCTTGTCGAGCGGCTTCTTCTTGGCCTTCATGATGTTCGGCAGCGAGGCATAGCGCGGCTCGTTCAGGCGCAGATCCGATGTGACGACGGCCGGCAGCCTGATCTCGATCGTCTGCAGGCCGCCATCGACCTCGCGGGTCACCTGCGCCTTGCCCCCAGGACCAGGGACTTCGATCTCGATCTTCGAAGCGAAGGTCGCCTGGGCGGTGCCGAGAAGGGCGGCCAGCATCTGGCCGGTCTGGTTGGAATCGTCGTCGATCGCCTGCTTGCCGACGATGATGAGGCCGGGCTGCTCGGCATCGACGACGCCCTTGAGGATCTTGGCGACGGCAAGCGGCTCGACCGGATCGTCGGTCTCCAC
The DNA here is from genome assembly GCF_014197575.1 of Rhizobium sp. BK538. Classification (NCBI taxonomy): domain Bacteria; kingdom Pseudomonadati; phylum Pseudomonadota; class Alphaproteobacteria; order Hyphomicrobiales; family Rhizobiaceae; genus Rhizobium; species Rhizobium sp. BK538. The sequence continues at coordinate 1,091 of NZ_JACIFT010000019.1, forward strand.
CAGGATGGCGCGGTCCGCACCCATGGCAAGTGCGGTGCGCAGCGTCTCTTCGGCCTTGGCAGGGCCGATCGACACGACGATCACCTCCTCGGCCTTGCCGGCTTCCTTCAGCCTGAGCGCCTCCTCCACCGAGATCTCGTCGAACGGGTTCATCGACATCTTCACATTCGCAAGCTCGACGCCTGTGCCATCGCCCTTCACGCGGATCTTCACGTTGTAATCAACCACCCGCTTTACGGGGACGAGAATTTTCATCGCTGCACCTGTTCGTTAGAGTTCAGAGCCGGGTCATCGCTTCGACCGGGCAGGAGCACCCAGAACGCAAAAAGCGGCTTATCCGTCGATCGCATGGCATGTCTTATTCCCGGCGGGTTGTAGAACGACCCGCCGATACCGGGTGAAAACCAGGCAGAATCCCCGTGCTGGAACTCTCCCTCGGACATCACGAGATAAACTTCTTCGGGGGCATGGTCGTGATCGGGGTATCGCACGTTCGGCGCCACTAAGGTGGCGCCAAACCAGACGTCATTGCGCTCCTCCAAGCCTCCCGGTCCGATGATCATCGCATTTGCATGCCCATCCTGAAAGTTGTCGCTTGCAGTACCGGAGGCGTCCTGGCGGCGGCGCCAGGCAAGAAGTGGCTCAATTGCCTGGAAGCGAGCATAAAGGTCCCCCAACAGCTGCGAACCGGCATCGACCGAAATCATCGACAAGAACTGGCACGCTGGTAGTCGGCTTCCTTTCCCCGGGCGTTGTTCGCCTGACATCTGGAGGGTCGAAAAGACCTGGCTGAGCGATCGCCGGCTTTGGGGATCTTGGGCATGGCTGTCGAACGCCAGATATGCGGCGTCGATTACAAGCTGCAGCTGATCACGACGTTCTGCCACTGACAGATCTCCGTTCGTTCAAAACGCGTTCTTGCGCGGTCTAGAGGTCCTTCGCGATGCGCAGACCATCGTATATGGCCGCATGGGTATTGCGCGCCGCGACCGCATCGCCGATCCGGAATAGCTGGAATTTTCCTTCAGCGTTGCGGACCACCGATTGGCGCTCGCCTGCCAACAGCTGGTCGTAGGAGGTCTCGCCGAGATTGCTCGAAAGAGGCTTGAGGTCAAAGTAGAGCTCATCGAGCGGGATCGTGCCGTGGTTGACGACAATTTGGTCCACCACCCGCTGTTTCGACACGCCGCCATAATCGCTTCCGACGCTGGCAACGAGCTGGTTTCCGTTCCTTTCGGCGGACTCAAGGCGGAAGGTGACTGTGAAGGTGACATCCAGCTTCTGGAGAGACCGCATATAGGGGACAAGGTTCATGGCCATGACTTCGGGCGCAAAGGAGCGGTCGGGCGTCATGATCTCGACCTTTGCGCCTGCCTTGGCAAGGAACTCGGCTGCCTGCAGGCCTGCATGATCTCCGGCATCGTCAAAGACGAGGACATTCGATCCCGGTTTTACGTCGCCGGAAATGATATCCCACGACGACACGACAAGATCGTTGCCCTTGGTCAGAACCTCCGTGTGAGGAAGGCCTCCTGTCGCGATGATGACGACGTCGGGCCTTTCCGCGGTGATCGTGTCTGCTTCTGCCCACCTATTGAAATGGAAGACGACACCGTATTTCTCGCACTGGGCCATCCGCCAGTCGATGATGCTGATCATCTCTCGGCGACGTTCACTCTGGGCAGTCAGGCGGATCTGTCCGCCCGGGTTGCTCGCGGCTTCGAAGACGATGACCTCGTGGCCGCGCTCGGCAGCGACGCGGGCCGCTTCGAGGCCCGCCGGGCCAGCGCCAACGACGACGACCTTCTTGCGAGTCTCGGCCTTGGGAACGACATGAGGCATGGTCTGCTCGCGGCCGGTGGCGGCGTTGTGAATGCAGAACGCCATGCCACCTTGGTAGATGCGATCAAGACAGTAGTTGGCGCCGACACAGGGGCGGATGTCGTCCTCGCGCTTCTCGATGATCTTCCGGACGATGTGAGGATCCGTCATATGCGCACGCGTCATGCCAACCATATCGACCTTGCCCGCGGCGATAGCGTGACGGGCAGTAGCAACATCCGGAATCTTCGCGGCATGGAACGTCGGGAAATTCGTTGCAGCGCGGATCTCGCCGGCAAAATCGAGGTGGGGCGAGTTGGCCATGCCTTGGATCGGAATGACGTCGGTCAGGCCCGGATCCGTGTCGATGTGACCACGAATGACGTTCAGGTAGTCGACTAGACCGCTGTCACGCAATCGCTTCGAAATTTCGATCCCTTCGGCCTTGCCTGTACCACCTGGAAGGCACTCGTCGGCGGTGTAACGGATGCCGAGGATGAAATCGTCGCCGACCCTCTGGCGCATCGCCTTGAACACGTCCAGACAGAAGCGCATGCGGTTTTCGAGCGGTCCGCCGTACGGACCTTCGAGCTCGTTGGTCAGCGGAGAGGCAAACTGGTCGATCAGGTGTCCATAGGCTTCCAGTTCCACGCCGTCCATGCCGCCGGCCTTCATGCGCTCGGCGGCGTCGGCAAAGTCCTTGATGATGCGCTCGATATCCCAATCTTCCAGCTTCTTCGGAAACGCGCGGTGGGCCGCTTCACGATGATGCGACGGGGCGACGACCGGAAGCCAGTCGCCTTTGTCCCAGCGCGTACGCCGACCGAGATGGGTGAGTTGGATCATGATTGCCGCGCCCTGCTCGTGCACTGCATCGGTCATCTCCCGGATCCACGGGACGATCTCGTCCTTGTAGGCGAGCAGATTGTTGAAGACGGGCGGACTGTCCTTGGACACGGCCGCCGACCCCGCAGTCATCGTCATGGCAACACCGCCCTTGGCCCGTTCGACCGTGTAGGCCCGGTAGCGTTCCTTGGGCATGCCGTCCTCAGGATAGGCCGGCTCATGGGATGTCACGATGATGCGGTTGCGTAGCGTCAGATGCTTGAGTTGATACGGCTGCAGGAGGGGATCATTCGACATCGGTCGTGCTCCGAATTAGGAATTGGTTCGGACGCTAAGCACAATGTACATATGTGTCAATCATGAAAACACTGTAGTCGAATTAAATGGACAGTGATGTACATTTTGATTGCGTCGACCTTAACGATTTGCTAGGAGTTGGTTATGGACCAGAGTTTAAGCGACAGTGGCTGGCGTGGATCGCAGGAGGGATGGCTGGAGGCGGCCTACGACTCCCTGCTGGAGTCTGGGGTCGATTCCGTGAAGATCTTGCCTCTGGCGAAGAAGCTCAATCTCTCGCGCACAAGCTTTTACTGGTTCTTCAAGGATCGAGAAGAACTGCTGGCGGGACTGGTGTCGCGTTGGCGCGAAAAGAACACCGGCAGCATCGTCAAGCAATCGGAAGCCTATGCCGAGACTCTGGCCGAGGCGATGCTAAACGTGTTCGACTGCTGGCTCGATTTCAGGCTTTTTGACAGCAAGTTCGAATTTGCCGTCAGAAGTTGGGCGCTCCAGTCAGACGAGATCCTCGCAGAGGTCCGCGAGGCAGATCGGACCAGAATGGAGGCGCTCACGCGCATGTTCATGCGGTTCGGTCACGCCGAGAACACGGCCGACGTTCGCGCACGAACGACTTACCTCGTGCAGATCGGCTACATCTCCATGCAGGCCAAGGAAGACGTGGCGGTAAGGATGAAGAGAATCCCGCAATACATCGCGATCTACACTGGCGAGATACCGCAGCAGCGAGAGCTCGATCGCTTTTACGCAAGACACGGATACAGGCCCGGCTAGGAGGAAAGGACGATGAACGTCTCGTTGAGGATCGGAGTGATTGGCGGAGCCGGATGGCTCGGAGGCGCAATTGCCAACTCCATGCTCAATGCCGGCATCGTCAGGTCACAGCACCTTTCGCTTTCTTATCGCAGCGCGAAACCGGAACGCTTCCCCAGCGCCTTTTGGACGAAGGATAACCAGGAGCTGGTGGACAGGTCCGATGTCGTGATCATCTCAGTTCGACCGCAGGACTGGGACGCGGTCTCGATCGACGCCAAGCAGAAGCTGCTCATCTCGGTGATGGCGGGCATTCGTATTTCCGCGCTGCGCGAAAGGCATAAGACCGAACGGGTGGTGCGAACGCTTCCCAATGCTGCGGCCGAAGTTTCGATGTCCTATACTCCATGGATCGCATCGAAAGCTGTGCAGGAACACGACCGAGATATCGTCAAAGCCATCTTTAGTGCCTGCGGAATCCAGGACGAGGTTAAGAGCGAACGCGACATCGACTATCTAACCGGCTTCTCGGGCACTGGGCCTGCCTTTCCGTCGTTGCTGGCCTCGGCAATGATGGAGCACGCGGTCGGCCATGGACTTTCCGTCGACGTGGCACGTCGCGCGGTGGTCACGCTTCTTGAGGGGACGGGTCGCCTTCTGGAAAAACGCCAGGAATGTCCCAACGACATCGTGCGCGCCTTTGTCGACTACCGCGGGGTGACCGCGGCGGCGATCGAGGAAATGCGTGCAGCAGGCCTCAACGAGGCCGTCTCCAGGGGACTGACCGTCGCGTTCAAGAGATCGGAGAGCATGGGAGATACCTCATGATGACCGTGGGGTGGGACTACGCGGCATCCTACTCTCAAAACATGCGCCGCCATAAAAGAGGGAACGGGAATGAAAAAACTATTGGCATCCACATGCATGATGTTCGGGCTGCTGGGAGTGGCCTCATATGCGAACGCCGCCGATTGTGGCTCCCTGACGATCGCCAGTATGAACTGGCAGAGCGCCGAGGTTCTTTCGAATCTCGATAAGATTATCTTGAACGAGGGATACGGCTGCCAGGCGGAAATTACCGTCGGCGACACCGTCCCGACGATCACCTCAATGGCCGAGAAGGGCGAACCCGACATCGCGCCGGAGGCTTGGATTGATCTTCTTCCGGACGTCGTGAAGAAAGGCACTGATGAAGGACGCATCATCAAAGTTGGTTCGCCCCTTCCCGATGGCGGTATCCAAGGTTGGTGGATCCCCAAATATCTCGCGGACGCCCACCCTGATGTGAAGACGATTCCGGACATGCTCAAGCACCCGGAACTGTTCCCTGACCCGGAGGATTCCTCCAAGGGGGCAATTTTCAACGGACCGCAAGGTTGGGGCGGAACGGTCGTCACCTCTCAGCTCTATAAGGCTTTCGATGCAGAGAAGGCGGGCTTCAAGCTTGTGGACACGGGCTCCGCGGCCGGTCTCGATGGCTCGATTGCGAAAGCATACGAGCGCAAGCAGGGCTGGGTCGGCTACTATTGGGCCCCGACCGCTTTGCTCGGCAAGTATGAAATGGTGAAGCTGGAAGCCGGCGTCCCTGCTGATGCCGCTGAATGGAAACGCTGCAACACGGTGGCGGATTGCGCAGATCCCAAGCCGAACGCATGGCCTGTCGACACGATTGTCACACTGGTGGCGAAGCCATTCGCCGAAAAGGCTGGCCCGGATGTCATGTCCTACCTGCAGAAGCGCTCCTGGAGCAACGACACGGTCAACAAGGTCATGGCGTGGATGACCGACAACCAGGCAAGCGGCGAAGATGCTGCAAAGCACTTCCTCAAGGAAAACAAGGACATCTGGACCAAGTGGGTGTCGGAAGACGCAGCAAAGAAAGTCGAAGCCTCGCTTTGATAGTTGAGTGGGCGGCGCGTGCTGACGCGCCGCCACCTCAAAAGCCGGAAATAATCAAAAGACTTGTCACGGCTCTTTCAGAGAAAGGGGAACCGAATGGAATGGTTTTACAAATTTCCGCATATGAACGACGACAGTCTTCGCGATCTCAAGAAGATGATCGACGACGGATTTCGAAGTTTCACGCGCGCCTATGGTGATGCGATCGAGAGCTTCTTTTCTCCGTTGCAACACTTCCTGATCGCTGTCGACCGGTTCATGACTCAGACGCCGTGGCCGATCATAACCCTTATGGTCCTCGTTGTTGCGTGGCTAGCCAGCCGCAACCTGAAGATTGTGTTGAGCTGTCTCGTGACATTGTTGCTCATCGGTTACTTCGGCATGTGGGACGACACCATGCGGACTGTCTCGATGATCTTCGTCTGCACGGTCTTGTCTATCGCGCTCGGCTTGCCCATCGGCATTCTGATGGCGCGTTCCGACCGGTTCCAGCGCGTCGTCCATCCGATCCTCGACGTCATGCAGACAATGCCGAGCTTCGTCTACCTGATCCCTGTCGTCATGCTGCTCGGGATTGGCCGTGTTCCCGGCCTCATCGCCGTCGTGATCTATGCAATTCCGCCGATGATCCGACTGACCGACCTCGGCATTCGACTGGTCGACAAGGACGTGCTTGAGGCAGCCGATGCCTTCGGAGTTTCGAATTCCCAGAAGCTTTTCAAGGTACAGATGCCGCTTGCACTGCCAACCATCATGGCTGGGATCAACCAGACGATCATGATGGCACTGGCGATGGTCGTGGTGGCATCGATGATCGGCGTCCAGGGGCTTGGACAGCCTGTTCTGAAAGCGATTGCCAATCAGTACTTCACGCTGGGCATTTTCAACGGCCTTGCCATCGTCGGCATCGCCATCATCTTCGATCGAGTCAGCCAGGCATACGGCAAGCGGCTCCAGAAGCATCGGGAGATCGTCCATGGCTGATCATGATTTCGGCGGCATCAGGATCCGCCACCTCTTCAAGATCTTCGGTCCGAATGCCAGTTCCTATATCGAGGCGGTCCAGAACGGGCTGACCAAGTCTGAATTGAACCGAAAGCACGGCCACGTCCTTGGACTGCGCGATATCAACATCGAAATGCCGTCGGGCTACATCCAGGTCATCATGGGCCTGTCCGGTTCGGGAAAGTCGACGCTCATTCGTCACATCAACCGATTGATCGACCCGACGGCCGGCGAAGTGCTGGTCAACGGCAAAGACGTCGTCAAGATGGACGAGACTGAGCTTCGCACGTTCCGCAGGCACCAGACGGCGATGGTGTTTCAGAAGTTCGCGCTCCTGCCGCATCGCAACGTGCTCGATAACACGCTCTTCGGCCTTGAAGTCCAGGGTGTGGAGCGTTCGAAGGCCGTCGACGTCGCAATGCGATGGCTTGAGCGCGTCGGCTTGAAGGGCTTTGAGGAGAAATACCCGAACCAGCTTTCAGGCGGCATGCAGCAGCGCGTCGGCCTGGCGCGCGCACTCTCGAACGACGCCCCGGTCCTTCTGATGGATGAAGCCTATTCTGCGCTCGACCCGCTGATCCGAACGGATATGCAGACAGTGCTGCTCGACATCCAGCAGGAGATCAAGAAGACGATCGTCTTCATCACACACGATCTCGATGAGGCGCTGAGATTGGGAGATCAGATCGCTATCCTGCGCGATGGCGAAATCATTCAGCAAGGCAGCAGCCAGGACATCGTGTTGCGGCCGGCAGATGAGTATGTCGCCAACTTCGTAAAGGAGGTCAACCGCGGTCGCGTGGTTCAGGTAAGCGCCGTCATGAGCCCTTTGCGGCCTGGAGCCGCCGTTAGCCATTTCACCGTCGACGCTTCGACGACTGTCGAGGAGGCCGTTCGTCTGCTCGCGTTGGCGCCCGATGGCGATGTAACAGTCGTCGGGCAAGGATCTCGTCCTGTCGGTGTCGTCACTTTCCGCCAGCTTGCGGCCGCGATGGTCAACTCGGACGTCGCTCAAATGAGCAACGATGCTGTTGCCCTCGTGCGGTGAGGCTTTTCGCACAAAGGTTCGACCACGGTGCCTGTTGGAACGGATCCCCCTGTGCATGGGATTTCTCGCGAGTTCCATGCACGACTGCCTCCCAGGATACAGGTTTGCCCGTCGAGATCCTCGGAAGCATGTTCTGTCCCGACGATAGGGCGTCGACGACGCGCTCGGGCAAGCACTCCTTTTCTCCGGCGCGGCAATTGCCCCCTGCTCTCAAGTCGATGACATCCGAAAGACCATCGTAGCCAGAATCTAGCAAAGACCTGCAATCCGGAAGCGATCATGCCCGAAAAGTTTCCCCGCCTGTTCACTCCGCTCCTGATCCGTGGGCACACCCTTCGCAACCGCATCGTATTTGGCGCTCATACAGCAAACATGGCCGTCGATGGACTGCCAACCGAGCGCCATGTCGCCTATTACGCCGAGCGCGCGATCGGCGGCGCCGCGATGATCGTCGTCGAACCGATGCCGGTCCATGCTGCTGCGGTCCTGACACAGAGAAACTTCCGTCACTGCGACGATACCGTCGTCCCCCACTTTGCCAAGGTTGTTCGGGCCATCAAGGAGAACGGGGCCGTCGCGATCCAGCAGCTCTATCACGTTGGAGCGCACGGCGACTCCGACAATTCCTTCCATCCTCACTGGTCGCCGTCCGGTCTGCCGAGCTACCACGACAGCGACGGATCGCATCCGATGACCGAAGCCGAGATCTGGGAAACGATCGACGGGTTTGTTCAAGCGGCGCGGCGATGTTGCGAGGCCGGCTTCGACGGCGTGGAAGTCTGGGCAGCGTATCTGGGCATGGTCGACCAATTCTGGACGCCATGGAGCAATCGACGTGAAGATCAATGGGGAGGGTCGCTCGAAAACCGTACACGTATGTCTCGCGAGATTCTTTCCCGGATACGAGAAGCCTGTGGACCGAATTTCATTATAGGTCTTGCGGTTAGTGACGAGCCGGACGTGAAGGCAGCTCTCCAGCGGGAAGAACTTGCCGAGATCGTGAAGCTTCACGATGCGCTCGGTCTCGTCGACTACGTAACGTGCGGGTCGGGAGGCTATCTCGACTTCCACAAGCTGATGCCGACGTTTATCTATCCAGAAAAACTCGGCGCCGATCTTGCCGCATGTCTGAAGAAGGTCGTGAAGAACGCCGTCGTCATCGCCGAAAGTCACATCCGAACACCTGAGAATGCCGAGACGGTCCTCGGCGAAGGCGCGTGCGACCTTGTGTCCATCGTTCGCGGACAGATCGCCGACCCTCATCTGGCGCAAAAGGCCAGCGAAGGACGTCCTGAAGACATTCGTGGGTGCATCTCCTGCAACCAGATGTGCTGGGGGCGACGCTCTAGGGACTACTGGATAAGCTGTCTGATCAATCCTTCGGCGGGGCGTGAGTTCGAATGGAACGGCGATCGATTCACCAAGACCTCTGATCCAAAGCGAGTATTTGTCATCGGTGGCGGCCCAGCAGGGCTCGAGGCGGCAAGGGTAGCGGCGCAACGCGGTCACAGCGTCGTCCTCTCGGAAGCCGGCATGCGCCTCGGCGGCAATTTTCTGCTCGCTGGTCTGCAGCCCAGGCGCGCCCAGATCCTTGATCTGCTCGGCTGGTACGAACGCCAACTGGACAAGCTCGGCGTTGACGTCAGGCTGAACACCTACGTGGAATCCGACGAGATCGACCTATCGGAGGTGGATGTCGTTGTGGTGGCCACTGGTTCCTATTCCCCTGAGACCGGCTTTCAGAAAGCTTTGCCAACCGTTGAGGCGATGCCCGGCATCGACAAGCGCAGCGTTTTCACCGTCGAAGCGGTAATGGCAAGGCAGGCAAGACCAGGCAAGCGTGTCCTTCTCCTGGATGAGGGAGGTGGCTGGCGTGGATGCGGGACGGCTTGGAAGCTGGCGGAAGATGGCCATCATGTCACAATTCTTACGCCCGACCCGTTCGTCGGAAAGGAACTTCAAAGAACGGCCGCCGATGTGCCGATGCGACAGGCTTTGAAAAGGCTGGGTGTTCAATGGATCACGGAGGTCAGTGTCGTCGAATGGCACGGCAACGGTGCAACGATTTTGGATCACAACACCGGTGAGCGCCGCTTCATCGAGGCGGAGGGGTTGGTCACCGCAACGACCAATCATCCGATGGACTTGCTGATGCCAAGCCTTCTTGAATTGGGCGTTGCCACGCGACAGATCGGAGATTGCGCGGCACCGCGCCAGGCTCCTTACGCGTTCTACGAAGGCAGAAAAGCAGGGTTGGAGATCTGACATGTCCGACGCGGTCGTACTCAGTAGAAAGGACGCCGAGGAACTTGCAATGAAAGCGTGCCTGGCTTGCGGTACGGCCGTATCGAGCGCACGTTCTCTCGTGGATGCTACGTTGTCGGCGGCAATCTACGGGCCACCTACCCTAGGATTTCCGCACCTCGTGGACTATCTCGATGGCTTCCGCAAGGGACGGATAAATCGCGATCCAAACCCGCGGTTGGAGCGTGCCTTTCCTGCATTTCTCGTTTCCGACGCAGATCGCGGCATCGCCCAGCTGGGTTTCGATCTTGCCTTTGCTGATCTGCTCGCAGCCGTTCGCAATTTTGGTGTTGCTGTCTTCACGCAGACCAACAGCTATACGACCGGAGAGCTCGGATATTACGTCCGCAGACTTTGCAATGAAGGTGTGGTTGGACTGGCAGCGACGAATGCAAATGCCATGATGGTGGCTAAAGCCGGAGGACCTGTCGTCTACAGCACAAATCCGATGGCGTTCGGATTTCCGCTCGGCGAGTGCACGCCCCCAATGATCATTGATCAGGCGTCGAGCGCAACCGCTTACGTAAACATCGTGAGGGCAGCGGAAGAAGGAACGGCGATCCCTGAAGGTTGGGCGGTGGACGCAGACGGTAACGCAACCCAAGATGCAAAAACGGCGCTGACGGGAGCCTTGTTGCCCTTCGGCGGCCGCAAAGGCGCAAATATCGCGCTCCTTGTGGAAATGCTGTCGGCTGGCCTTTCCGGTGGCCCCTGGTCTCTCGATGCGCCGGATTTCAGGTCGGGTACGGCATCGCCCGCCGTCGGGCTGAGTGTGGTCGCAATCGTGCCTGGGCAAGGAGCTGACGGGCGGATTGATCGAGCACTCCGCCAAGTACGTCGCCTGCAGGACAAAGGCGTGTTCGTTCCAGGCGTTAGTGGAATAGAGTCCGCTCAGACGTCAGGGGAACTATCCATCCCCCGCAGCGTCTATGAAAAGATCGTCGCCATCACGACCAAATAGGCGAGGCTTGGAAGCCCTTCTCAAACTCTTCACGGGAAGACTGCTGCGCGTATCCGGCTGGTACGACAACGGATGGGGAGCCTCACGGCCCCACCGGAATGGGCATTGTCATGCCACTCATCATTGGCGTCATGAAAACGCGCCGGTTGGCCTTGCCAGCCTGTCGAGATTCAACAACTTTCCTGTCAAAAGACACGAAAGCCCCACGGCCAGGCCATGCTCCTTCGTTCACGATAACACCATCCGCGAGATCACCACCGTTCAGCTGTGGCCGTTAACCCTTAAGCACTCTACGGAGGCGGTGAATGTGTCCAGCACCGATCCCGCAGCAACCGCCGACCATCGTTGCACCGGCCTCCGCCCACGAACAGGCAAAGCGCGAATAGATGTCATCATCTAGGTCGCTCCGAGTCTCGTGAAGGCCTTGGTTGGCAGCAGCATCTCCTTGCTCGCCCTCAAAGGCATTCGCATATACGCCGATTTTGAGGGGCGAGGCACGATCCTTGAAAATCTGGGCCGCCGCGCCGACGGCCGCACGCATGACTTCCGGCTTGCTGCAGTTGAACAGGAGCGCCTCCGTACCCGATTGCGCCGCCCATGACGCAGCCTGCTCTACCAACTCGCCCGAGCGGAGCTTTGGTGGTGCGCCGCTTGTCTGCACTGCATCGTCGGCCAGGGTGAATGAGATCCAGAATGGTTTTCCGGTTTGCGCAACCGCCTCGCGAACGGCATCCCCTTCGGCGATGAGGCTCAGCGTTTCGCCTAGCCAGACATCGACATAAGGAGCGAGATTTTGCACGAGTACCGCAAGATACTTCTGTACCCGCAGAGGATCAAAATTCTGCGGCTCGTAGGAACCGAAAACGGGCGGTAGCGAACCGGCAACCAGGACCTTGCGGTCCCTGCAGGCATCCGCGGCGTCGCGGGCAAGCTTGCCTGAGCGCGCGATCAATGCGGCGCCTTCCTCCCAAAATCGGTCCTCGCCGATGTGAAACGGCACGACAGCATAGCTGTTGGTCGTAATGACGTCGGAGCCCGCGGCAACGAATTCGTCGTGGACCTTGCGAACAATGTCTGGCGAATTGATAAGCGCGAGAGCCGACCATTCCGGCTGCTTCAGCTCGGCGCCAAGCCGTAAGAGTTCGCGGCTCATGCCGCCGTCGAGGATGCAGACTTCATTCATGGAAGGATTCCGAACTTGGATCAGGGGGTTATCAGGAGCCAGAGAGCCGCAATCATCGTTGGAGCCGCTGGAAGTCGAGAAGACATGATCGTTCCTCTTGTTACCGTCGCACCGGCACCTCCGCCTCAAGCTGGCGGAAGACGCGGGCAATAGTGGCGGTGAGAATGAGATAGAACACCGTCACCACGATCAGCGGCTCGTAGACGAGCAATGTGTCCTGGCGCACCTTGCTTGCGACCGCATAGAGATCCATCACGGTGACAGTGAAGGCGAGTGGGGTCGCTTTCAGCTGCATGACGATTTCACCACCAATCGTTGGTAATGCTATGCGGATGGCCCGCGGCAGCCAGATGCGCCGGATTAGCGTGAAGCGCGACATGCCGAATGCGCGGCCTGCTTCCAACTCACCTTTCGGTACGGCAAGCAGCGCGCCGCGCAACACTTCCGCTTCGTAGGCGGCGTAGTTCAGGGTGAAACTCACGGCCGCAAAGAAGAAACCCTCGCGCAGCATGGGCCAGAACAGGCTCTGGCGGATACCGGGAATCATCGGCAGTAGCGAACCAACACCATAGTAGAGAAGCCAAAGCTGGATGAGCAGAGGCGTGCCGCGGAAGAAGGTGCAATAGCCCCTAGCGAAATACCTGACGAGGGGGCCGCCGCTTACCTGCGCAAAGGCAAGACCGATCGCAATTGCGAAGCCGAAGACGACCGAGATCACCAGGAGCAGAACGGTCTGTGCGGCGCCTGCCAGTAGAAGCGGCCAGTAAGAGGCCATCCATGTGAAGGTCATGCTGCCCACTCCTCAGACGGGCTTCGGTTGGCCGCGCCGCACATGACGCTCGATCAGACTGAAGACGACGTTGGAGACGAGCGTGATGGCGAGGTAAAGAAGCGCTGCGGCCAGGAAGAAGATGAAGTAATGCTTGGTACTCGCGCCGGCCAGGCGAGTGGCGAGCGCGAGTTCCTGGTAACCGACGACGGCAACCAGCGCGCTGTCCTTGGTGATCGACATCCAGAGATTGGCAAGGCCCGGCAACGCGTTCGGCAATAGTGCCGGCAGGATGACACGACGAAAACGCAATTGTGGCCCCATGCCGAAGGCCTTCGCCGCCTCGATTTCGCCAGCGGGAATGGCGAGGATCGCTCCCCTCAGCACTTCCGTCATGTAGGCACCCTGTACGAAGCCGAGCACAGCGACGGCGACGACGAAGCCATTCACCTCGATCTCCGGCAGACGAAACGTTGCCAGCAGCCGATTGAGGCCGTCCATGCCGGCATAATAGAGCCCGACGATCAAGATCAGTTCCGGAATGGCTCGAATAGCCGTCGTATAGAGATCGAGTACCAGACGAAGCGGCCGGTTGCCGGAAAGCTTGCCAAGAGCGCCTCCCGTCCCGAGCAGAAGGCCGATCAGGAAGGCGCCGGCAGAAATCGCAATCGTGGAGACGGCACCCACGAGCAACGTCCCACCCCATCCAGGTGGATAGGGTGAAAGAAGCTCGAGGATTCCTTGGGTGGCCGCCATCGTCCGGACCGTTTACTTTGCGCCGTAAATGTCGAAGTCGAAGTACGTCTTGGTGATTTCGTCATACTTGCCGCTGGCGCGTACCGCAGCGATCGCGGCGTTGAGCTTTGCCTTCAGTTCGGTATCTTCCTGGCGCAGGCCGCCGGACACTCCTGCCCCGAGAATCTCCTTGTCATCTGCAACATCACCGGCCTTGGCGCAGCAATCCTTGCCGCTATCGCTTTTCAGAAAGGCATCCAGAGCAAGCGAATCCCCGAATACGTAGTCGATGCGTCCGGCAGCGAGGTCCTGGAACGCCTCATCGAGCGTCTGATAGGTCTTCTCGTCCGCGACCCCGGCAAAATACTTCTTGAAGTAGTCCGACTGGATGGTGGAGACCTGGATGCCGATGGTCTTGCCCTTCACATCCTCTGCACTTGCGCCGACCTTCTCACCCTTCGGCCCGATCAGCGTGCTGGGGGTGTTGTAATATTTGTCGGTGAAATCGATGACCTTCGAACGCTCAGGGGTATTCGACATGGACGACCAAATGACGTCGAACTTCTTGCTCTGCAGGGCAGGAATGAGGCCATCCCAGGACAGCTCCACGATTGAGCATTGCTCTTTCATCTCTCCGCAGACGGCGTTCATCAGATCGATTTCCCAGCCCTGCCATTGACCGGAGGCATCCTTGGCGAAGAACGGCGGATAAGATTCGTTCATAATGCCGAAACGAACCTCAGCCTGAGCGGTGATGGCCGAAAAAGCCAGCGTAGCGCCGGCAAGAAGCATGGGGAGTAGTTTCATTTTTCAGATTCTCCTGATGTTGTCGTATGTGAAAGCGCCAAGGATCAGCGCGTGAGCATGCCGGTGAATTCGCGGCAGCGCGCGCTAAGGGGAGCGTCGAAGATCTGTTCGGGGCGCCCCTCTTCCTCGATCCGCCCCTGGTGCAGGAAGAGGATGTGGCTCGAGACATCGCGCGCAAAACGCATCTCGTGGGTAACGATGAGCATGGTTCGCCCCTCCTCGGCGAGGTCGCGTATGACCTTGAGCACCTCGCCGACCAGCTCCGGGTCGAGTGCCGACGTCGGCTCGTCGAAGAGCATCACTGACGGCTCGATGCAAAGTGCGCGGGCGATCGCCGCTCTTTGCTGCTGGCCGCCGGAGAGAAAAGCTGGGTAGGCATCGCGCTTGTCGTAAAGGCCTACCTTGGCCAGGAGCGCTTCTGCCTTCTCGATTGCCTCGCGGCGCGGAATGCGCAGGACGTGAACCGGGGCCTCGATAATGTTTTCGAGCACTGTCTTGTGTGCCCACAGATTGAAACTCTGGAAGACCATGCCGAGGCCGGCGCGCATCCGCTCGATCTGCCGCCAGCTCTTTGGCTGCAATTGCCCCCGATGCGTCCGCTTCCAGGCGACTTCCTCACCATTCACGATGATACGACCGCGGTCGGGAACGTCTAACAGATTGATGCAGCGCAGAAAGGTGCTCTTTCCAGACCCGGACGATCCGATGATCGAAATCACGTCACCCTGACGGGCCCTTGCCGAAAGGCCCTTGAGGACTTCGTGCGAGCCGAAGCTCTTGTGTAGATCATCGACACATAGTGCCTGAGAAGTTGGTTCTGGCATTCACAATTCCGTAAAAGCAATTTGAGCAGAATATCGCGGATGTGCGTTAATTTTGCGCGCAAAGCTAAACTAAAATGAATAATATGTGCAAAAATCTCTTCCCATTGCTTGTTTTCGGATAGAACGAACGAAGCAGCTTACGGCGCGATGGCCAAAGGAGACAAAATGGAAAAACTGGATCACTTTGACCGCGACATTCTCCAGCTCGTTCAGCGCAATTGCCAGCGAACCGCCGAGAGCATCGCCGACGACGTCGGCCTCTCAACGTCGGCCGTTCAACGGCGTCTGAAGCGCCTGCGCGAAGATGGGATCATCAAGGCGGAGGTGGCGGTCGTCGAGCGCAAGGCAACCGGCACACCTATGGTGTTTATCGTCGGCATGGAAATTGAGCGGGACAATTACGATGCACTGGCGAAATTCCGGCTTTGGGCGGAAAAACAGGATCATATCCAGCAGGTCTACTATGTCACGGGAGCCGTGGATCTCATTGCCATCGTCACCGCCCGTGACGTCGAGCACTATGACGATATTGCAGCCTTGATCATGGCGGAAAACCCTCAGATCCGGCGCATGCACACCAATGTAGTACTTCGCGACGTAAAGCTTGGGCTCTTCGTCCCGCTGGCAGCTGGAGCCGACGACTGATAGGGAACTGCACGCACGTCGCATTCGACGCCGGTATTGTCTTTACAAGCCAGCGGCTGCGACAGCGCCGGCGGTGCTCGTCACAGTCCGCGACCCTGGCCGGACGGATACCGGAACTACGCGCGATCAAGGCGAAGTGACAATACCCGGCCGGCTTCAAGCGGATCGGCACGCCACCGGAGCAGGACGCACAGCTTAAGGTTACCGGAAGAGCCGTTCGACATAATTGCGCCCGAGTCCGACCTTCTCGTAGTGGTCACGACAAAGCGCAATGTAGTTGTGTACATCGAAGAACCCGTCCGGCTCGCCGGTCCCGTCGAGCCAGATCAGTGGCCCCTTGACCTGGAAGAACACCTTCATTGGCTGTTCGTGCTCGTAGGCGACCAGCGTATGGCCCTCGCCCGGCGTCTCGTAGACAAAATCGCCAGCCGTTGCCGTCCACTCATGCTCGAGGTATCCCCACTTGCCCGAGATCGTATAGGCGAAAACCTCGTGCGGATGATAGTGCCGGTTTACAAGGCCTGCCTTCTTGGCCATGAGGATGTCGCACCACTTGTTCTGCGTCGGCGAAATCCAGAGCGGACGCGAAGAGACAGTATCCGTGAACGGAACATAATAGCGTTCATCCTCTGTCGGCGCATCTTGAAGGTAGACCTCGGGCAGCGCGTCTGGCTGAAAGACCTTGCTGATCGGCTGCAAGTCTTTCCAGAATTCTGTGGTCGCGAGTTCAGGCATGCTTTCCTCCCATTTTCATAGTCTCAGGCGCGCACACGCACGTCGAGCAGCGCCATGCTCCGGTTTTCGTCGATGTGGCGGATGGCGCCCGCAAGCGCGGCCTCAAGATCGCCCCCACGCTCAACTCTTTCGGCGTATGCCCGGCTCGCCTGCGCAATCTTGGTAAAGTCCGGGATTGGCGAAAGCGACGTCAGCGGCATCCGGTTTGCTTTGGCGGCATAGCCGTCCGGATAGATGCCAACCACGGATTGGCGCACGGCCCCCCATTCCGCATTGTTGACGATGATCAAAAGGATCGGAAGCGCCAGTGCCTCGGCGATCTGGTGGCAGGCAACCGGATTGGAAAAGATGTAGGAGCCGTCGCCCATCGTCGCCACGACGAGGCGGTCGCGATCTGCAAGCTGCATCCCGAGCGCGGCAGGGAAGGCCCAGCCAAGACCACCTGAATGCGGCTCCTGATACCAGCCACGATGGTCAGCAATTTGCATCGGGGCAAGCGGACATCCAAGCTCCGACAAAACCGTCGCCGGACGGCCGCCGATTGTCTTGGATAGCGCAAGGCTCACCCACTCCTTGGTCATTGGCTCAGCGCATCCGGTCTCTGCTCGCGCCAGCACCGCCGCCCGTGCCTCACCATTCCGCTTGGTCAAGGTTGCGGATCTGCGCTCAATGTCCGTTGCCGGAGACAATCGCGACATCGCCGCACGCAACGCTGCCAATCCATCGGCCACGTCGCAGGCGATTGTCACGTGCGAAGGGAAATAGCGGACCGGAAAGCGCTGGAACAACGGATCCTGCCCGAGCTGGATGACCTTGCACCCATCGTTCAACGAATGAATGTCGGGCGACCATGGAGCGAGTGCATCGATAACGAGCACAACATCGGCCTGCGCCAACAAGGGTTCGGGGTCGGCCTGCGCGGCCATCGGATGGTCACTCGGGAGCGCAAGCTGCACGGCCCAATACTGGCAAACCGGAATTGCCCATTCCTCGACAAGGGCACGAAGCGCTGCAAACCCGTGTTTTGATCCAGCACCGCGCTGCGCAAAAATCACCGGCTGGCGTGCGCATGCGAGGAGCCGCGCCGCCTCTTCAATCGCCCTTGGATCTGGCGCGTGGATAAAGGCTTCCATCTGCAGGGAAGCCCCCAAACCTTCTGTCGGACAAGGCTGACACAGAACCTCGCGTGGCAGGCTCATGTAAACTGGCCCGCGCGGCGTCGACATTGCAATGGCATGTGCGCGGTCGACCATCTGTGGCACATGTTCCGGAAAGCGGAGTTCGTCGTCCCATTTCACGGCCTCGCGCACCAATGCCGCCTGGTCGCGCATCTCCTGCCCCCAGCCGATCGGCACCGTGCGCGACCCAAGATGACCCATCTCCGAAGCCGGCGTCTTGCCCGAAAAAAGCAGTAGGGGAATATGCTCGGTCGCGGCATTGATCGCCCCGATCGCACAATTTGCAAGGCCGACATTTGTGTGCGCCATGACCGCCTGCGGACGCCCCGTTGCCAGGTAATAGCCGTGGGCCATCCCCATTGCCGCGCTCTCATGTGGGATGACGATCGCCTCTGGCAGGGGGATGCCCTTGGCATCAGCCTCAGCCAACCCTTCGATGATGGGAGGAAAATCGGTTCCCGAATTGGCGAAAATATAGTCGATGCCGATCGCCTTGAGCCGTGCCAGTAACGCCCCGCCAGCGGTCATCGTCTCCCCCCTGGCTTGGCGCTCGATGTTGCTGTCCATGTATCGTTCCCCGTTGTCTAGACGCTCATGCCGCCGTCGACCATGAGCGTCGCTCCAGTGACGAAGCTCGACTGGTCCGAGGCAAGGTAGAGCACCGATCTCGCAACCTCGCCGGCGGTTCCATGTCGTCCGAGCGGAATGATTTGGTTGAAGAATTCAGTGCCATCAGCACCAATCGCAGCACCCAGCCCCTGTTCAACGGCGAGCTGGAAGCTGTTGTCGATCGGACCGGGATGAATGGTATTGACGCGGATACCACGCGGCGCCAACTCCTTGGCAAGACAACGCATGAGACCGACCTGTGCATGCTTGGCGGTGATGTAGGCATAGACGCCGGCATCACCGCGGACACCGGCGACAGACGAGGTAATCACGATGCTGCCACCGTCGCGCATGGCAGGCACAACGAACTTCGCGGCAAGGAAGGCCCCCTTCACATGGACCGCCTGTACGGCATCGAAGACATCTTCCGGATAGTCCTCGATCGGCGACACCGTACCGAAGTTGCCCGCATTGGAAAACAGCACATCAATCGAGCCGAACCGATCAACCGTGCGCTTGACGTAGCGCGCTGTGTCTTTCGCATTCGACACATCCGCCGCAACCAGTTCCACCCGATCCGCCGGCAAATCCGCTGCTGCCTGCGCAAGTGCCTGTCGCGCGAGATCGACGAGGGCAACGTTTGCTCCTTCTGCGAGAAACAACCTGGCGGCCGCCAGGCCGAGACTTCCTGCGCCACCCGTGACGATGCAGGTTTTCCCATCAAGCATACCCAAGGCGCTCTCCATCAGATCGGATAGTGGATCGGGCCATCCTGAATGGTGATCCAGCGCAGTTCGGTAAACTCGGCAATTCCGGCTTTGCCGCCAAAGCGGCCATAACCGGAATCCTTGACACCGCCGAACGGCATCTGTGCCTCGTCATGCACGGTTGGACCATTGATGTGGCAAATGCCGGATTCGATCCTTCTTGCAACGGCCATGGCGCGGTTCACGTCCTTGCCGAAGACCGCCGAGGAAAGCCCGTACTCCGTGTCGTTGGCAACGCGGACGGCCTCATCGATCGAGCCGACACGCACCACCGAGACTACTGGCCCGAAGCTCTCCTCTGCATAGATCCGCATGGCAGGCGTTACACGGTCAAGCAGCGTTGCATCGACGATTGTGCCATTGACGTCGCCACCCCCGGCAAGCACCGCCCCCTTGGAAACCGCGTCGCGCACCAGTGCGTCGATGCGTTGCGCTGCCCTGGAATCAACGACAGAACCAAGCGGCGTGTTTGCCTTGCGCGGGTCGCCCGCCTTGAGCGTCTTGACCTTGGCAGCCAATGCCTCAACGAAGGTGTCAGCGATCTTGTCGTCGACGACGATCCGCTCGGTGGACATGCAGATCTGTCCCTGGTTCATATAGGCCCCGAACGCTGCAGCGGCGACGGCCTGCTCGATGTCGGCATCGTCCAGAACGACGAACGGCGCTTTGCCGCCAAGCTCCAGCAGCACAGGCTTCAAATGCCGGCCAGCGGTTTCGGCGATGATGCGGCCGACACGCGTGGAGCCGGTGAAATTTACGCGGCGCACCGCAGGGTGGGCAATGAGCGTCTCGACGATCTCGCCCGCATCTTCGGGTGCGTTCGACACTGCGTTCAGCACTCCCTCGGGTAGACCGGCCTCGTGCAGCGCATCGACGATCAGTCGGTGGGTTCGCGGGCAGATCTCCGAGGTCTTCATCACGACGGTATTGCCGCAGGCAAGCGGCGTTGCCAAAGAGCGGACGCCTAGAATAACCGGCGCATTCCACGGCGCGATGGAAAGCACCACGCCCGCCGGCTGGCGGATCGCCATGGCGAGGCTCCCGGGCCGGTCAGACGGGATGACCTCGCCTGAAATCTGGGTCGTCAGAGATGCCGCCTCCCGAAGCATATCCGCAGCAAGGCCAACGTTGAACATCGCCCATCCAGCGGTTGCACCCGTTTCCGCAGCCATGGCCGCCACGAACTCGGGCGCCTTTTCCTGCAGCCGGTCGGCGGCAGCGAGCAACAGCTTGCGGCGCTGGCCGGGGCCGGTCGCGGCCCAGGCAGGAAACGCCTTGGCGGCAGCATTTGCGGCTTGGCGGGCATCTTCCACCGACGCTGCGGCAACGGTCGAGGCGACTTCTCCGGAAATCGGGTTCAGCCGCTCGAAACTGCGACCGTCGGTCGCTTCCACTTCGGCATTGTTGATCTTCAGGCCAAGCATGTTCATGGGGATCTCCGTGTCACCAAATCAAACCATCGCGCCGAGAAAAGCGCGCTGCACTGCGGGATCGTTTATCAGTTCGCCGGCGGGTCCCTCGCCAGTGATCCGACCGGCCTCGGCAAGATAGCCACGGTCGGCGATGGCAAGGCTCTTCTTGACGTTCTGCTCGACGATCAGAAGTGCAAGTCCTCTTTTTCGAATGCGAGCCAGGCTCTCGAACAGCTCGCCGACGACAAGGGGCGCTAGGCCAAGGCTCGGCTCGTCCAGCATCAAGAGATCCGGCTTCGACATCAGTGCGCGGCCAATTGCCACCATCTGCTGCTCGCCGCCTGACATCGTATTGACGAACTGCCCGCCGCGGTCGCGTAGCTTGGGAAAAAGCTCAAGGATGAATTGGCGGCTCTCGGCCGCGTACTTGCGAGCGCGCCTGGAGTAGGCCCCGAGGAGAAGATTTTCTTCCACGGTGAGATCGCCGAACACTCCTCTTCCCTCCGGCACGAGGGCGATGCCGGCCTCGACGATTTCATGCGCAGGCACGCCCGATATCGTGTTCCCGGCAAAACTCACCACGGCACCAGGGTCTGGCCGGGTGATCCCGGCGATCGACTTCAGCAGCGACGACTTGCCCGCGCCGTTGGCGCCTAAAATGACCACGGTCTCGCCTTTGTTGACCTTGATCGATACGCGATCAAGCGCATTGTGGCGGCCGTAGTGCAGCGAAAGATGAGCAACCTCAAGCATGGCGCTCTCCGAGATAGGCGGTGACGACGTCAGCATTGGCGAGCGCTTCAGCTGTTGATGCGTCGGCGATCTTGCGGCCGGCGTTCATGACGACGCAGCGGCTGCAGACCGCGCGGATGGCATCCATCACGTGCTCCACGAGAAGAATGGTGATACCGCGATTTTTCAACGAGAGGATCAGATCGATCCCCGTTCTAAGTTCCGTCGGATTGAGCCCCGCCAGCCACTCGTCCAGCAACAGCAGTTCCGGTTCGGCCGCAAGTGCGCGGGCAAGTTCCATGCGCTTCAGGTCGATATAGGTCAGGTCCTGTGCCGCCTGGTGCGCGCGATGGGCCAGGCCGACCTCATCAAGCTTGGCGAGCGCCGCTTCCTCAGCCGCACGTCCCCATAGCTTGCCACGGCCGAAGGCAAGCGCGACCACAACATTTTCCATGACGCTCAGCGACGGCAGCGCGCGCACCAACTGGAAGGTGCGTGACACTCCCTTCAAAGCCACCCGGTGCGGCGCCAGTCCGGAGATGATATGATCGCTGAGCGCAATCGTTCCCCCCGTCGGCCTCAGATGCCCGGAGATCATGTTGAGAACCGTGGTCTTGCCGGAACCGTTTGGGCCAAGCAGACCGACGACCTCGCCACGCTCCATCGAGAATGACACCGCATTTACCGCCGTTAGGCCGCCGAAACGCTTGGTCAGGCCGGAAATCGTCAAAAGCTCGCTCATTCGGCAACTCCCGGAACTGCTTTGATCTTGCCATTGTGCCGGCGCTTCCAGTTCTCTTCGATGAAGGCCAGCACGCCACGCGGCAACACGAAGACGATCGCGATGAATAGCAGGCCGAGGATGATCGAATAATGGTTCGGGAAGTTGGCCGACAACCATTCAAATAGCAGGAAGAGTGGCACGGCACCCAAGAGCGGTCCCCAAAGCCTGTTGGCGCCCCCAAGCAAGGCCATGATCAGCGTCAGGAAGGAAAGCGTGGGATTGAAGGCAATCGCCGGCTCCACATACGTCCAGCGCGGCGCTTGGATGGCACCGACGAGCGTGATGATAACGGAACTTATGGCAAATAGCGCAAGCTTCACGCGGGCAATGTTAATGCCGCAATGGGCAGCAACGACCTCGTCGTCACCGATCACCTTCAGGGCCAAACCGATACGGCTGCGGCCCACACCCCAGCAGATGAGCAAAGTGGCCGTCGCCAGCGCCAGAAGCTGCCAGTATATCCCTTCCGGCGTCACCGGCAGGAAGATATAGCGACCGAGCGTTCCCGTCATATTGACCTCGTACCAGGTCACGAGCTGGCGTACCAGTTCGGCAAGACCAAAGGTGAAGATGACGAAATAGACGCCGGCAAGCCTCAGGGTCGACAAGCCGACAATGAGTGCGACTGCCAGGCCGATAACGCCGGCAATCGGAAGGAGCAGAACATAAGGAACGCTCTCGCTGAAGACTGCGCAGGTATAGGCGCCGATGCCGAAAAAAGCGACGGTTGCGAGCGACACGTAGCGCGTTGGACCGGAAAACAGCGCCCAGGCTGTTGCCAGGGTGACATAACCGAGCATCCCGATCATCAGTGTGACGGTATAGGGATTGGCATAGAACGGCAGGCAGGCCAACGCGCCAACAACAACGGTGATGATCGCGGCCTGTAAAAGAGAATTGCGGCTCATCTTGTGGTCCTTCCGAACATACCGGCCGGACGCCACAGCAAAACACCAAGGAAGATGAGATAGGTCGCCGCGAGGGTGAGCCCCGGTGACACAAAGGTCGCCACGAAGGTCTCCACCAGACCAAGTATCAAGCCTGCCGAAAGAGCGCCGAGAATATTGCCAACGCCGCCCATGATGACCACGATCAGCGCCTTCATGGTGAAGACGACGCCCGAGGTTGCCGTAAACGTCTGATACATCGAGATGACGACACCGCCGGCGGCCGCAAGAGCTCCCCCGATCGCAAACGCCGTGCGTGCGGCCTTGTCGACATCTATGCCGACGAGGGCGGCAGACGATGGCGAAACCGCAACGGCGCGCAGTGCAGTGCCCCAGAGAGTTCGGGTTAGAACGAGATAGATGCCAAGGCCGGAGACAACGGCCATCACAAGCGCCAGCAACCGATTTGCGGCGACCGTTGTGCCAAGCACCTTCACGGGAATGTTGAGGTAGCTGTAGTTTGTGAAATTCGCCCCAAACACCACCAACAGCAGGCCCTGGATCACGAAGAGCAAACCGAACGTCGCCAGGATCGAGTCGATCTCGAGGCTCGCCTTGTCACGGGCGCGGGCAACAAGCGGGCGCATCAGCAGGCCATAGACGATGTAGCCGAGGAAAAAGCCCGCCGGTATGGCAATGAGAAGGCCGAGTACCGGACTGACGCCCCATTGGGAAAACATCACGTACGCCAGGAATGCGGCAGCGATGATTGTCTCGCCATAGGCAAGGTTCATGATCCGCGCAATGCCGTATTGGAGCGTCAACCCCATGGCGACGAGCGCGTAGGTCCCGCCGAGCACCAACCCGGATAGTATGGCTGTGCCGAGCATCAGCCCCCTCCTTCAATCGAGATGCGAAAGGGCGGTGCGCATTCCTGGACGCGCACCGCCTTTGGTGTCAGGCCTTCTTCCATTCCTGCCTGGGCAGCACCACTTTGCTCACCCCTTGACGGTCGGATGGAGCGACGCCGACGAACTGGCCGTTTTGCCACTGGCCGGTCCACCAGAGCTTGCGAAGCTGGTTCTCCTCGAACTTCGTATCGCCCAGGACAGTTTCAAAGGTGCCACTGGCAAGCTCGGCCGATACTGCTTCCCGATCGAGTCCCTTGCGCTTGATTGCCTCCTGCAGCATCTGAAGGCTGGCATATGTGATCACGCTACCCCAGTAATCCGGCGCAATCCCGGTGTGCGCCTCATGACGCTTGCGATATTCCTCGTTGGCCTTGTTGGCAGGATCGATACCACCAAGACTCATGATGCCTGTCGCATTCTCCCCGTTGTTCTTGCCGTAGACCGGAAAGCCCGTTCCGACGCCGAGATAGAGCACCTTGGGATTGAAGCTCGCGACCTGTGCCTGTTGCGTCAATGCGAACGTATCCGGCGGATAGGAAAAGGCCACAAAGCTGTCAGCGCCACTCGCCATCGCCTCATTGATGACCGGTGAAAAGTCGGATGTCGCCAGCGGATAGGTCTGGTCGTAGACTACCTCGATACCAGCCTCCTTGAAGGCCGGACGGGCCGCGCTGACAAGGTCAATGCCAAAACCATCGGCAACGGAGACCATGGCAACCTTGTTGTTGATCGTACCGGCCTTGTTGGCTTCGACGAGGATACTGGCCAGTGCCTTGGCGTAATCATGGCCGCCGCCCAGCATCCAGAAGCTTTTCTTCCAACGTTGAACGAATTGAGGAGCCTTGTCCGTCACAGCCGAAACAGCGAGTTGCGGATAGCCGTACCGGTCAAAAAGTGGCGCAACAGCAAGATTGAAGCCCGTACCCCATGGCGCAAGAATGAAATCGACCTGATCGTCCGTCGCCAGGCGCTCCGTCGCCCGCACAACTTCTTCCGACGACGAACGGTCATCATATTCGATGACCTCAATCGGCAGCTTCTTGCCGTCCGGCAGTTCCAGGCCGCCGGCATCATTCACGTCCTTGACCCAGAGCAGGTAGTTTGGAAGCGTGGTAATCCCGGCACCGCCGGCATTCGGCCCGGTCTTTGAAATGGCATAGCCGATACGAACGGACTTGCGCTCTTCCCCAAAGGCGGCCCGTCCGACGCCCGTTGCAGCAACCGCTGCGACAAGCGCAGCACTTCGCAGGACTTGCCTGCGTTGAAAGGTTTTCATCGATTTTCCTCCCATAAGCCTGCTCCCACAGGCTGTTCAGGCCAACGTGCCAACCACGACCCGTTTCTCCTCCTGGGGCGGGGCTGCATCCATTGACATGTTCAATTTACGCGCCGTCCAGTCGAAGCGTGATAGACTTTTACAAGAGATACTTGTACTTTTCACGGAAACGCGAAAAGGGCGGCCATGTCTCCCGTCATCATGCCTACCAATCCTGCAGCGCACCCTTTGCCCCGAGCGCCCGAAGCCGTCGAGGCCCGCATTTTCCACGGCGCGCTCGCGCACTCGACGTGGACCTTCCGCGGGACCCGCAATCGTGCCTTCGTCCTTGTTTCCGGCAGCGGACACATCCGGCTCGGCACGCATGAAGTGCCGATCAACGGCCCTACCATCGTATGGGCGCCGTCGGGAGAGACCGGCTTGATCACCTTCGACGCCGGCGCGGAAGGCGCCTCGCTCGCCGTACCAGACATCGTCCTTGGCTCCGCGATGCCGTCAGGCGCGGTCTTCGCACAGGTTCGCGAAGCAATCTCGCGCCCGATCCTTGGCGCTCGTCTAAGCACGCAGGAAGCGCGCCGCCTCTCGGCAGCACACAGCATCATTGAACAGGAATTGAAAGCAGACGTCCCTGGCGCGCAGGAAGTCATTCGCCATCACCTGGCACTCCTTCTTCTTGCAATATGGCGCCTGACCAGTCCGGCGGACGAACGACAGCAACCTTCGCCGCGCGCCGTCGTTCGCGGCTTTGTGCATCTGGTCGAGGTGCATATCCGCGATCATTGGACAATCAACGACTACGCCAACGCACTTGGCGTCACTGCCGACCGTTTAAACAGTGCAATCCGCCGCGCGACAGGCCGAACCCCGCTGGAACTGATACATTCACGCCTGATCTCGGAGGCATCAACCATGCTGGACGGCTCGGGACTGCAGATCGCCGCAGTTGCCGAAGCGCTCGGTTTTTCCGACCCGGCATACTTCAGCCGCTTCTTCAAACGCCTTACCGGCGTCTCCCCGCGTGCCCATCGCGCCGGCGTCGTCCTGAAAAGGCCGAGCGTAGAAACGAGCTACGCTGCCTGGCCCTGAGTCCCGGAGTAGCTTCCGCTTATGTCGAGGCGGCGAGTTCCGCCAACACCCGCAAGACCCATGCCTCGGACTGGAAGCATTTTTCCGCCTCGTGCCGGCGGCAGAACCTCGCTCCCCTTCCCCCGGATCCGCACGTCGTCGGCCTCTACATCACCGCTTGTGCCTCCGGGACCGCCGGCGGGGCGTGAAGGCCAATTCCGTCTCCACGATCGAGCGGCGCCTCTCGGCGATCGCCTGGAATTGCACCCAACGGGGCATGCTGCTCGACCGCAAGGACCGCGCCATCGCCACCGTCATGGCGGGGGGACGCAATCGCCACACCGCCCTGCCGCGGCAAAAGGAGGCGATCCTGCCGGAAGACCTGATCGCCATGCTCGAGACCCCGGAACGCGGCACGCTTCGGGGCCTGCGGGACCGGGCACTCCTACTCGTCGGCTTTGCGGGCGGCCTGCGTCGCAAGGAAATCACCGGCCTCGACCTCGGACGCGATCAGACCGAGGACGGGTGCGGCTGGATCGAGATCCTCGACAAGGGAATGTTGCTGACGTTGCGCTGCAAGACCGGCTGACGCGAGGTCGAGATCGGCCGCGGTTCCGCCGACACCAACTGTCCGCCCGTCGCCGTCGAGACCTGGATCAGGTTCGCCAAGCTCGCCAAAGGCCCCCTCTTCCGCCGCGTCACCGGACGCGGCAAAGACGTTGGGCCGGACCGTCTCAATGACAAGGCGGTCGCCCACCTCGTCAAGTCCGCGGCCCTTGCCGCCCGTCTATATGGCGACCTCGGTGAGGAAGAGCGGGCGGCAAAATTCTCCGGTCATTTCGCTGCGCGTCGGTCTGGCCTCCTCGGCCGAGGTCGATGAGCGTCATGTGCAAAAGCAGCTCGGCCATGCGAGCGCCGAAATGACCCGCAAATACCAGCGCCGACGCGATCTATTTAGGGTCAATCTGACGAGGGCCTCGGGGCTGTAGGGACCTTATCGCGCCAGCATACGTGCGAGCATATTTCGGATGTGGTCCTGCGCGCCGTAGAAAATTGCCGCGACAATGATTGTGCGGCTATGTTCCACCGGTAAAAACCAAATAGCCGCCTTGTCCCGCCGAAGAAACCGAATCCCGGGATGAATATCAGGCCGCAGAGTCCCGATATAAGGCGTATTGACGAGGCGATCGATTTCGACACGCAATTTGCGAATCCGCTCAGCGGTACGCTCCACAGCCTCGCCAGCCGAGTCCCCGAGTTCGACATAGGCGTCGAACAGATGATCGAAGATCAACTCGAAATCGCGTTCGGCATCCTCAGAATAATCAAGAGTCCACACGAACAACCCGTCGCTTCCGCTCAATCATTGCCGCGACTCGGCTTTCCATTTCCGTCGCAGAAATCATCGGTCCGTTCAATCGCCGCTGGACCAATTCGCGAAGCGCTGCCGTTTCAACGGTCTCAGCTTCAGTCTTTTGCCGAAGCAGTTCTAGGCCCTGCTGAAGAACGGAACTCATGCTGGAGTACCGGCCGCTCTCCACCAGCGAACGGGCAAACGCATCCTGCTGGTCAGTTAGCGAGATCGACGATTTGACACTCATCGGTTCAACTCCTTTGAGCCTAATTTGCTACTCAGTAGCATATTTGTCAATCTGACGAGATGTCCGTCAGGCGACAAAGTCAACGACGTCGGTTGATTTAATCACGTAGCCGGCAGGGGATCAGTGCCTTCGCTTAGGATTGCGAGATATCTACGGTAGCTGAAAACACGGCCACGCTTGCGACCTGTCACCTCGTCGACAATCCCCAAGCGCTCCAAGTCAGCGAGCGCTGCATTGACAGTCGGTGCGGAAAGGCCTGTCATTTGAACGATTTGATTTGCCGTATGAAAGGGGTTTTGCTGAAAGAGTTCGTGAATACGAAGGGCCGATCCAGCTCTGTCGCTCTCGGTTGTGATTTTCTCCCTGTCCTCCTTGAAAAGATCGACAATCCGAGTGGCAGCTTCAAATGCTTGGTTGGCGGTGTCGGCTACACCTGTCAGGAAGAAGTCTAACCAACCTTCCCAGTTTCCATGTTCACGGACCTCTTGCAGTAATCGATAATATTCCCTTCGATGAGCCTTGAGGTAAAGACTGAGGTAGAGCAATGGTTTGCGTAGAACGCCGTTCACACACAGGTAAAGAGTGACCAGCAGACGACCTATACGGCCATTGCCATCGAGAAATGGATGGATCGTTTCGAACTGGACATGCAGGAGGCCGGCTTTGATCAGTGCCGGTAATCGTGATTGAGCGTCATGCATGAAGCGCTCGAACGCATCTAGGCAGCCACCCAACTCCGTCACAGGTGGTGGCACGAAGAGTGCGTTACCGGGTCGCGTGCCTCCAATCCAATTCTGCGAGCGCCGAAACTCTCCTGGATCCTTTGTGCCTCCGCGCCCGCTTTGCAGCAGTCGTGCGTGCATCTCTCGGATCAGTCGCAATGACATTGGCAGCGTTTCCAAACGCTCCAAACCGTACATCATCGCATCAACGTAATTGGAAACCTCACGAATATCATCGACCGGTTGCCCCGCTTGAGCCTCGGTCTCAAACCGCAAAAGATCGGAAAGGGTCGACTGTGTACCTTCAATCTGTGAGGAAAGAACTGCCTCTTTTCTCACATACATGTAAAGGAACAGCTCCTGGCGCGGGAGCAGCATTGTGATGCCATCCAGGCGACCTAGCGCACGCTCTGCCAGACTGAGGCGCTCCAATAGCGAAAGGACATCGATGGATGGCTCGGGCGGCAATGGCGGAGGCACGAACGCCCGTACTGTTTCGCTCGCTGCTGTTGTTTCGACAAAACGACCCAGGCGCAAATTAGGTTCGGAATTAGACATGGCCTAATATGAATTCCGACCGTTATTTAAGCAAGCGCCCTTCTATTTAAATAAGCATCAAGCTTAGGTAAGCGCGCTTAATTAACGTAGACCGTTGTCACTGCGTCAAGCGCAGGCGACGGATTCCAGGCCAGCTCCATGAGACCACGGTTCAAACCTAATGATAGTCCTTGCGGCTGCGGATCGGGATTTCTGAACGTAATGTCCTGTGGCAACTTTTGCCATGGCGCGTCTTTCAGGCACAAATCGGAATGCCACTCTTTGTCAATACATGTATAGACATTATTGTTGAACGGTGGTTCTATCCTGCAAAAGTAAGGGGATCATCATGGCCAATACGATGTTCGATCTGGCAGGAAGAGTGGCAGTTGTGACCGGTGCGAGCCGCGGCCTGGGCCAATGGATTGCGCTGGCGCTTGCCGAAGCGGGTGCCGATGTTGGCGTTACGGCGCGCGATCAAAATTCGCTAAGCGAAACCAAAGGGAAGATTGAGGCGCTTAACAGGACCTGCATCACGAGCGCCCAGGATGTGACAGACATCTCGTCCATCGATGAAACGCTAAGCAAGTTCGAAAACATCACTGGCGCTGTCGATATCCTTGTCAACAATGCCGGCTACGAACAGATATCTCCCTCGCTCGACGTCGATGAACAGATCTGGGACAAGATCATCGGCACCAACCTCAAGGGCGCGTTCTTCTGGTCGCAAGCCGCAGCACGCCGGATGTCCCGCCGAGCCCACGGTGGAAGCATAATCAATCTCTGCTCCCTCACGTCCTACGTCGGCATCCCGACCGCTGTGCCCTATGGCTCCTCGAAGTCGGGACTGCTCGGCATGACGCGCGCGCTGTCGGCGGAATGGGCGCCGCTGGGCATCCGCGTGAATGCGGTGGCTCCGGGCTATTTCCGAACAGCGATGACCGAAGGGTTTTATCAGGATGAGGGCTGGTCTGCGAAAATGCTCGACAAGATTCCACAGAAGCGGTTCGGTGATGGTTCCGACATCGGCGGCGCCGTCGTCTTCCTTGCGAGTGGCGCATCGGCCTACATCACTGGCCAATGTATTCCTGTCGACGGCGGCTTTCTGGCGTCGATATAGAAACGGAAATTGACGCTTGACAGCACATGAACGATCATATTTGTCTATAGATGTATAGACAACTCTAGACAATAAAACGGGAACGAAGTCTTCGACTTCCTGGGAATTTGCCGGATAGCCATCCGGCGTCCTCGCATGAACAGCTTGCAGGGTATTGCGCCGGTGGCCACCGACTTGCGGTGCGTTTCAGCATGACCTGTAGGGACGATACATCGTCGCGCCGTCAGGGCGCGGACGACAGCGGCTGTCTGCGCCTCTGTGCGCCAACAAGGGTATGAGCAATGACCGACGTCACTTTTCATGAATATTCAAATCTTGGACCGGATGAGCAGGCCGCGCTCTTGCGACGGTCTGAAACAGACATCTCGGGCTTCATCGAGAAAGTGGCACCAATCCTAGAGGCCGTGCGCACCGAGGGTGACCGCGCCGTTGCCCGCTTCGGCCGCGACCTCGACAAGGCAAATATTACAGAAGCAACGATCAAGGCAACGGACGCGGAATTCGACGCCGCCTTCAAGCTCGTCAGCGAAGATGTGATCGAGGCCATCACCTTCGGCATCGAGAATATTCGTCATTTTCATGAAGAGCAGAAGCCCGAGGCCATGTGGCTGAAGGAGATCAAGCCAGGCGCCTTTGCCGGCGACCGCTTCACGCCGATCAAGTCCGCCGCCCTCTACGTTCCGCGCGGCAAAGGTTCGTTTCCGTCGGTCACGATGATGACCTCCGTCCCGGCCGTCGTGGCAGGTGTTCCGAATCTGGCGATCGTCACTCCGCCTGCCCCGGACGGTAGCGTGGACGCCGCAACGCTCGTGGCAGCGCGTCTGGCCGGCGTGGAAACTGTCTACAAAGTAGGCGGCGCTCAGGCAGTCGCAGCGGTTGCCTACGGGACGGAATCGATCAAGCCGGCTCTGAAGATCGTTGGGCCGGGAAGCCCTTGGGTGGTCGCAGCCAAGCGGAGCCTGTCAGGCATCATCGACACCGGCCTGCCTGCTGGCCCTTCGGAAGCGATCATTTTCGCGGACGACACGATCCATGGCGGCCTTGCCGCGCTCGATCTCCTGATCGAGGCCGAGCATGGTCCCGACTCTTCCGCCTATCTCGTGACCCATAGCCGCCGCGTGGCCGAGGAGGCCCTCGCCGCACTGCCTGAGCATTGGGCACGTATGACCGAACAGCGCGTCCAGTTCTCGAGTGCCGTCCTTTCGGGCAAATGCGGTGGAATCATCCTTACCTCCTCGATCGAGGAAAGCTACGACTTCGTCAACGCCTACGCGCCGGAGCATCTCGAAATCCTCTCGCAGGATCCCTTCGCCCATCTCGGACAGATCACGGAGGCTGCAGAAATCCTCATGGGTCCGCATACCCCTGTCAGCATCGCCAATTTCTGCCTCGGTCCAAATGCCGTGCTGCCGACGAGCCGCTGGGCGCGCACGTTCGGCCCGCTGTCGGTGACCGATTTTGTGAAGCGCAGTTCGATCGGCTACGTGACAGCGTCGGCCTATCCCGAGTTTGCGAAGCGTGCCCATACGCTTGCGGAGTATGAAGGCTTCTCATCTCACGCGTATGCGGTCTCGGCGGTCCGCGACAACTATCTGCCAAAGCGGGGCTGATTGGATGAAGGCGGTCCGGCTTTACGACGCGCTTGATCTTAGGGTCGAGGAAGTCGACAGACCTCTGTCGCCCCCGGCAGGTTACGTGACGATTGATGTTCGCGCCGTGGGCATCTGCGGCTCGGACCTTCACAACTACAGAACCGGCCAGTGGATCAGCAGGCGTCCATCCACCGCTGGACACGAGTTCTGCGGTCGCGTCTCCGCAATTGGTGAGGGCGTCGAAGGTCTCGCGATCGGTGACCTCGTCGCAGCTGACTCCCGCTTTTACTGTGGCCAATGTGAAGCATGCAGATCAGGCCGCACCAATATCTGCGAACATCTCGGTTTCGTCGGCGAGGTATGCGACGGAGGATTTGCGGAGCAGGCCCAACTACCGGCTCGTCTGGTTTTCAAGCACGAGCCGTCACTTGATCCTGCAGTGGCGGCCATGGCCGAACCTTTGGCCGTCGCCCTTCACGCGGTACGACGGCTCAATCCGCCCCAAGGCGAAGCGATTATTCTTATCGGTTGCGGGACAATCGGCGGTCTCTGCGGTTTGCTGCTTTCACATCTCCACGATGGGAAGCTGTTGTTTGCGGATTTGAATGGCAGTCGTGCCGAGATGGTGGCCGGCCTCTGCGGAGGCTCGGTGGTCTTGCTGGATAAGTCGCAAGCAAGGACTGCTCTCGGCAACGCGCGACTGCGTTATGCGGTGGATGCAACGGGGAGCACAAAGGCCATCGCGCAAGGCATCGAACTTCTGGACGGGGGCGGCGCCTTCGCTCTTGTGGGCATTAGTCATGGGAAACTGGATCTGGATCCCAATGTCCTCGTCGAGCGTGAGATTTCCCTCGTTGGCTGCCATGCCTTTGAAGACGAACTCGCCGACGCCATCGCGCTGTTGCCAAAGCTGCAGCCCTCACTTCTGCAATTCAGCGAGATCCTGAACTCACTCGACGAAATTCCTGACGCGTACCACCGACTGATCGATGGTCGCTCAACCAAATTAAAGACGATCATTCGAATAGCCGATTGATCGAGCACACGCCTCGGCGTGAGACGGAGATAGAAATTGCCCGGCCTTTCAAACACCGCGCTGCCGCTCTACGAAAAGGTCAAGGACTTCGTCCTCGACAATATCGGAAACGGCAGTTGGCCACAGAACGAGAAGCTTCCGTCCGAGCATGAATTGACGTCTTCGCTCGGGGTTTCTCGCATGACGGTCCATCGCGCGCTTCGCGAACTGACTGCCGAAGGCTATCTGCGCAGGGTCCAGGGCGTCGGGACGTTCGTCTCGCCTCCCAAGGCGCAGTCGACGCTCATCGAGATCAGCAATATCATCACCGAGATCAAAGCGCGCGGAAGCCAACACCGCGCGGAGGTGATCCTGCTCGAGCGGATCGAGCGGCCGGATCAAATGCTATTGGACGCGTTCGAGTTCAGAAAGCTTTGCCCCGTCGATCACTCGATGGTCGTTCACTACGAGAATGGCGTCCCTGTTCAACTGGAGGAGCGCTACGTCAATACAGAGCTCGTGAAGAACTATCTCGATCAGGATTTTACGTCCATCGGCACCTACGACTACCTGCAGCACAGCACGCCGCTAACCGAGGTCGAGCATCTCATCAGCGCGATCCCGGCGACGGAGAGACATGCACGCCTCCTGCATATTCGTGAGCGGGACAGCTGCCTGGTTCTCAACCGAAAAACGTGGACGGGGCAGGCGATCGCAACGGTCAATACCTTCACCTATGTCGGCAGCCGCTACTCGCTCGGCAGCAGATACTTGCCGCCCAAAAAATGAAAGCCTTCGCGTCATTCCAGGAGTGAGAGATCATGGGGCAGCCCAACAGTCGGACCGCAGCCATCCGGGAAAAAGCCAACAAGCGCGACGGCAGTGCCGAAGCTCTTCTTGCCGACCTGTTGCGAGATCTGTTTGGGATCGAAGCTACATCGACGGTGCATCCTTTGCGGAGGAAACCTATCGTCGAAACAAGGACGATTTCTCGCTTTTGGGGCTGCGTCAGCACGTTCTCGTCGACTATGCCGAGCCTGATCTGTCGACCGAATACCTCGGACGGCGACATCCTCTTCCCTTTATGCTGGGACCGGTCGGTCTCCTGGGTCGAGCCTATGCTTACGCTCTTGCAGCTGCAGGCCAGGCCCGCGTCGACCGTGCGATCGAGACATTGCGTCGCGTGTTCTCGATTACCTCGGCTTTGATGGGTGTGAGCTCGATCGCCGACCTAAAGAAACGTGGCTCGCATCTGATACTCAAACAGTGACCGCGAACGCCGGCGAAAGGAGACAAACACTTGCATACGATATTCGCCCGTCATGACTTTGATGGGTGGGCATCAGACTTCAGAAGATGAAAGCTGTATGATCCGTTAAAATCATCAAAAGAGGGGTTCCCAATGAACTACAAATCCATCAGCAAGCAGTTTGCCCGCGCAGCGATCGCGCTCGGGATCGTCGGCGTTCTTGCCAGTGCGCAGGCAAACGCCCAGGATCAAATCCCATCCAAGCCGGAGCCGGGCACCTTCAAGATCGGCATCGAGCCATGGCTCGGTTACGGTCAGTGGCACGTCGCCGCCAGCAAAGACCTGTTCAAGAAAGCCGGCCTTGAGGATGTCGAGCTTGTCAACTTCAGCGAAGACAAGGACATCAACGCGGCACTTGCCAGCGGTCAGCTCGACGCTGCCAATATCGCCACGCACACGGCCATGGGCATGGTCGCCGCCGGCCTGCCTGTGAAGATCGTCTCGCTTCTCGATTTCAGCCTGAAGGCGGACGCAATCCTTGCCGGAAGCGACATCAAGAGCGTCGCTGACCTCAAGGGTAAGAACATCGCCTTCGAGGAAGGCACGACAAGCGACATCCTGCTGAACTACGCGCTTGCCAGCAACGGCATGACGATCGACGATATCGTGCGCGTGCCAATGCCTGCAGCTGATGCCGGAACGGCATTGATTGCTGGCCGTGTTCCCGTCGCTGTCACCTACGAGCCTTACATTTCAACGGCGCTGGCCCAGGACAAGAATATCAAGCTGCTTTTTGAAGCCGGCAAGGATCCGGGCCTTGTCTCCGACGTCCTCGTCGTTCGCGAGGAGGTACTGAAGCAGAAGCCTGGGCAGGTTCTGGCCATGATCAAGGCCTGGGATGCGGCTCTGGCCGACTACAAGGCCAATACCGAGGAGGACCGCACCATCATCTCGAAGGCCGTGGGCGCCTCCCCGGATGATCTGAAAACGGCTTTCGACGGCGTCCAGTACTATACCTCTGCTGAAGCAGCCAAGGCCTTTGCCGGTGACTTCAAGACCAAGACCTTCGCCGACGTTCTGAGGGCGGCCAAAACAGCCGGCCTCGTGACCCAGGACGTTTCCGCCGACGCCATGATCGACACATCGTTTGTCGATGCAGCGAACAAGTGACCTCTGGCCACCAACGGGACCGTAATGTCTAGCTCAGAATTGTCGTCGACAACGAAGGAAAGGCCCCGCGCGCAATCGCGCGCGGGCGTCGGTAGACCACCCAGTGCCTTTCGGATCGGGGATCCGATCAGCGGCCGGTCGTTTTTTCTGATTGCGGTTGCCGTTTTTGCGCTGCTCTTTGCCGTGTGGTGGGTTGCTACCGTCACCGGATGGGTAAAGCCCATCTTCTTGCCCTCGCCCGGAGCGGTGTGGGCCAAGATGGTGGAACTGGCGATGGATGGCACGCTGTGGGCCGATGCCGGGATCAGCATCTATCGAATGCTCGTCGGTTTTCTGATTGCATCGGCCCTGGCGATCCCGATCGGGATCATGATCGGCTGTTTCAAGACCTGGGAAGCGGCCATCGAGCCCTTCGTGGACTTCGTCCGCTATATGCCAGTCGTCGCCTTTGTCCCGCTGACCATTTTGTGGGCCGGAACAAGCGATATCCAGAAGTTTGTCATCATCTTTATCGGAACCTTCTTCCAGCAGGTGCTGATGGTCATGGACAGCGTCAAGCGTGTGCCAACCGACTTCGTCGGACTGGGCCGTACACTCGGCATGTCGGAGACCAAGATCCTGCGCCGCATCGTCCTGCCGTCCGCCCTCCCCGGCATCTGGGACACGCTGCGCATCAGTCTTGGCTGGGCCTGGACCTGGCTTGTGCTGGCAGAGCTTGTCGCGGCGACATCCGGCCTCGGCTATCGCATCGTCGTCTCTCAGCGATATTTCCAGACGCAGACGATCATTGGTTACATCTTGCTCCTTGGCTTGCTCGGTCTGATCACAGACCAGAGCATGAAGGCCCTCGAGCGTGTCTTCTTCCGTTACGCTTCGAGGCATTTGAGATGAGCGAATCCAAACTTAAGATTGAGGGTCTCGACAAGTGGTATGGTGGCAGGAAGAACCGCGTTCATGCGCTCAGCAGTATCGACCTGGAACTTGCCGACAACGAGTTCGTCTCCCTGGTCGGCGCATCCGGCTGCGGCAAGAGTACGCTGCTGTCTATCGTGGCTGGACTTCAGGGCTTCGACAATGGCGTTCTTCTGACGGACGGTGCGCCGATCGTCGGCCCAGGGCTCGATCGCGGCGTTGTCTTCCAATCCTACACACTGCTGCCGTGGCTGACTGCACAACAGAATGTGGAATTTGCCCTGCAGGCGGCCGGGCGGCCGGCAGCCGAGTGCAGAGATGTCGCCCGTCAGCACATTGAACTGGTGAAGCTCACCAAGTTCGCCGATGCATTTCCGTCGCAACTGTCGGGCGGGATGAAGCAGCGCGTCGCCATTGCACGGGCCCTTTCCTATCGCCCGAAAATGCTATTGATGGATGAGCCGTTCGGCGCACTTGACGCGTTGACCCGACACCAGATGCAGGAACTCCTGACGCATATCTGGGAGGAGCATCGGCTGACCGTTCTCTTCGTCACCCACGACGTGGAAGAGGCCGTCTATCTGTCCGACCGGATCGTCGCGATGAGTATCAATCCGGGACGCATCAACGCGACCTTCCACGTCGGGCTCGCCCGTCCACGGAGCCAGGACATGATTTCGACGTCGGAATTCGTTGCTCTTCAAAAGCAGGTGCTTGCGGCAATCCGCGCCGGATCGCAAAGCGAATTGGAGCATTGATTCCGCCAATGCGGGGCGGCTGAAGCAGCTCGCATTTGACCTCAATTCAAAGGAAAAGCCATGTTCGAAACCCTCACTGCCGCGCCGCCAGACAAGATCCTCAGCCTCTCGGTTCTGTACAAAAATGACGCACGGCCGACGAAAATGGATCTCGGCGTCGGCGTCTACAAGGATTCGCAGGGTGCGACCGTCATCATGAGGGCCGTGCGTGACGCCGAGAAGCGCCTTTATGAAAGCCAGACGACCAAGACCTATATCGGCATGGCAGGCGATGAAGGTTTCAACAAGGCCATGCTGAAGCTGGTCTTTGGCGAGAAGGCCGATCTCTCGCGTATGTTCGCCTGCCAGACAGCGGGCGGCTCGGGCGCGCTCCGCACGATCGCCGACCTGCTTGCAAAGGCCCGGCCTGACGCCACCGTCTGGCTCTCCGATCCGACCTGGGTGAATCATGTACCGATCCTGAAGGCTGCAGGCTTCAAAACCGCGACCTATCCCTATTTCGATCCAGTCAGCGGCACGGTGAAGGCCGATGCCATGCTCGAGGGATTGAAGCAGGCGAAGGCCAACGACATCATCCTACTGCATGGCTGCTGCCACAACCCGACCGGCGCCAACTTGACGATCGAGCAGTGGGGTCGGGTCGTGGATCTTCTCGTCGAACGTGATCTTTTCCCCTTCGTCGATCTTGCCTATCAAGGCTTCGGCGACGGTTTGGAGGAAGACGCTGCCGCCGTTCGCTTACTCGCAAGCAGGGTGCCGGAAATGGCTGTCGCCACCTCTTGCTCGAAGAATTTTTCGGTCTACCGCGACCGCGTCGGCGCCGTTATCCTGATGGGCAAGAACGCAGAAAGCGTAAAGATCGCAGGCAGTCAGGCGCTCGCTACTACTCGCGTGCTGTATTCCATGCCGCCGGACCATGCCGCCGCCGCCGTCCGCCTTATCCTCGAGGACGATACACTGCGCGCCGACTGGAAGTCCGAACTCGAAGCTATGCGGCTTCGTATGCTCAACCTGCGCAAGGGCTTTGCCGAGGCGCTCCGTCGCCAGTCCAACTCCTCGCGCTTCGACTTTATTGCCGACCACCGGGGTATGTTCTCGCGGCTCGGCCTGACCGAAGCGCAGGTCGACCGCCTGCGAGATGAGTTCGGCATCTATATGGTTGGTGATTCCCGCTTCAATGTCGCAGGCCTCAGGGAAGACCGGCTCGACGACCTCGCCAAGGCCGTTGTCTCGGTGCTCTAAGCCCAAGAACCTTTGTCAGCTCAGTGGGCGAAGCAGCGTCCACTGTCGCGCGATGTGATGACCGCTATTTCAATCGAGGTTCGGTTATCCTTGTGGCGGAAGCACAAGGTGGCATGAACCCTGACGCAAATATCTGCCCAAGCCGAGCGGCGCGATTGCAACTCTTGCGGCGACGCTACACCTTCGTCCATCATCGTGCCAGCGGTATGTGAACAACTGAGGAGGGTCTCGTGAGTGACAGTGAACGACAAAAGATGGCCGCTGGAGAATGGTATTGCTGCTTCGACCCGGAGCTCGACGCTCTGCGCGTGCTTGCGCGCAAGGCAGTGCATCAGCACAACACACTGGATCCCGAAAACCGGGGCAACATTGCGCCAGCGCTAAGGGCGCTTTTTGCTGAGGCACCGGACGATGCTTTCATTGAGGCGCCGTTCCATTGCGCGTACGGCATGAACATTGCACTCGGCCACGGTGTCTATCTCAATGCCGGCTGCACCATCCTGGACACGGCGAGCGTGCGGATCGGCGAAGGGTCCATGCTGGGGCCTGGCGTCCACATCTACTGTGCCGACCATCATAGGGATCCGGCTCTTAGGCGCAGCGGGCTGCAGATTGACCGGCCCGTGGCGATCGGTACTAACGTCTGGATCGGCGGGAGCGCTATCATCCTTGGCGGTGTGATGATCGGCGACGGCGCCATCGTCGGCGCCGGTTCAGTCGTCACCCGCGACATCGCGGAAGGCGCAACGGTGGTTGGAAACCCCGCGCGGGAGGTCTGACGGACAAAGCCGCCACTTCGATGGTGGGCTCGAAGGTCGCGTCAGATTGATCCGACCAATCAGCTACCCTCCGGCGAAGGGATGCAAGTCTTAGCCGCCTCCCCCTTCACCGGAGAACTGGTCCGGGTTCGGCCAGCTTCCAGTTCCGTGACCGGCCAACCACCCAGCGCCCACCCGCTGCTTCGGATATCCGCGAGCCGCTGCTGATGCGGCCGAGCTGCTCGGTCAGTTTTCACAATGACCGGCTTCAAGAGAATCGAACGAAGATCCTAAAGACCTTCAGCATTGCCGCTCATACGCCCTTCTCACTCCATCCGCTCGTTTCGAAGTGAGCGACACGATTCCCACATGTTGGAAAGAGCGATTTCACCGCCCGGTTTTTAGGGTGAGAAGAAGCGCACCGTCACGGTTCCGAACGTGCTGTCGTCAAAACCCTGCAAACATTTGAAACGTTTGTTGAGCAAGCTCTTTGAGTTCGGGCAAACGATCGAATGCAAGCGTCCGCCGTTAATATCCCGCTTCACGCACATGGCGGAACGCCAATACGAAAACCTCGTTCTTCACCGGAATATACCGATAAAGCGCAGCGTAACCAGCAGCACCAAACTCAATGATCAATTCACGCAACTCGGGATCGTCACCGAAGGGGCGCCCCATTTCGGGCGACGTTTCCAACAAAAGGAAATGATGGGCAATCGCTTCGGCGGCTTTGCGGGCCGCGTTAGGATTTTTAGCTGTTAGGAAGGTGCGGCAGCGGTCAAGGCCGACAACCGCGCCTTCCGTTAGGACTACTCGTGGCACTTCGGCGCTTCGGTCTCAGTATCAGTGCCCCAGGTCGAAAGCCAGGAGCGGGCTTCTGCTCCCGTGAGATGCCGTCCGTTTTCCTGATAAGCCTCCCATGATGCCAAAGCTTCCTGCTTGAAGCTCTCCCGCGCCTCCTCGCGCTCTACATATTGCTTGAGGGCTTCGCGCATGATCCAATGTGCGGAACGCTGTCTGGTTTCGGCCAAATGTTGGATACGGCCCTTGAGGCCGTCATCGATCTTGATCGAGGTCGCCATGTCTGCAGCCTTTATTCGAAGGTGATACCTTGTGATAATATAAGAAACCCATCTCGTCCTGTCCATGCGCAAAGCGTTGCGCGGCGAGCTTCCGCTTCATCTCGGCCCAGCCGAGATGAAGCGAGGCGACATTGGAAACTATCGGTATCGTCACCAAACTCGCAAACGGCGCATATGAAGGCCGCCTGGTCACTCTCTCCATCAAGGCCCCATCCGGATTGTGCCCATCACCGCCTCAAAGCCCAACGCACCCACCTTCCGCATCATGAGCGAAGGCGCCGAAGTCGGGGCCGGCTGGATCAGGCAGAACAGGGAAACCGGCGACGACTACGTCTCGCTCACCGACACGCCCGAGCTGACCCGCAAGATCTACGCCAACCTCGGGAGTGCCGCCGACCAGGACGACCAAGACGGCTTTGCTATCATCTGGAACCGGCCGGTTCACTGAAGCGGCTCTGCGGATCCGCCAAGGCGGATCCGCATCCCGCCCTCACCGCGCCGGAATGACGTGGCGCGGGGCGCGTGCGACAGTCCCAGGCACTCGGACATATTGCGCGGCGCCAAGATCGTGGTCGTAGTCGCCGAGATGGAACTGCAGGCCGCTCAAGATGCGCTCGCACGCCTCGATGATCTTCTTGCGGTCCTTGATCGGATTGCTGTGGAAGAGTTCGTTGCGGGTTTCCTTGATGACCCGCATCGTGTCGTTGAAAAGGGTCTTCGTGAATGTGAAACCAAGTTCGGCGTCCGGGGCGAACATACCGCGGATCAGCACCCAGTCCGCCTGCAATGATCGTCCATAGCTCTCCCATTGTCAGGCAGTAGTAAAACTCGTCGGTCTTGGTGTTGCCGATAACGCTTCCGATATGCTGGGGGTTGATCATGTTGTCGAACACCCGCCAGACCGCCTTGACGAAACCCGGATTGACCGCAGTGCCGAGGATGTGAGGAAAAGCCGTGTATGCCTGCCCGTTGTCCCGGGCATTGCGGATCAGGACCCACCGGTCCATCCGGCCGAAGCGTTCCTCAAGGTAGTCGGCCAGTACCGACCTTAAGGCATTCTCGACCGCGAAGACGAGGGGATAGATCGAGGAGAACTCCTTGACCCTGCGGGTGTCGATCCTGTGGATCACCAGCCTCTGCTCGTGTATGGGTATCTGCTGGAGGGCCTGGACCTGGACCCCTTCGCGGATACCGTCGCGCAAGAGGGTCTGGTTGAGAGTGCGCATGTCCGCCTTGAAGTGATCCACCTGCTGAGGGGTGGGAACGAAGGTCAGGTATTCACCCAGGAGCTGTGATGTCGGTAGATGCCGCTTGGGGATGCTGGACACCCGGTCCCCCCTTGCAATGCGAGTCACTTCGCCCAACAGCGTAGCCACTCGCTGAGTGGTGGCACAATGGTGTTGCGAGCCCATGGCGTTACCATGGCACTTGGAGAGTCTAAACGGAATTTGACTGGGCGTGGTCTTCACCGACTGCGCCTTTGGTCATTTTTAGGGTACCGCATGTTTGGGGGCCCTCCCTTCCTTCCCCTGGCCGTGTCCTTCCTATGATCCTATAGGACCTGGCTGCCCCGCGCTGCGGCCGGTCGCGCTCTGGGCTCCGCCCCAAGCTTGAAGTCTTCGCCTATGCGGGTCACGAACGCTGGCAGTCATTCCTCTGTGAGCACTACCGGCTCGCCGAGCGTGTCCTGCAGTTTGTCGAGATGCCGGTTCAGCCGGCGAACAACTGCGTCGTCGGCGACGTCCAAGGCAGCCCCGAAGTCCTCCACCTCGTTGGTGGGCAGCGAGGTCGTCACCACCAAATCCCCACGCGTTGAAACTCGCTGGGTTGATCGCTGACCTAAGCGCTCCTGCTTCGTGAGGTCAGACTACAAGGATTGCACCGAGCTTCGTTCGACCAGTTTGCACGGCAAAACGCGAGTACTCGGACTTACGTTGTTTCCTGCGACAACGCTATTCAGCAATTCCGCGCCTTCCAGACCCAAATCGTAATAAGGCAAGGCCGCGGTGGTCAGTTCCGGCTTCAGTGCGAGGGAAACCGTGCGAAAATCGTCAAAACCGACGATACTGACATCCTCAGGGATGCGGAGACCCAACGCCATCGCCGCGATGTAGACTTGGATCGTCATTTCGTCATTGCCGCTCATGATCGCGGTCGGTCGTTCCTTTTGTTGCAGCATCTCCGTCGCAACGGCAAAAACGTAGTTCTTCTCCGCTCCAACCGGCCCTTCCATGCCCAGACGGATACTCAGGTCG
Organism: Rhizobium sp. BK538; assembly: GCF_014197575.1. NCBI lineage: Bacteria > Pseudomonadati > Pseudomonadota > Alphaproteobacteria > Hyphomicrobiales > Rhizobiaceae > Rhizobium > Rhizobium sp. BK538. Next base: position 43,357 of record NZ_JACIFT010000019.1, read on the forward strand.
CTCTCAGCAATGCCAAAATCCGCGGTGGTTTTACGGAACGCCTCAAGGCGAAGTTGCGCACCCAGCAAGATCGGATTGAGCCGGATGTAGCCGATCTTTCGATGACCTTTGTCAAACAGATAGCGGGTCAGGTCTTGGGCGCCCTGGTAGTCATCTGGTTCAATGGAAGGCAACAGTTCGTTCGTCTCAGGTCTGCAATTGATCATCACCGTCGGAATCTGGACGTCGCCTGCCACAGGATCCACCGTGCGACGGTACATCGTTACATAAAGAACCCCGTCAATTCGATGGGACTGGAACATTTTCCAGATTTCAGCCTCTCGCTCGGACGAGCCGCCGGTATTTGCCATGAGGATGGTTTTCCCATGCGCATTTGCCCAATCCTGTATCCCTCGAACAATGTCGACCGAATAGGGCGTGGTAGACACATAATCCGTGATGATGCCGAAGGTGTTGGAACGGCTCGAACGTATGAGGCGCGCCGCCATGTTTGGAATATAGCCGAGGTCGCGGATCGCCTTTTCCACTCTCTCCCGGGTTTCCTCGGTCACATAGGGCTCACCATTGATAACCCGCGAAACGGTTTTGTTGGAAACTCCGGCCGCTTTCGCGACGCTGATAATACTGACCATGACCCGTCAACTCCTTGCTCCGCGATGTTGTAAATAAATTATATGACAACGTCGACATTTATTTCTGACAACGTCGACAACGCGCGTTGACAACGTCGTCATAACGCGATTATGGTCGGATCCAAGCAAGGACGCCTAAGCAAACGTCCTGGCATCTAAGGGAGGAATCAATGAAGAAATTTGCTGGTGTCAGCGCGCTTGCGCTCATTCTCATGGTGGCTCCTGCCAGAGCCGAGATCATCAATATCTTGGTGGAAGGCGGCGGCGAAATGCTGCAGAAGGCTGCGGCTGAGAAATTCACCGCCGAAACCGGCATCGAGGTGAACTTCACCGTCGTTCCCTACCAGGGCGTCTTTGATAAGTTCTCAGCCGAAATCGCCTCCGGCTCTTCGGCTTTCGATGTCGTTACTATCGATGTCGTTTGGAATGCAAAATTCGCGAGCCACGTCGAAGACATCTCATCCCTTTATACCGATGCAATTCGGGCGGACCTGCCGCCAGCCTTGCTGGCAGACGCGAAGGTCGGTGACAAAGTGATTGGCATGCCAGCCTGGGCGAATGCCGAGATCGTCTTCTATCGCAAGGATCTCTTCGATAAGTCAGAGGAGAAGGAAGCATTTCAGGCGAAGTATGGCTACCCGCTGGCTCCTCCCAAGACATGGCAGCAGTGGCGAGACGTCGCGAAATTCTTCACGCGCGACACCGATGGTGATGGCAAGATTGACTTCTGGGGCACCGACACCATCGGCACCTTCTCTGAGGAATGGATGGCCCATGTGCTGCAAGCGGGTTCGGCCGGTGTAATACTCGATAAGGACGGGCAGGTCATCATTGACAATGAGGCGCACCAGAAAGCGCTCGAATTCTATATCGCACCGCACTGCGTCGATCATTCCGTTCCAGAAAACGTCAACGAAATCGGTTGGGGTGAGGCACAGAACCTGTTCTACCAGGGCAAAACGGCCATGATGAAGTTCTGGGCGCACGCGTATAAGATGACGCCTGCAGATTCAAAGGTCAGCGGCAAGGTCGGCGTCGCACCGATGCTGAGCGACGACGCCGGAATCGCTGCTATTCCTGGCCCATGGTACAACGTTGTCCCATCGACTTCTCAGCACAAGGAAGCGGCGAAGAAATTCATCGCTTTCGCGATCGCTAACAATGCGTTGGGCATTGAGGCCCCGCTCGGCCTTGCCGCAACGAATTCCGCCTATCGCAGCTATTCCGGGAAGTCAGGTTATGAACACTTCGCCCCACTTCTCGAGACGCTGAGCGCGCCCGCGACACAAGGCCGGCCGATCAACGAGAAATATCAGGAAATCGTCGACGAGGCTGTCTTGCCTGCTGTGCAGCAGGCACTGACTTGCAAAACGGATGTCGGCGACGTGCTGAAGGAAGCCAAAGAGACGATTGAGGACATCCTCAACTAATCCGACATTTTCTTCAACATTGCGGGAAGCCCGCAAGATCATTTCTTGGAGACGGACATGTCGGGTGAAGACCGATTTGTGCTCTACATGCTTGCGCCCGCGGTGGCGATCCTCGGATTGCTGGTCGCTTACCCGGTGGGACTCCTGGTATTCGATTCCTTTTTCAAGGTCGATACGATCACACCCCACATACGCGAGTGGGTCGGACTACAGAACTATGTCGACGCGTTGACATCGAAACGTGTCGCGGAGAGCGCTCTGCGGACCGTCCAATATTCGGTCTTCGCGTTGTTCTTTGAATTCATCTTCGGTTTTGGTGCGGCACTGCTGTTTTCGGCGATGGCAGGGGGCTCGCGGTGGCACCGTACGATCTTCGCTCTGCCGTTGATGGTTCCGCCCATCGTCGCGGGCCTACTGTGGCGGTTCCTGCTCGTCGGCAATATCGGCATCCTGAACTACGGGCTCGTCCGGCTAGGGCTCATCAGCGATCCCGACGCGATTGCATGGCTGTCCAGTGAAGATATCGTCATTTATTCTGTTTCCTTTGCCGACATCTGGCTTACCACTTCGTTCGTCGCCCTTGTGTCCTATGCCGGGTTGACGAATATCCCAAAGGATCTGCTGGAAGCCGCAAGGATCGACGGGGCAAACGCGCTCAAGCGGTTCTGGCACGTCACTCTGCCTATGATGCGGCCGGTGATCGCCGTCGTGGTGATCGTGCGTGGCGTGGACGCCGCCAAAACCTTCGACCTGATCTGGATTCAGACACAGGGTGGACCGAGCCACGCCTCGGAAGTGTTCTCGATGAACATCTATCAACGCATGGTTCGTTTCGGCGATCTCGGCGAGGCATCGGCATCCGGCACCCTGTTCCTCATCGTCATGATGCTTTTGGCCGCCCTCGCCTATTGGAAAATCTGGAGGCCGGTCCATGCGTAAAGGTCATCGCCTCGATATCAGTGGTGTGCTGGTCAAAGCCGCAGCCCTCGTGCTCGTGCTGTCATACGCGCTGCCCTACATCTATCTGCTCATGACTTCCATCAAGCCGGCGGCCGATGTGCAGCAGATCCCGCCGAGCTTCTTTCCAGCCGCTCTGTCGTTCGAAAATTTTCGAGAAGTCCTGCAATCCTCCACTTTGCCGAGGGCCTTCGTCAACTCCCTCACCGTCGCGGTGCTGACGACTGCCCTCTCGCTTTCGGTGGCCGTGCCGGCCGCATATGTCGCGACGCAATACCGGCGCCGCATTACGACACTTTTCCTTCTCTTCGCACTGATCACGCGCATGGTGCCTTCGGTGTCGCTGGGTGTGCCGCTGTTTCAGCTTCTAAAATCCATGGGTCTGCTCGACACGATCCCTGGTCTGGTCCTCGCTCACACATCGGCCGCGGTACCACTGGCGCTGCTGCTCATGTCCGCCTTCTTCGAGGGAGTGCCGAAGGAGCTCGAAGAAGCGGCGCGGATGGATGGTTGCACACGATTCCAGGCCTTTGGAAAGATTGTCCTTCCGGTCATGACAGGGGGGATAGCGGTCACCGCGCTCTTTACGTTCATCACAAGCTGGAACGAGTTCCTCTATGCGCTGCTGCTGACGTCGGAGGCGACCAAAACGGCACCGATCGTCATCGCCGAATACAATTCAGTCTACGGGCTTGCGTGGGGCGCGATGACCGCGGCGGCGGTGCTCTATTCGCTGCCCGTCATCATCGTAACGCTTGCACTTCAAAAGAAGATCGTCGGCGGCCTGACTTTCGGCGCTGTAAAGGGATGAGGGAGGCAAAGGCATGGCCGGCATACAACTGCGCAATATCAACAAGGTCTACGGAAACAGCTTTCACGCTCTGCACGATATGAGCTTCGACATCATGGATGGTGAGTTCATGGTGTTCGTTGGCCCGTCGGGATGTGGGAAATCAACCGCGCTCAGAATGATCGCTGGCCTGGAGAGTATTACAAGCGGTGAACTCAGAATCGGTGACAAGTTGGTCAATGATGTCGATCCCAAGGATCGCGACATCGCCATGGTCTTCCAGTCCTATGCACTCTACCCGCACAAGACAGTACGCGAAAACATTGCCTTTCCCTTGCTAATGGCAGGCCTGCCGAAGACGGAGATTGCCAGCCGCGTAGACGAAGCCGCACGCATCCTCGAACTGACGACTTTGCTCGACCGCAGGCCGGCACTTCTTTCAGGGGGCCAGCGCCAGCGCGTCGCCATGGGACGAGCGATCGTCCGCAAGCCAGCGGCCTTCCTGATGGATGAACCACTGTCGAACCTCGATGCCAAGCTGCGCGTGCAGATGCGCGCCGAGATCGCCAGCCTGCAAAGGAAACTGAATGTCACTACGATCTACGTGACCCACGACCAAGTGGAGGCGATGACGATGGGTGACCGCGTAGCTGTCATGAAGGCGGGCATCCTTCAACAGGTCGACACGCCGCAAAACCTGTACGATCGCCCTGACAATGTATTTGTCGCCGCCTTTATCGGATCGCCCTCGATGAATTTATACGAGGGCCTTCTGAATGGGAGGACGCTGACGCTTGGCAGCAACAGTTTCGAAATCCCTGACCGGGTTTTCGAACACCGCCCGTCGCTCAACGGGGCGTTTCACCGTCAAGTCATTGTCGGTATCCGGCCCGAGCACATGAATGACGCTGCAATCCGGCCTTCTTCGGCCGAGATTTTGGCTCCAGTCAGTCTTGTTGAAGCGCTTGGTTCCGAGTCCATGGTGCATCTGAATATCGACGCGCGGTGGGTGGACGCTGGCGACCCCGACGCCGTCGTAGACATCGGCAACGAAAGCGCCGCTGTAGCCCGCTTCTCACCAAAGAGCACTGTGCGCTCCGGTGACATTGCCCGCATCGCCGTTGATGCCGAAGAACTTCACTTCTTTGAGCCGGACACCCGCGCCAGCATCTGGTGATGGGTTGTCAGGCGATAACGGGAAGGCTCTCGCTTTCCGAGGAGATATACAGTGGTTGGTGAAAACTATTACGACGTGACGAGCTATCCCGTAGGGAACCCCCATGAGGATATTGGCGTCGTCATAAATGGCATCATTGCGGATATAAAAAACAGGCAGCGGTTTCCCGATCTAAAGGACGGCGGAAAACCCGGCGCGGTTATCTATATCCCCCCAGGCGATTATCGTCTTGTCACTCAAGTCGTCATAGATGTCAGCTACCTGAAAATTGTCGGCTCTGGACATGGGTTCACGTCTTCAAGCATCCGTTTCAACACACCGGCAAACGAGCTGGCGCACTGGCACGAAATATGGCCGGGCGGAAGCCGCATACTTGTGGACATTTGTCCAGACGAAGCCGAGGGCGAGGCTGCTGGGGCCGCGTTCTACGTCAAGCGGAGCGGAAATCCTCGTATAAGCTCCGTGGAGTTTGCCGACTTTTGCATCGACGGCCTGCATTTCATTGATGATGGTTCGGGGCAAACCGAGGCAGAAAACTCATACAAGAATGGCAAGACGGGCATCTATGTAGGTAGCGCCAATGACTCATTCCGGATAACGGGGATGGGCCTAATCTATCTGGAGCATGGAGTTACCGTTCACGATGCAGACGCGCTCGCGATAGACAACAATTTCATCGCAGAGTGCGGCAACTGTATCGAATTGAAAGGTATGGGGCAGGCCTCAAGAATAGCAAATAATTTTGTCGGAGCCGGATATAAGGGCCACTCCATTTATGCCGAAAATTATGCGGGCATTCTAATATCCTCAAACAACGTATTCCCTCGAGGAGCCAGCAGTGTCTATTTTTCCGGCGTGGTGCGTTCCTTGGTCACAGGAAACAGATTCCATTCCTTCTATCCCGGAATGTTGGTTTTTGCTGCAAGCTGCTGCGAGAATTTGGTCTCCTCAAATCACTTTCTGCGAGACCGCGAGCCATGGGCGCCGATGCAGAAGTACGATAACGGCCTGGATGATCTGTTCGGACTCCTGCGAATTGACGGCAGCAATAATTCAATCATCGCCAACCACATTTCGGAAACGATAGATACTCAATACATCAAGCCTCCGACTGCAAAGCCTGTGGTAATTAGGGTGGCTTCCGGTACCGCCAATTACATAGCCAACAACCATATCGTGGCTACAACCGAAGCATCGAAAATCAATGACGCACCAAACAGTGCCTGTTTCTCAACACAAGTAGGCGCATTGCTTTCAACCAGCAATCTCAAGCCGCTCGATGTAACAGCGGTGCTGGTTCAAGACGGATCAGAGCTGAATACGGTCCTGGATTCCGGCGGCGATGCACAGGTTCTCATGGACCGAACACTGAATGCCTTTAGGGCCACTCCGGTTCCTCGGCAATAAGCCGGACGCTCCGAACTCATCTCTGCAAACTCAGCCACTATCGGGGGATTTTGTTGATGCCAAACCAAAGGAAACGGGTGATAGCTCGTCGATCAACCTACCTTCGCGATACCGCTTGGGCTTGCGCCGTGGCCGACGGCTTTTGCGATCCAGATAGGGAACGAGAGCTCGGAATACATGGTGCAATTGTCAACCGCTGCGTAGGGTGTACGCCGGATATCCGAGCGCTACCGACGCACTCGCCGACTATCAGCCCGCAATTTTTCTCCAAGAGTTCCGCTCGCGGTGGAACATGCCCGCGTCTTCATAGACGCTGGATTAGCGATAACAGCTTTGTTTTGGAGGCCATTCCGGATCTTGAGTATATAGCAGTCCGCCTCGGCCCAGCGGCTACCCAGAACAAAGTAATTTATAGCGGCTCCAGCGCCCAGATCTCCGACCTCGGCAACTTGAACGCCATCGTGCCGAATCCCTGACCGAAGCCGAAGAAAAAACGGGGTCGCCTTCGGCCAAGTGTTCAACCAGGTAATTCCTGGCCGACGAGTCCGTATCCAACCTTATGTCTATATCCGCTTACTCGTCACGGCGAAGCGAACAACAAGTTCCAATAAAGCCAATGAGCTAGAAAAAGTTCGCGTAGAGGGAAAGATTGTATGCGAAGACAAAGAAAGATTCTTGAGTTAGGAGCGCGCATTGAGTTTTGGGCGAGATCGATCGACAACAATGCGGACGAATTCCCGTTCCGGATACTGCAGGGCGGGCAGGTCCTGTGGGCAGTGAAACGCTTCTCGGAATTTCCGGAGTATTATAGCTACCATCATCGTGAAACGTGCGAGGTGGAGTTCGAATGGGATGAATGCGTAACAGAATTCACCTGGGCCTATTGTTACGATCCACAGTCGGTCTCCAAGACAGGAATCACTATCTTGGAGTTCGAAGAGCAACTGGTCGAGCGCACCGGAGCCGAGATTGACGCTTGGTGTGCGGCCGACCCGCAACGGCCACGCCTGCACTTCTCCCCAGTGAAGAACTGGATGAATGATCCCAACGGGTTGTGCAAGATTGGCGACATCTGGCATCTGTTTTACCAGTTCCATCCAGGCGGCACGGATTGGGCACCCATGCATTGGGGCCACGCGACGAGCCGCGACCTATGTACGTGGCTTCACATGCCGGTTTTCCTGCTGCCGGAGCAGAACCTCGCCCGGCTTGGCGCGACGGGCGGCGCGTTTTCGGGGAGCGCGTTCCGGGATCGGGACGGGAAGGTGAAGTTCTACTATACGGAGCGGCTGCCAGCCTACGACCTCTTTGCCGGCTACCGCGAACTCCAGAAGATCGCCGAACCCGACCGCGACCTCATCAAGGCCGAGCGGATCACGACCGTGCTGGAGATCCGTCCGGAAGGCGTGAAGCATGATTTCCGAGATCCGAAAGTTTGGTGGGACGAAGCAGCAAACGTCTATCGCATGATCCTTGGCGCATCAATTCACGGCGATCCAGCCGTGCTGCTTTACGCCTCCGACGATGGACTAGAGTGGCAATATCTGGGGCCGCTCTACCGCGCACCCGCCAATTTCCGCGAGGAAGGCGCCCGTGCAGTGGAATGCCCCGACTTTTTCCGACTGGAGGACAAGTGGATTCTGGTCATGGGCTTTGTGGGCCATATCGAACCAACGACACGGCGCCACAATCTCCTCTACGCCCTGATCGGCGAGTTCACTGACGATCGCTTCGTGCCTGATACGCCCGAGCTGCAATTGCTGGATTTCGGGACTGATTATTATGCGATGCAGAGTTTTGAAGCAGAAGGGCGTCAGATCGCCTTTGCGTGGCTTTTCAACTGGGAGTACCGCAAGCCGGCTGGTTCAGCCTATTCCGGAGAAATGTCTCTGCCCCGTGTTCTACGTCTCAGCGAAGACAAGAAGAAAATATGCATGCTGCCGGCGATTGAGGTCGACGAGCACTATGCCGCCCTCCCTGTCGCCCAAGGCCAAGGCGGTGATTATTCGTTGCCAAGCGCGCCGATCGAGATCCGGCTTTCGGGACTACTTGAGGGCAGCAAGCTTGTCGCGACGCAGGATGGTGACCTTGCCTTCGAGGTGCGCGTCATGAACGGTATCTTTTCGATCCGGCTCGCGCAGGATGATGGCTCAATCCGGTATGTTGCGGACCTTGGCGGCGGGGCGAACCTTCGTCTGTTCCATGACCGCGGCATCGTCGAGATTTTCGCCGAGGATGGAGCGATTTGTGGCACCCGCCGCGGCTACGTGAATATCGAACCCGATCATCTGGAAATCTCATCCTCTGCTTTTGTGCAGGTGTTTGAAAGGCATTGAAATGATCCTCTGCCGCGGCGAAGCGCTGATCGATATGTTTCCACCTCAACGACAGACGGGGGACGGGGTTCGTTCCACATGCTGAGATCGGTCTTTAACACCGCGATCGCCTTAGGTCGACTGGGAGTAAAGGTCGGGCCTTTGTCGGTGTTGTCGCATGCTGTGCGTGTCGCAATGCGCGCATCTTTGCCAGCCGACGCAGATTGCCGAAATCAAATTCCGCGGCTCGTCATGCTTCATACAAAGGCTTGCGGGAAGTCCAAGCCAATGCCACCGTCTTTGATATCGCCGATCGGACGGCGCCAAGCGACTAGAGCACTCGGCCTTTTTTCAGGAGCGACCGGCCTATCGAACCCGGCATCTCGCTCTTTAGCGGCATCTAAAGCGGTCACCCCTGTTTTGCCGGAAAGAGCGACGCCGAAAGCTCGGGTGCAGCACCGACCAATTGGCCCATCGTCGGCCGTTAGGGAATGAGGCCTGTCGCTCGGTAGGCTCGGATCGTCCGGTCATAGATGCCGATGTCCCGGCAGCCACGCGCGACCAGCTGGGCCCCCTCGATGGCTGCGAAGATCGCCATGGCGTGCTCCTGCAGGTCTTGGTCGCTTGCGGAAGGCTTGGCCCGCGATAGCACCTGGGATAGCCAACCGACGTTCATGGCGGCGAAGTTGTCGACCTCAATCCGAACCTCCGTGGGAAGATCGTCAAGTTCCGCGCTCATGATGCCGCACAGGCACATGCGATTGTCGTTGGCGAGCGCCGAACGGAAGATCTCCGTGTATCGGTCCATGCACCAGGTCGCGTCGTCGGACGTTGCAAGGAGCTCCGCCAGAAAGTCTGCCCCCTCCTGCGTATAGCGACGCGCCAAGGCGGCGCCGAGGTCGCCCTTGGTGGGGAAATGGTAATGCACGCTGGCGCTTTTGATACCCACCTCTTTCGCGAGTTCGCGAAAGCTGAGCGCGTTGTAGCCATGCGACTGCACCGTCGCTTTTGCGGCAATCATGACCGCCTCGCGCATATCCGTTTTGGTTTTGGCCATCATCGATCCTTACCTATCACCCGATAGATAGTTATTGACGCCGGAAAAGGGAAGGGGTAAACGACGGCTGTAATCTATCTATCGATAGACAGGCAAAGGAGTCTCTTATGAAAATCTTCGATCGCCCCGGGTTTCCCAATCCGGCCCGCATCCGCATCGTGCTCGCCGAGAAGGGTCTCGAACCGCAGATCGAGTTTGTTTCCGTCGATCTTATCGGTGCCGAACACAAGCAACCCGCCTTCCTCGAAAAGAACCCCTCGGGCGTGCTGCCGGTCCTCCAGCTCGAGGACGGCACCTACATCGCGGAGGCCACCGCCATCACCGAATACCTCGATAACCTCGACGGCGATCCGCGGCTCACCGGCAAGACGCCGAAGGAAAAGGCCGTCATCCACATGATGCAGAAGCGGGCCGAGACCGAGCTGCTCGATGCGGTCGGCAACTATTTCCACCACGCGACGCCGGGTCTGGGCGCCGAGTTGCAAGTGTTCAAGAGCCCGGAATGGGCTGGCCGTCAGGATTGGGGCAATCGCCAGCGCGATAAGGCGGTCGCCGGCATGGGGTACTTCGACACGGTGCTGCGGGATCGCTCGTTCGTCGCCGGCGATGCATTCTCAATGGCCGACATCACCGTGTTTGCCGGGCTGATGTTCGCGGACGCCGCCGGCATGGCCATCCCTGACGATCATTCCGCGCTAAAGTCCTGGCGCGCGAAGGTCTTTGAGCTGCCGAGCGTCAAGAATCGCAGTGGCCAGATGTTCGTCGCGGAGGATCTGCGCAGGCTCGGCTTCTGATCCCTCCGCGCGAACGCGGCGCGAACACCGCACCGACGCCCAACCACAGTCGCCAATCGCGCCGCCCAGGCGGCACAATTCTCACGGAGTTTCCTCATGTCTACGATCTCAACACCCGACAGCGCTTCGCGGCGCAACCTGCTGAAAGGGGCCGCCATCGCCGGCGTCGGACTTGCAGCCGCCGGCGCATCCCCCGCCTATGCAAAGACCCCCGCGTCAGCCCGAGCCGGCAAGCCCACAGGCGATCGCCTCGTCACGAAAGATGGCACCAGCCTCTACTTCAAGGACTGGGGCACCGGCCCGGCCGTGGTGTTCAGCCATGGCTATCCGCTCTCGTCCGACGCCTGGGAGGACCAGATGTTCTTCCTGTTGCAGAATGGCTATCGCGTCATCGCCCATGACCGTCGGGGTTTTGGCCGGTCGGCCCAGCCGTCCGGTGGTTACGACTACGACACCTTCGCCGATGATCTGGCGCACCTGGTCGAGGCACTCGATCTGCGCGATGCGACCTTCGTCGGTCATTCGATGGGCGGTGGCGAGGTCGCACGCTATATCGCGCGCCATGGCCAGAGCCGCGTCGCCAAGGTCGCCTTCGTTTCTTCGGTGACGCCCTTCCTGCTGAAGACCGCGACCAATCCAAACGGCGCGCCGAAGGAGCTGTTCGATACGTTCCGCGCCGCCGTGCAGGCAAACCGGTCGCAGTGGAATCTCGACGTCACCATGGCGTACTACAGCTTCAACCGTCCGGGCGCGCATGTGTCGGAAGGTCTGCGGGAGAGTTACTGGCGTCAGGGACAGGCAACCGGGTTTCTTGCCGCCTATCACGTGCTTGGCGCCTTCTCGGAAACCGATTTCCGCGACGACCTCAAGAAGATCACCGTTCCCGCGCTGGTGGTCCACGGCAGCGATGACCAGATCGTCCCGCTGGAAATCTCCGCGAAGTTGACCGCCGGGCTCGTTCCGCATGCCAAGCTCATTGTCTACGAAGGCGGCTCCCATGGGCTGCTGCATGTCGACAAGGACCGCTTGAACGCCGACCTGCTGGCGTTCCTTCGCGGCTGATGGCGTGCGAAAGGCCGGGGGCTGGCCGTAGCCCGCCCCCCCACCTTTGCGTGCGATCGTATGCCAGTCTGGCAATCAGGACGCCGTAATCTCGTTCACCGACGCGGCGTAAAAGAGATCGCCACCAAACTCCTCCCCGACGATACCGCCCAGTCCTGCCGACAGTGACAGTGCAGCGTCCAGAGGCGCAAACGTCATCGTCACGCGCCGAACGAGCCCGGTCTCGTCACGCTCGATGACACCAACCGCTTCCAGCTCGAGGCCGGTGCGAAGTGTTGCCTTGTATTGCAGGAAATGGCGCTGGTCGATCGCCCCATAGAAGGTGGGCGTCTGCGAGGCGTACAGCGTGCCGACGGCCTCGACCAGATGCTTGATATTGTCACGGCCCGAAACCGGGCGGCGCAGGACCGTCCCTCTCAGTTCGGCGTCACCGGCAAGATCATCGAGGAATGGGTGCTTTTCTCCGTTGCTGCTCGACATGTCGTTTCTCCGGATGGCGTGATTTCTGGGGTGGCCGCGTGAGCGCGATCCAGACTCAATTGCGACGTTCCTGAAACCTAGTGTGTAATTGCACTTCAAGCAATGAGCCTAGGAGCCGGATTGTGCCGAGTCTGGTCTTTGCAGGTCGAGCGCCAAGGTTCGGACTTGACACTGTGCAATTGCACATTTAGATATACCCCATGCTGACACCCACCGGTCCCCATCTCTGTTACGCCCTTGCCGCCCGCCAGAACGCGCGGCATCTGAGCCGTCTTTACGACAGTCATCTGGCGCCTGCCGGACTGTCGGTTTCGCAGTTCTCCATCCTGTCGCTGCTGGAAGCCTACCAGAGCCTCAAGATTACCCGTCTGGCCGAAATGCTGAGCATGGAGCGCACCACTCTGGTCCGCGCGCTGAAGCCGCTGCAGGCAGCCGGATGGGTTGTCGCCGAGAGATCCGATAGCGGCCGTGCTTTCGATGTCACGCTCTCCCCTTCGGGAGTTGCAAAGGTGACAGAGGCCATTCCTCTCTGGGAAAACGCCCAGGCCGCGTTTGAGCGGGAGGTCGGACAGGACCGTGCCGTGCGCATGCGAGACGAGATCCTGGAGCTGAACCTCGGCGAGTAGCTCCCTTTTTTACCCGGAAGTGTGCAATTACACACATGCTGACGCAACCGAACACAAGGAGATAAAAATGACTGACAAGTTCCTCGTTACCGGCGCGACCGGTGAGACCGGCCGCTACACCGTCCAACGGCTGATCGAGAAGGGCCACGCTGTCCGCGCGATGGTCCACAGGGAAGACGAGCGAGCCGAAGCGCTTCGCAGCGCAGGCGCCGAGGTCGTGGTCGGCGACCTCTTCGAGCATGACGACGTGATCCGCGCCGCCGCCGGCACCACTGCCGCCTATTTCTGCTATCCCGTCCGTCCCGGCATCATCCAGACCACAGCATATTTCGCCGATGCGGCCAGGCGCGCCGGCCTCAAGGCCGTAATCAACATGTCGCAGATCTCCGCGCGCGAGGACTCCAAAAGTCATGCGGCGCGCGATCACTGGATCGCCGAGCGGGTCTTCGACTGGTCGGGCGTTCCCACCATCCACCTGCGGCCAACCTTCTTCTCGCAATGGCTGCTCTACCCGTTTGCGCGCAAGACGATCGTCGAACAGAGCATCATCGACCTGCCCTATGGCGCTGGCCGTCATGCTCCCATCGCTGCCGAGGACCAGGCCCGCCTGATTGCAGCGCTGCTGGTCGAGCCGGCCGCGCATATCGGCAAGACCTACACGCTTCATGGACCGACCGAGCTCGACCAGCCGGGCATCGCCGCAGCCATCAGCGAGGTGCTCGGCCGCAAGATCAGATACCAGCCGCTAACCATCCCCGCCTATCGTGATCGCCTTGAAAAACTCGGCCTGCCGGAATTTTTGATCCAGCATTTCTGCGCGATCGCCCTCGATTACCAGAACGGCATCTTCTCGGGCGCCGACACGATCATCGCCGAAGTGACGGGCGTGCCGCCGATGACCGTTCAGGACTTCGTCACGTCGCACCGGGCCGCCTTCAATACGCTGGACGCGGCGGCGTAAGCCGCTCCGGCGCGGACCCACGGAACATCGGAATCACCGGGTCGGAAGCGCCGGCTCTGACCAAGACGCTGGTGGCGGCGCGATGATCGCGCCGCCCGGCCGATCTTTCAGGAGAAGCAAGTGAACATCGACCTTTCAGGTAAAGTCGCCCTCGTTACAGGATCCACCGAAGGCATCGGATTTGCGATCGCCCGTGGACTCCATGAGGCGGGCGCAGCAGTCATTATCAACGGCCGCACCCGGCAAAAGGTCGATGTGGCGGTGGCGCGCCTCGGCGGCCGTGCGCGCGGTCATGCGCTCGACCTCGCCAGCGCCGAGGGATGTGAGGCCATGATCCGGGCCGAACCCGAGCCGGACATCGTCGTCAGCAACCTCGGGATTTTTCAGCCGCTGGATTTCTTCGAGACCGACAATGCGATCTGGGACCGCCACTGGCAGGTCAACGTCATGGCCGGCGTGCGCCTGGCGCGCGCCTACCTCCCGAAAATGGCTGCCAAATCGTGGGGGCGCTTCATCTTCCTCGGATCAGAATCCGCCTTCAATATTCCTGTCGAGATGATCCACTACGGCGTCAGCAAGACCGCAGACGTGGCGGTTGCGCGCGGTCTCGCCAAGCGCATGGCTGGCACGGGAGTGACGGTGAATTCGGTGCTGCCGGGCCCGACCATGTCCGAAGGCGCCGCCGAGATGCTCAAAGAGCACGTCACGGCCGAGCGGTCCATCGAGCAAGTCGGCATCGACTTCGTCAAGACGCATCGTCCGACCTCCATCATCGAGCGGCCGGCAACGGTCGAGGAAGTCGCGAACATGGTGGTCTATGTCGCCTCCCCCCTCGCCTCCGCAACGACCGGTGCGGCGCTGAGAGTCGACGGGGGCGTCGTGGATTCGCTCGTCTAGCGCTCCCTCCAAAGGCTCGTCCGTCAGTTCTCCAGCTCCTTAAACCCCTCACCTCTCTAGGCCGCGGCGACGTATTGCCCTCCAACCTCTGCGAAAGGAATTTTCCATGAGCACCAGTGCCATGCCGCTCGCCCAACCGAAGCGGCGCATCCACGCCGTCACCCGGTTCGAGGCTATCGATTTTGTGAACCGGGTCAATTTCCTGTTCGACCGCTGGCAACCGGAGGAACTGCTTGCGGCGTTCTCGGACGACGTGGTCGTTGATCATCCGCTTGGCCGAAGCGCCGGCAAGGACGAATTGGTGGCGTTCCTGAAGGGCTACGAGCCCATCACCATCGGCTGCACAACTGCAACCACGTAATCGACGCCGGACCGGGCGATGACATCATCGTCACCTACTACATCCTGCTTATGCGCATCGCTCCGTCGAGCGAGGCAAGCAAACTCAAGTCCGCGCGCCTATGGAAATCATGGAATATGACGAGCATCTGCCAAAGCTGATCTCCTACGCCATGGCTCACCAGGACGGAAGCTGGCGACTGGCGCGTGCGCCACAAGCGGGTCGAGAACGTTGCCGAAGACAAAGCGTTTCATTTCTAGAAGCGTGATGGATCTCCGACCTACCGATCCTCAGGCGCGCGGGACAAGCGCTCGACGATGGGCATCGTCACGAGGCAAGCAAGGATTCAAAAAAGTTCGGACCCCAAAAGGGGATGCGGAACCCCGCCTTGAAGAGACTCGAACCAGGGACCCGCGATCTCCATGCTTTTGATAAGAGCATGTTACAAAGCGCTTCATTTAAACGATTTTATTGCGTTTAAGTAGACATGTTCTCTTTTTGGCGCGACCCCAAATCTTGTGTCGACACGGTATCGTCTGTCGCTGATCATATCGCTTGAGGCTTGAAGTCGCTCGCGGCTACGGGCATCACGCCCTTGAGGAGTGCGATAGACTTTTCCAACCCTTCGACACTATTGAGTACCACATCCTCGTGCTCGACCGACAGCCAACCGTCATAGCCCGCCATCTTCAACCGGTAGCAGAACTGCCTCCACCATTCCTCGCCATGGCCGAAGCCAAGAGTGATATAGGACCAGCTGCGCGCTGGAAGGTTCATCAACGAGCCATTTTCAAGCAGGGATGTCGTGGCCTGAACCGGGCCGTTGAGCATCGTATCCTTCGCATGCACATGATGGATCGCCTCGCCCAGTGCTTCGGCAGCCATCAGCGGGTCGGCCCCCATCCAGAACAGGTGCGATGGATCGAGATTAGCGCCAATGACGGGACCGACCGCCGCGCGCAGTTTCAGGAGCGACGGCACATTGTAGACATACTGGTTGCCATGCAATTCCAGTGCGATGCGCTCGACGCCGTTCTCTTTCGCGAGAGCAGCGATCTCCGTCCAAAACGGCAAAAGCTTTTCCTGCCACTGGTAACGGAGGATAGCCTGCGTTTCCGGTGGCCAAGAGGAAATGACCCAGTTCGGCATGAGATCGCCTTCACGGCCGGCGGGCAGGCCGGACATGGCGCACACCGTCTTGATTCCCATGTCGCCGGCGATACGGATCGTATCCTTGAGGCATTCAGCCTGTTCCGGCTGGGCCGGATGCAAGGGGTTGCCGTTGGCGTTGAGGGCGATGATCTCCAGACCACGATTTTCGAACGCCTTCGCGAAGTCGCGACGCGCATCAGCGCTCGCCTTCATAGATTGCAGATCGAAATGCGGCGCGGTCGACCAGCCGCCCGTATTGACCTCGACCCCCGAGACACCAAGTCGAGCCGCGTTGTCGAGAAGCGCTTCAAAGGACATGCCGCCGAGGCTGTCGGAGACGAAGCCGAGTTTCATGAGTGGATCCCTTTTATCGGTTATAGAGAGGCGGTTTGTTCGTCTTCGCTATTGTGGCGCGCTCACCCGCCCGGAGCGCCTCGACGCCGGCTTCCGCGATAAGGGCGGCGCAATAGCCGTCCCAGGCATTGGAAGCGATGGCCGGGAACACGCCGGTGCGAACGAAGTTCAAGAACGCCTTGTTCTGCAACCGGTACGCTTCCGCGAAGCGAGAACGCCAATCGGGCGCATAGCGCTCATAGGCCATCATTTGGCCGTTCTGGCGCGTGGGGGTAGGAGAATTGAGAAGGATCGATCCCTTCTCGCCGACAAGCTCACCCCGTACGTCGTAGCCATAGGCCGCATTGTTGTTGATTTCGATGTTCACAAGCTGACCTTTGTCAGTCTCGAGCACCATGAATACCGGTGCTCCGGTCCTTGAGGCGTCGACGCCCGCCGGCTGGAAGACTGAAATTGCCGTGTAGTCGGCGCCCAGCACAAAGCGCGCGACATCGAATTCGTGGGGCGCGGAGTTGGTAATCGCCATCTGTCCGGTGAAGTTCGGCGGCGCTTCGACGTTGCGGTGGAAGTTGTGCATCATGAGCGCGCGACCAAGCGCGCCATCGTCAAGCATCGCTTTCATATTGCGATAGGCGGGATCGAAGCGACGCATGAAACCGAGCTGAACGAATTGACGACCGCGCGACACTTCGGCGTCGATCACGTCCAGGCACTCCTTCGCGCTCTGTGACAGTGGCTTCTCGCACAGAGCCGGCTTCCCAGCCTCGATCGCGGCAAGCGACAGCGGCGCATGCGTTTCATCGGGGCTCGCGATCAGGATGGCATCGACGTCGCTTCGCCTTATGGTCTCGACCGGATCGGCAGCGACATCGGCAGCGCCGCATTCTTCCGCTATCTTTCGGGCGCGCTCCGGGGCGGCATCGCACACCACCTGCAAGGTTGCTCCCGGCAGATCTTCGGCGACGATCCGGGCATGGTCCGCCCCCATGATGCCGGCACCGATGATCGCTATTCTGATTGACATTCCGATATCCTTATTTCTTGAGAGCCCATTGGCGGAGGGACCGGTCGCCATAGGCCGCGAGCACTACGATCACCCCCAATATCAGGATGAACCACTGCGGCTGCACACCCATGACGACGAGATAGGATTGGATGGAAGACAGCACGAATGCGCCCATCAGCGCGCCGATCAAGGAAATGCGTCCGCCGGCAAGCAAACAGCCGCCCAGCACACAGGAGGCGATCGCCTGGAGTTCCATGAGCCGCCCCATCGAGCCATCCGCAAAGCCAAGCTTGCCGGCTTCCAGCGCTCCGCCGAAGGCAGCGAGCATGCCGCAGATGACGAAGGCGGACAGTTTGATGCGGCCCACCCGGACGCCGCGGGAATGGGCGCTCTCGGCGGAGCCGCCGACAGCGAGAAGCCGGTTGCCAAACGGCATTGCCTTCAGGATTACCCAGAGAACAATGAACACTGCGATGAGCCAGCAGAGCGCCGTGTTGAAGTTGAAGACGTCACCCCCGCCGAGCACGACGTAGGTCCAACCCTTGCGGGCCGCATAGGGAATGGAGAACGAGAAACCTTCCGTCAGCGCGATGGCAATGCCACGAAAGATCATCAGAGTGCCGAGCGTGATGATGAGGGACGGCGTACCACTGCGCGTGACGAGCAGACCGTTGATCAGGCCGATCGCTGCGCCGACCAGCATCGCGGCGATGACGGCGACCGATGGATCGACCCGCGCCGCAAGCCAGAGATAAGCCAGCGCCCCCATCCCGAAGGTCGACCCGACCGAAATATCGATCTCCCCGGTTCCGATCACCAGCGCGACGCCAAGGCTCATCAAGCCCAAAGTTGCGGTCACCTGCAGGATCGTCCCGATATTGTAGAGATTGGCCCAGTTACCGTTCGAGGTCGCGGCGAATATGGCGACCAAAACGACGCCGATCAGCAAAATGCCGATCTCCGCGTGACGCCGAATGAGCGGTTTTGCAGACGATAGTGCCATCAGACCGTCTCCTTCTTTTCGACGACGCGACCGCCCTGGCGGATGACGTCCTCAAGCGCTTCGGCGGTCATGGCGTCGGTTGACGCATCAGCGACTTTCTCGCCGTTTTCCATGATGACGATACGGTCCGCCAGCTTGTGGACCTGGAAGATGTCATGGGTGATATAGATGACGAGCAACCCCTGCTCCTTGAGCTGCACGGCAATCTCGTTGACATGCTCGCGCTCGCGCACCGACAGATGGTTGGTCGGCTCGTCCATGATGATGACCCGGTTTTTAAACTCGACGGCACGACCGATCTTGACCGACTGGCGCTCGCCGCCGGAGAGGCGCTCCACCTCGTCGTCGGCCGACACATTCTCGCGAAGGCCGAACTGCCGGATGACCCGGGTGGACTTTTCGCGCATCTTGCCGAAATCGAGAAAGGGGATGCCGAGGATGCGTTTGACGGGTTCCCGTCCAAGGTAGAAATTGCGTGCAATCGAGAGGTTGTCGCAAAGTCCGACGGATTGCTGGATCGTCTCGATCCCCTGGTCGATGGCAAGCTTCGGGTGAAACCTCTCGACTTTCTTACCGTCGAAGAAGACCTCTCCGGATGTCGGAGCATGAATCCCGCACAGAACGCGGATCAGCGTCGTCTTGCCGGCGCCGTTGTCGCCGACCAGACCGACCAGTTCGCCGGCGTGAAAATCGACCGAGACATTCTTCAGGGCATGGAAGGCGCCGAAATAGAGGTCGAGGTTCTTGACCTGAATGAGCGGGTGATTGTTTGTCATTTGAGCGTCCTCCCGCATCAAACGCTGTGCCCGAGGAAGCGGGCCAGTTTCTGGTTGAAGATGATTGCGATGATGAGCACGGCGCCGACGAAGGTGATGTACCAGGACGATGGCGCGCCGAGCGCGATCAGTTCGTAGCGCAGGCTGACGACGATGAGCGCCCCGAGTATGGCGCCAAGGATCGAGCCGCGTCCGCCGGTCAACAGGCAGCCGCCGATGACCGCGGCGGCGATCGCCTCGAGCTCCATGTTTTCGCCGAGCGTTACGTGGGTCTGCGGTTGGTTGCACAGGGTCAAGATGCCGGCGAAGCCCGCCAGCAGGGAGCAGAGGATGAACGTTGCGATCTTGATGCGATCGGTCTGGACGCCGCGCGATTCCGCGCTCTCCCGGCTGCCGCCCGTCGCCAGAAGACGGTTACCGAACGGCGTCGCCCACAACACAAAGGCAAGAACCGCAGCGACCAGGATCAGCCAGTAGATCGCAGCTTCGACGCCGAAGAGGCTGCCGCCCAGAAGCAGCGTCAGCGCATGGCTGCGCGCATCAGGCGAGAAATTATGGACCGAGCCGCCGGTCCACACATAGATGATACCGCGCGCCGTGAAGAGACCGCCGAGCGTGACGATCATCGATGGCAACTGTCCCTTGACGACCGCGATACCCTGGATGAGGCCCGCCACCACCGCAATGACCAGCGCCAGGACAAGGGAGCCGGGAACGCCGAGCGCCGGCTCCATGGTGATGAAGGCGACCCCGGTGAGGCCATAGACGGAACCGACCGAAAGGTCGATCTCCCTGGTCATGATGATCAGCGCCTGGCCCATGGCCACGAAGGCAAGAATCGCTGTGAATTGGGTGACGTTCGATATCGTCTGAACGGTCCACCAACCCGAGAAATCGATCACCGTGAAGGCGGCAAACATGACGACGACACCGACAATTGCGCCGAGGCCCTGGTTTCGCAGAAGATGCTTCATGAGGCTTGGACTCGCTGATTAGAACTGCGCTTGAGGCGCAATCGAATGAGGGCAGCCGAACCTTCAATAGGCTCGGCTGCCCGGCTTCGGGAGGAACTCCTACCAGGTGTTCTGCTCGTTGTAGGCCTTGTCACCGAACACGCCGCCAACCTGCTTGGCCCATTGATCGGCGTTGTCCTTGTCGATGATGATCGGGCCGGTCAGGATATCGCTCTGGGGCGCGTATCCGAACTCCTTGTTCCACAGGAGCCATTCCATAGGTGCGTAGCCCTGCAGCCAGAAGCCCTGGCTATTGGTCGCGAGTATATGTCCCGCGCGCACGCCTTCGATCGAGACCGGACCCTCGTCAACCGTGAGGATCGTCATGCCTTTGTCGTCGACATCGGGATCGAGCTTCATGTCGTTGGCGACGCCCCAGGCCCAGGGTGACGACCAGCCGGCAACCGTAAAGATGTAGTTGGTGTCCGGATTGGCCTGCAGGAAGGATTGCAATGTGTTGCGCGCCGTTGCCGGCTCCGCGCCGATGAACAACTCATCGAACTTGGCACCAACCGTCGCCATGGCGTCCTGCATGCCCTTGCAGCGTGCTTTCAGACCTTGGTGAGCCGAATCGTGGCTGGCGCAAACCACATGCTTCGGCGTCGGGATCTTGCCTTCCTTGGCCTGCTCGATCGCGTATTCGCCGAGTTTCTTGCCCGTCAGGTATTCGTCACCGCCGACATAGGTCAGATAGGGAATGCGCTCCCCGGCCGGCCGGCTGTCAGGAATGTTGAAGGCGACGACCGGGATGCCTTCCTCGATTGCTTTGCGCAGAGGGCCTTCGAAGGCGTCGGAGCTGACGATCGGCACGGCAATGCCATCGGGGTGGGTGGCGATCGCCTGCTCGAGAAGACGAACGTGCTCCTGGACCGAATAGTTGTTGGTTGAAATATACTCGGTCTTGACGTTCGGATACCTCTTCTCGAACTCCTTCAGCGATGTCGTCAGCCAGTTCATATTCGGATCGTTTGATCCGATATGAGAGACCATGACGAAACGATATTGCTTCCCGCTCTCCTGAGCGTTGCTTGCGCTGCTCAATGCGGTTGCAACCAATAAGCTCGAAAGCATCATCAATTTTTTCAGTTTCATAGGTTCCTCCTCCTCAGTTGGACGGTGCGATTATCCGGATTGATTTTCCATCATTCAAGCTTTACGATGGCTGTTTTATGATGGTATAAACATCAATTATGCTGCACTGCACAGATAAATCTTAATTTACTGGAATCTAACGGCTTATATGCCTAATTCTTCTACGATATGATGGCAATTACATCACGAATGGAGGTAGTCCTGAGCAAGCGTTCCTCGAACGGCGCCTGGAAAGGTCCGACAGTCCACGAAATTGCTCGTCTCGCAGGCGTCGGCGTGGCGACAGTGGACAGAGTTCTCAACAACCGCAGCGGCGTTCGCGATAAAACCAGAGCGCGCATTCTCGCTGCCCTGGAAAAGCTCAGAAACGAAAATACGGACAAGGATATGCCGCTGCAGATCCGTCTCTTCTGCGAGTCCGGCGAGACCTTCAACGCGGCGATGGCGGGCGCCGTGACCGACGTGAACCGGACGCTTCCGGGCATCAAGATCGAGGGCCTCTATGTGGCGACGAGCGAACTCGACCCCGTCGCTTTTGCACGCGGCATCGAGCAGGAGGGCGGCGACGCCGACGGCGTCGTGGTCATTTCGCGAGAACATCCCGCCGTCAACCGTGCCATACGCAAACTGCGAACAGCCGGGATTCCTGTGGTTTGCCTGACGACCGATTTGCCGAGTTCGCGCCGGAGCGCCTTCGTCGGCAACGACCAGTATGCGGCCGGAAGCGTCGCTGCGCTTTTGATCGGCAACGCCCTGCCGAAAGAGCGCAACAGCATCCTGATCGTGATGAGCGTTCCCTTCCGCTGCCAACAGGAGCGTGAAATGGGGTTCCGCAGGGTCCTCCGCTCCGACTTCCCGCATCTCAAGATTGAGGAGCGTGTGATCTCCGACGAGCGGCCCGAGAACACATGTGAGCAGTTGCTTCGCTATTTCGAGGCGAACGGCCATCCGGCGGCGATCTACAATGTTGCCGGCGCCAATCGCGGCGTTGCCAAGGCTCTCGAACACATAGGCAAGGCTCAGGAGACCGTGTTCGTCGGGCACGAACTCTCCAACCATTCCCGCGCGTTGCTGGAATCGGGCAGCATGGATTACGTCATATCGCACGACTTTGCCGGTGAGCTGACCTCGGCGGCGCGATGGATAAGAGACAATCTGAACGGGGTATCGACTGAACCGCCTCATTCGCAAATCCTTCTTCATACGCGCTATAATTGCGGTCTTTGAAAAGGCGACCCTTCAATGGATCGCCCTCCAAGGGCATCGTCGCCGGCGGCGACGGTGTCTGTCAGACCACGACCGGTCGAATCCACGGTTGGATCGTTGCTTCCGCGCTGTCGACCACGGCCTCAACGAAGGCGACGCCCTTCAAGCCGTCATAGGCGAGCGGCACATTCCGACCGACCGCACCTGGCTCGCGATTTTCCTTCTGTGCGCGGATCGCTTCGGCGAAGCCTGCATACAAGTTCGCGAAGGCTTCCAGATAACCTTCCGGATGACCGGGCGGGGTCCGGCTGCGGACCTTCGCGTCTTCCGACAAGTCGTCGGCGCCGCGCTTGATGATCTGGACGCGGCCTTCCAGCGGCGCATAGATCAATTCGTTCGGCTGCTCCTGGAACCATTGAAACGATCCGCTGGAGCCGAAGACGCGCAGCCGCACGCCGTTCGAGTTCCCCAAAGCGACCTGAGAAGACCACAACAGGCCTCGCGCCCCGCCCTGATAGCGCATCATCACATGCGCATTGTCGTCGAGAGCCCGGCCCTCAACGAAGGTCGCAAGGTCGGCAGTGAGAGCATCCAACTTCAATCCCGTCACAAAACCCGCCAGATGATAGGCATGGGTGCCGATATCGCCTATCGAACCGCCCCGGCCGTTCTTCTTCGGGTCGGTGCGCCATGCCGCTTGGGCGTTGCCCTTCTGCTCGATCGCCGTCGCCATCCATTCGAGCGGATATTCGACCTGTACGGAGCGGATCGTCCCGATCTCGCCCCGTGCAACGCGCACGCGCGCCTCATGGACCATCGGATAGCCCGAGTAGGTGTAGGTCACACCGACAAACCGGCCGGATGCGCGGGCGAGTTTTTCAAGTGCCACAGCGTCTTCAAGCGTTGCCGTCAGCGGCTTCTCGCAGATCACGTCGAAGCCTGCCTCGATCAGCGCCCTGGCGATTGGATAGTGGGTGTAATTCGGCGTGCAGATCGCCACCGCATCCACGCGGTCCGCGCGCCCGACCTCGCCTGAGATGAGATCCTGATAAGAGCCATAACTGCGCGAGGGATCGAGGCCCTGCCCGATCGCGAATTCGCGGCTTCGCTGCGGATCCACGTCAAAAGCACCGGCCACAAGTTGCCATTGTCCGTCGAGCCGCGATGCGAGCCGATGGATGTTGCCGATATAGGCGCCCTGCCCGCCACCCACCATGCCGAGCCGCAAGGGTTGTTGGGTACTCATTTCGCCTCCAGCCCGAGCATCGCCCGGTTGGCATTGCGATTGGCGCCGGATTTGACGAAATCATCAAAAGCCCGGTCCGAGACGCGGATGATATGATCGGCGATGAAGCGCGCGCCCTCGGCGGCACCGTCCTCGGGGTTCTTCACGAAGCACTCCCATTCGAGCACTGCCCAGCCATCGAAGCCGTAGGTGGTGAGCTTGGTGAAGATCGCACCGAAATCGACCTGTCCGTCACCGGGACTGCGAAAGCGCCCGGCCCGCTTCGACCATGGCTGATATCCGCCGTAGGCGCCCGACTTGCCGTCAGGGCGAAACTCGGCGTCCTTCACATGGAAGGCCCTGATACGTTCATGGTAGTGGTCGATGAAGGCGAGATAGTCGAGCGCCTGCAGCACGAAATGCGACGGATCATACATCAGGCTGGCGCGTGGGTGCTCCTTCACCTTGTCGAGGAACATTTCCCAGCTATGGCCGTCGTGCAGGTCTTCGCAGGGGTGGATCTCGTAGCAGACATCGACGCCATGTGCGTCGAAGTCGTTGAGAATCGGCGTCCAGCGCTTCGCAAGCTCTTCGAACCCCTCCTCGACCAGTCCCTCCGGCCATTGCGGATAGGGATAGAGATAGGGCCACAGAAGAGCGCCGGAAAACGTCACGTGCCGGTCGATCCCGAGCCGCTTCGAGGCGCGGGCGGCATATCCAAGCTGCTCCTCGGCCCAGGCCCGCCGTCCGGCCGGATTGCCGCGCACATGCTCCGGTGCGAAACTGTCCATGATCGTGTCATGAGCTGGATGCACCGCCACCAGTTGCCCGGTGATATGCGAGGCGAATTCGGTGATCTCGAGCCCGTAGTCGGCCAGCATGCCCTTCAGTTCGTCGCAATAGGCGTCGCTTGTCGCAGCCTTTTTCATGTCGATGAGACGGGTATCCCAGGTCGGGATCTGCACGCCCTTGAAGCCCTTGTCCGCTGCCCATTTCGCAAGGCTCGGCAAGGAGTTGTAGGGCGCGTCGTCGGCCGCGAACTGAGCGAGAAAAACGCCTGGTCCCTTGATCGTGCGCATCGCTTACTCCCCGAGCCGCTTGGCAGGTGCCGGAGCCTGGCCGTCATAGCCGCCCCAGACGGACTGGTCGTAGTGGATCACCGATCCCGTCATCATCCCGCTGTCGCCGGAAGCCGCCCAGAGGACAGCAAGTGCAACCTCGGCCGGATCGAGCAGGCGTCCGAAAGGCAGTTCCGCTGCGGCCCGGTCGATCGCTTGCGGATCTCCGGTTTCCGCCGCCTGCAGCGCGCGCTCGTGGTCGGAGTTCATCCAGCCGATGTCGAGCTGGTTGACCCGGATGCGGTTGCGCATCAGCGCAAAGCCGGAATTGCGCGTCAGCGTCGCAAGCGCACCTTTCGAAGCGCAATAGGGTGCGATGAACGGCTGGCCGGCGTGTTCCGACGCCGAGCCGATGTTGACGATCGTTCCCTCGATCCCTTCCCGGATCATGATCTGCACAGCGTCCTGCATCAGGAAGAACGGCGCGCGCACGTTCACGGCGAAGATCCGGTCGAAAAGGTCAGGCGTAGTGTTCAGCAGATTGCCCCGGTCGGTCAGCGCGGCGGCATTGACCAGGATATCCACCCGGCCGAACCGTTCGTCGGTTTCGGCCAGCACGCGCCGGACGTCTGGGATGTCACCCAGATCGGCCGCCACGACCAGCACGGGTATTCCGTGCTCGGCGGCGATCTGGTCCGCCACCTTGGCGCCCTTGGCGCCGTCGCGTCCAACGATCACCAGGCCGGCGGCACCGGCTTGCGCGAAAATTCGGGCGATCGCAGCACCCAGCCCCTGCGTGCCGCCGGTGATGACGGCGATCTTTCCATCGATACGGTTCATTTCACGACCTCATAACCGGCGGCGTCCATGACGCGCAGCAATTCCTTGTGGCCCTTGCGAGCCATCGCGAGCGGCGGGTTCTTGACCGGATCCTGTTCGGCCTCGACCACGAACCAGCCCTCGTAGCCCTTGGCGGCCAGCGCCTTGACGATTGCCTCGAAATCGAGGCTGCCGTCGCCCGGCACTGTGAAGGCACCCTTGATGACCGCATCGAGGAAGCTCTCCTTGCTGCGATCCAGCCCATCCACGACCGCGCGGCGGATGTCCTTGGTGTGGACATGGGTGATCCGGGCGTGGTGGTTGTCGATGACCCGCATGACATCGCCGCCGGCAAAGGCCATGTGCCCGGCGTCGAACAAAAGCGGCACTGAAGAGTGCCTCATCAACAGATCGAGTTCCGCCTCGGTCTCGACCGCCGCCGCCATATGGTGATGGTAGCAAATCGGCATTCCCTGCCTGGCGCACCAGTCGGCGAAGTCCGAAATCTTGCGGCCATAGGCCGCCATCTCCGTCTCGGAAAGCTTTGGCTTCGTCGCAAGCGGCGCGGAGCGGATGCCCTGGATGGAGCGCGCGGTCTCGCCATAGACGATGCAGGGCGCGCCCGCGGCGATGAAGAAGGCCATCTGCTGCGCGATGCGCTCCTTCTCGGCCTCGATGTCGCCGTCGAGCAGCAGGCCGGAGAACCAGCCGCCGCAGACGGATATTCCATAGCGGGACAGGATCGGCCCCAGTTCCTCCATGTCCATCGGAAACCGGCGGCCGGTCTCCATGCCGGTGAAGCCGGCTTCGGAAGCCTGCCGCAGGCATTCCTCGAGGCTGACGTCATCGGAGAGTTCCGCGAGGTCGTCGTTCCACCATGCAATCGGCGCAATTCCCAATCTTGCCTTCATCTCAGACACCCAAACGCTGCGCTTCGCGGATTTTCTCTTGTGCCGCGCGGGCAGCGCGGACGGTTTCAAAGCTTGATACGGCGGGAACGCCGACGTCCCAGTCGGCGTCGCCCGGCACCCATTTCCGAGCGTCCGAAACGATCGAGATCACGGTGATGCCGTCATTGCCCTGCGCCCACTTCATTGCGTCCTCGAGGTCGGCGAGGCTTTCGGCCTTGCGGGCCTTTGCGCCCATGGCCTCCGCATGCTTGACGAAATCGACGTGGAGCGGGTTTTCCCGGTTTTGGACACGGGAATCGGTGAGCAGATTGTTGAAACCCGGAACGCCTTTGGCCTGCTGCAGACGATTGATGACCGCAAAGCCGCCATTGTCGCAGACGACGACGATCAGCTTGTGTCCCGTCAGCGCCGCCGAATAGATGTCCGAGTTCATCATCATGTACGTGCCGTCGCCGATCATGACGATCGGTGTGCCGCCAGTGCCACCAGGCCCTTCCTGGGCCATGGCTGAGCCCCAGCCTGCAGGGATTTCATAACCCATGCAGGAGAAGCCGAACTCGCAATCGAAGGTGTTCGGGTTCTTGACCCGCCAGCCCTTGACCACCTCGCCCGGCGTGCCGCCGGCGGCGGCGATCAGCGTATCCTCCGGGCGGGCTACCTTGTTCAGCACACCAACCACCTGCGCATAGGAGGGAACCGGCGCATTGGTCGGGAATTGATGCTCATCGAGGAGCTTGTCCCATTCGGCAAACAATGCCTTGGCGCGCGGCATCAGGTCCGCCGCGGCCTTATAGTCGCCGAGTGCGACGTCGAGCTCGGCCACGGTTTCCAACGCATCGCCGACCACTGACAGCGACCGATGCTTGACCGCATCGAAGCGCGCCGCATTGATCGAGATGAACTGCGCTTCTTGCGAAAAGGCCGTCCACGAACCGGTGGTGAAGTCCTGCAGGCGCGTGCCGATCGCCAGGATCACATCCGCGTCTTTCGCAAGCGCGTTAGCGGAGGTCGAGCCCACGATGCCGATCGGCCCGGCATGCACCGGATGGTCATGAGTCAGCGCGCCCTTGCCGGCGATCGTCTCGACCACGGGAATTCCCCGTTTCGCGGCGAATTCGGCGACCTTTTCCTCAGCAAGCGAATAGCGCACGCCGCCGCCCGAGATGATCAGCGGACGGTTCGCGGTCTTCAGCAGTTCGGCCGCCGCGATGACCGTATCGCGGTCGGGTCGCGGGCGTGGGATCTTCCAGACCTTCGGCTCGAAAAACACTTCCGGATAGTCGAAGGCAACTTCCTGGGTGTCCTGCGCCAGACCGATGAAGGCAGGGCCGCAATCGGCTGGGTCGAGCATCGTTGCGACCGCCTGCGGCAGCGATTGCAGGATCTGTTCCGGCAACACGATCCGGTCCCAATAGCGCACGACCGACTTGAAGGCATCGTTGGCGGTGATCGTCGGGTCGCCGAAGTGTTCGACCTGCTGCAGCACGGGATCGGGCAGGCGGCTGGCGAAGGTATCGCCCGCAAGCAACAGCACCGGCAGACGGTTGGCCATGGCGACGCCGGCCGCGGTCACCATGTTGAGCGCACCCGGTCCGATCGAGGTTGCCGCGACCATGATCTGTCGGCGACGTTTCGCCTTGGCAAAGCCGATGGCGGCGAGCGCCATCGACTGTTCGTTCTGGCCGCGCCACGTCGGCAGCCTGTCCTGCACGGTTTCCAGCGCCTCGGACAGGCAGGTGACGTTACCATGGCCAAAGATCGCAAAGACGCCGGCAAAAAGCGGTACGCGCTCGCCCTCGATATCGGTGAACTGATTGCAAAGGTAACGGACAAGGGCCTGAGCCATGGTCAGGCGCACAGTCTTGCGGGTCATCTCGCCTCCTCCTGCGGATGGAATGTTATGTTGTTCCGGAATACATATTGACAAATAGAACAGTTTGCAATGATTATTGCATAACACCTCGGGAGGAAATTGAATGCTGAAAATTGCAGTGCTTGGCGTGGGCCGCATCGGTCGCATGCATGCGGAAAACATCGCCGCTCATCCGCGCGCAGCGCTTGCCGGCATCTTCGATGTGCATGTGCCGGCGGCCGTGGAAATATCGGAAAAATTGGGCGTTCCCCGCTTCGATTCGGCCGATGCGATATTCGCGTCGGCCGACGTCGATGCAGTGCTGATCGCCACCTCGACCGCAACGCATGCCGATCTGATCGAACAGGCCGTGGCGGCCGGAAAACCCGTTTTGTGCGAAAAGCCGATCGACCTGTCGCTCGATCGCGTCCATGCCTGCGCAACAAGAATTGCGGGGAGCAATGTGCCGGTCATGCTCGGCTTCGTACGCCGCTTCGACGCCGGACACAGCGCATTGCGCCAGGCCGTCAAGACTGGCAAGCTAGGCCATCTGCATCAAGTCATCATCACCTCCCGCGATCCCGGCATGGCGCCGGACGCCTATATCGAAGTCTCGGGTGGCATCTTCCGCGACATGACGATCCACGACTTCGATCTGGCGCGGTTCATTCTCGACGAAAAAGTGACCGAGGTCTTCGCGACCGGTTCGCGTCTGGTCGATCCGGCGCTGATGGAGCGTTGCAATGATTACGACACGGTGACCGTGGTGCTGAAAACCACATCGGGAAAGCAAGCGATCATCAACAACTCGCGGCGCGCAGTCTACGGCTATGACCAGCGCGTGGAGGCATTTGGCAGCGGCGGCATGGCGATTTCGGAAAACCACACGCTCAACAATCTGCGCCTTTATACCGACAGCCAAACCGATCAAGGCGCGCCGCTGATGAATTTCTTCATCGAGCGATACGGCGCAGCATTTGCTGCCGAAATCGGCGCCTTCGTCGATGCGGTCGAACAGAAAACGCCGCCTGAGGTCAGTTTCGAGGACGGCCGTCAGGCGCTGATCCTTGCCGAAGCGGCACTGCGCTCCATTGCCGAAGGGCGGACCGTAAACACCAGCGAAATCGGGTGAACCATGTACGCGCAATTCGGACTTTTCATAAACGGTCGCTGGATGCCCGGCACCGCAACGGGAGCAGTCATCTCTCCTGTTACTGAAAAGGCATTGGGCACCGTGCCCTTGGCCACCACTGAAGAAACTCGCACCGCGCTCGACGCCGCCGCGACTGCCCTGCCGAAATTGCGCGCCATGGGCGGTTTTGCGCGGGCCGACGCGTTGCACAAGGCCTCCGACGAGATGGTCCGTCGGGCCGACGAGGCGGCAAGGATGATCTCCGCCGAGACCGGCAAGCCGCTCGCCCAGGCGGGCCGGGAATGGGGGCTGGCCTGCGATCAGTTTCGCTGGTTCGCCGAGGAGGCGCGCCGCATCTATGGCCGTATCATCGACAGCCGCGTGCCTGGGGGACGGTTCGAGGTCAGCCGCGAGCCGATCGGCATCGTCGGCGCCTTTACCGCTTGGAATTTCCCTGCAGCCCTGCCGGCGCGCAAGTTGGCCCCCGCCCTTGCGGCAGGCTGCCCGGTTGTGCTGAGGCCCTCCTCGCAGACGCCGGGCGTGGCGATGGTGATGGTCGATTGCCTCAGGGCCACCAACCTGCCGGATGGGGCCGTTAACCTCGTCGTTGGCTCGACCGGCAACACCTATGCACCGATCATGGCCGACACCCGCGTGCGTAAGGTGTCGCTGACCGGCTCGACCCGCGTCGGCCAGCAGATGATCCGCGATGCCGCCGATACGGTCAAGAAAGTCTCGATGGAGCTCGGAGGCAATGCGCCGCTGATCGTCTATGACGACGCGGACCTGGAGACGGCGCTGGACCTGACCGTGCCGACAAAATTCGCCAATTGTGGCCAGGTCTGCGTCACGCCCGACCGGATCTTCGTCCATGATAGCCTGCATGACGCGTTCGTCGATGGTTTCGTCGCCCGCACAGCGAAAATCAAACTCGGCGACGGGCTCGATCCCGAGACCGGCATGGGGCCGCTGATCAACGCCGGCCGGCTTCAGGAGATCGACGGCATCGTTCAAGACGCGGTTCGCGCTGGTGCTACGATCGTCCACGGCGGCAATCGTCCCGCCCATCTCAACAGCGGCTTCTTCTTCGAGCCCACCATTCTCGTCGGCGTCACTGACGACATGAAGGTCTTCGCCGAGGAGAATTTCGGACCGATCGCGGCGATTACCCGGTTTTCCAGTGAGGACGAGGCGCTGACACGCGCCAACGCCTCCGACATGGGGCTTTCCGCTTATGCCTTCACCCGCTCGCCCGATCGCGCCAGGCGCACGGTGGCGGCGCTGAAATCGGGCATGGTCGGCATCAACAGCTTTGCCTTGGCCGCCTCCGAGGCGCCGTTCGGCGGTACCAACCATTCGGGCATGGGCAGAGAGGGCGGCATCGAGGGGATCGATGATTACCTCGACACCAAGCTCGCCCAGATGGTCTTCTGAGGATCTGACATGTTCACCAACAGGCTGAAGCAGCAATGGTCCGAAGGCCGGCCAGCCATCAACGGCTGGCTGTCGATCGGCAACCCTTTCACCGCAGAGATCATGGCCGCGCAGGGCTATGATGCCGTGACCATCGATATCCAGCACGGCGCTCTGGATTATTCGTCCGTACTGCCGATGTTTCAGGCCATGCGGGCCTCTGGCGTCACGCCGATGGCGCGTGTGCCGTGGCGCGAGCCGGGCATCATCATGAAGGCATTGGACGCCGGCGCGCAGGGGATCATCTGCCCGATGGTGAACTCTGCAGAAGAGGCCGCGGAGTTCGTCAGCTACCTGCGGTACCCGCCGCAGGGACAACGCAGCTTCGGCCCGACGCGCGCGGCCTTCGCTTATGGCAGCTACGGGCCTGCCGCAAACGGCGAGGTCTTGGCGCTTGCGATGATCGAGACGCAGCAGGGCGTCGACAATCTGGACTCCATCGCGGCGACGCCCGGCCTCGACGGCATCTATGTCGGCCCCGCCGATCTCACCCTCGGCACGCAGGAAGGCAGGCTGCCGCCCGGCTTCGACCGCGAGGAACCGGAGATGATCGACCTCATCAAGCGCATTCTTGCGGCCTGCAAGGCGAACAGCATCCGCGCCTGTCTGCATTGCGGTACGCCGGACTATGCGGCCCGCGCCATCGGCTGGGGCTTCGACCTCACCACCGTTTCGGGCGACAGCCGCCTTCTGGCCGCCGCGGCGGCCGCCTCGGTCAAAACATGGCGCGACTTGACTGGTTCCACTCCTGCCGAGGCCACGAAAGGAGCCTATTGATGCCGCACCTTCTGGCCGCCGGGAAACTCCATCCCTCTGGCGAGGCCCTGCTGAGCGACCTTAAGACGCGAGGCTTCTCCGTGGATTATATCGAGGAGGTCTCCGAACCGTCCTATGCGCCGCTGATCGCCAAGGCGGACGCGCTGGTGATCCGCACGCAGCCGCTGTCGGTGGCGACGATTGCCCAGGCGGAGCGGCTGAAGGTCGTTTCACGTCATGGCGTCGGCTACGACTCGGTCGACCTTCCCGCCCTCAACAGGCGCGGGATCGCTTTGACAATTGTCGGCGACGTGAACTCCGTGTCGGTCGCCGAGCACGCCATGATGCAGCTGCTGGCCGGAGCAAAACGCGTGCTACTCGCCGACCGGGCCGTGCGCGAGCCGGGCCAATGGGGCTGGCGAAACAGACTGGAGCAGCAGGAAATCTCGGGCAAGAACCTGCTGATCATCGGCTATGGCCGGATCGGGCGTCATCTTGCCCGCATGGCATCGGGGTTCGGGATGCAGATCCGCGCCTATGATCCCTTCCTGGAAAAGGCCGGCTGGCCGGACGGAATGGTCAGGCCCGTTCCGCTCGACGAGGGAATGGCCTGGGCTGACTGCATCTCGGTCCATATCCCGAAAGCAGACAAGCCCGCCATCGGCGCAGCCGAGATCGCCCGCATGAAGCGGGGGGTCGTCCTCGTCAACACCGCGCGCGGCGGCGTCGTTAGCGAACAGGCGCTTGCCGACGCGCTCGCCTCCGGCCAGGTGGGTGCTGCCGGCGTGGACGTGTTTGACGACGAGCCGCCCGTGAACGGCTCTCCGCTTTTTGCCCATCCTAACGCAATCCTGTCGCCGCATATCGCCGGGCTGACAGCCGAATGCGGCGAACGCATGGCCATCGCTGCGATCGAGAACGCTGTCAATTTTCTTGCGGGCACCATCGACCCGCAGCTTGTCGTCAATCCGGATTTCGCACGTGTCTGAAAAACCCCTCCTCCGTATCGGCCTGATCGGCACCGGCTTCATGGGCAAGGCCCACGTCTTCGGCTTTGCTTCGGCGCAAAAGGTCTTCGACCTGCCTTACCGGCTGGAGATGCACACCGTCGCCGATATCACCGAAGAGGCGGCCGCCCGCGCGGCGGCCGATTTCGGCTTCGTTCATGCCAGCGCCGACTGGCGAACGCTGGTGTCCAACCCCGAGATCGATATCATCGACATCACCGCGCCGAATGCGCTGCACAAGGAGATGGCGCTCGCCGCCATTGCCGCCGGCAAGCATGTCTATTGCGAAAAGCCGCTGGCGCCGCTTTCTGCCGACGCACGCGAGATGGCCGCGGCGGCGAAAGCGAAAGGCGTCAAGACGCAGGTCGGCTTCAACTATTTGTGCAATCCGATGCTGCGCCTTGCCCGTGAAATGATCGCCACCGGCGAACTGGGCGACATCCGTGGCTATCGCGGGCTTCATGCTGAAGACTATATGGCGGATGCGTCCGGCGCTTTCACCTTCCGCCACGATCCTGCAGGCGGCGGAGCGCTGGCCGACATCGGCAGCCATGCGCTTGCAACTGCTGAATTCCTGCTCGGCCCGATCAGCGAAGTCATGGGCGACTGCGTCACCATGATCAGCGAGCGGCCCGACGGCAGGGGCGGCACACGCACGGTGGAAGTCGATGACGTCGGCCGTGCCTTCCTGCGCTTTGCCAACGGCGCACAAGGCTCCATCGAGGGCAACTGGATCGCTACCGGCCGCAAGATGCAGCATGATTTCGAGGTCTACGGCACGAAGGGGGCGCTGGCCTTTACACAGGAACGCTTCAACGAGCTGCATTTCTATTCGAACGCCGACCCGTCGGGCCGTCGTGGCTTCCGCAGGATCGAAGCCTCGCCCGACCATCCGCCCTATGGCCGTTTCTGCGTCGCCTCCGGGCATCAGCTCGGCTTCAACGACCTGAAGGCAATCGAGATCGAGGGATATATGCGCGCCATCGCCGGCGAGATCCCCGAACCCTTCGGCTTTGGCGCCGGCCTGCGCATCCAGCAACTGGTCGAGACGATCCAGCGTTCGTCATCCATGCGTCAGTGGACGAGCGTTCTCGCCTGACTGTGCCGCCGCCCTGCCGTCGGGGCGTCCGGCTTTCTCCCGGACGTCTACCCGCTCATGAGGACCTTGATGTCTCGGAAAATCCTCGTCGCCAGCCTCGGCAATCCGATGCGTCCATTCATTTTGTTTGCGTTTTGCAACAATTATTGCAAGATCCGGCCATGAAGCACCAGACGCAGCCAGACGACGCCCCCAAAGATTATGAAGAGCTGATACGTCTGATCCATGAACGTCATGCTCAGATGAGCAAGACATACCAAGCGATTTCCGTCTACCTGACACAGAACCCGAATGAAGTCGCGGTGCAATCGGTCAACACGATCGCCGAGCGTTGCGGCATGCACGCATCGAGTTTCGTGCGTTTCGCACAGGCGCTCGGCTACAAGGGTTTCAAGGAACTGCAGCTTCTGTTCCAGAAGCGCCTGACGACAGCCGCGCCGGGCTTCGAAGCCAGGGTTCGCGCGCTCGGAGACGAGTTGCAGAACCGCGAGGACCGGTCCGAATATGGTTTCCTGCACGACCTTGTGGTGCGCGACATCGCCTCCCTGCAAGAATTGCTGGCGCGCATCAGCGCTGAGGATCTTGCGATTGCTGCAGATGCGATCGAAGGGGCCGAGACGGTTTATATGATAGGCCAGCTGCGGTCTTCCCCGGTGGTCGATCTTCTGCGTTATATCCTGACCATGCTCGGCAAGCGCTGCATCCTGCTCGATCCGGGCGGCGGGCTGGCCACTCACATGGCGCGCACGATGCGGACGGAGGATGTCCTCATCGCCGTTTCTTTCCGCTTTTACGCGACTGAAGTCGTCAACATCGTCGAGGAGGCGGCAAAGACTGGTGTGCCGATTGTCGCCATCTCCGACAGCACGCTCTCCCCGCTCGCCAAATCGGCGAAGATCCTGTTTGCCGTACCCGAGCACGATTATACCTTCTCGCGTTCGCTCGCGGCGCCTATGTGTTTGGCGCAGGCGCTGACGGTTGCTGTGGCCGCTCGCGTCCAGCAGAACGAAACAGCGCCGCGCATTCCAACCGTTACTGGAACCTGAGCAGGAAGCTCGCTTCGGCTGGCCCGGCTGGTTGATCAGGCCGTTCGTAAATGCTCCGGAAAAAATTCGACAATTGAGTGCACCACCAATTGTAGAAGAATGTCGATCCACTAACGGCATCTCGGCCGCGAACGCGCGGTTCTGCTCAGCTCACAAAGAGGTTTTCTGTGACCTTTAGGTGATGGTTTCACAATTAGGTATGCGCGTTGCCGTGATGATCTTGAAGGGATCAGAACTTACGACCCCATAAAATAAGCCGCCGCCCCCAAACCGCCCCGCACTTATGGTGGTCCGCTGTAGCCGGTTCGCGAGGGCGAGGGTCAGGTAGTGTGCTGAAAGTTCTGCAAATTCCGAAATGAGGGCGGTCATGGCAAGCTGGTGATGTTCAAGCCACCTGATTCCCTGATGAGGAACGTCGCCATGACCAAGACGACAGTCAGCGCCGCAGTCAAAGACATTCCTTCCAATCCCGATGGCCCGCGGGAGATCATCCGCGTGATGATGCAGGTAGTGCTGGAAGCCGAGATGGAGCAGGCTTTGGGCGCTTCGAAGAGCGTACGCACCTCGGAGCGGCTGGGCTACCGTTCGGGGGCTATGGCCGCACGCTGATCACCCGCGTCGGCAAGCTGGAACTGCGCGTGCCGCAGGATCGTTCGGGCCGCTTTTCCACCGAGCTGTTCGAGCGCTATCAGCGTTCTGAACAGGCCCTCGTTTCGACCTTGGTGGAGATGTACGTCCAGGGTGTCTCGACACGGAAGGTGAAGGCGATCACGGAAGAACTGTGTGGGCATGCCTTCTCCGCTTCGGCGATTTCGGCGATCAGCAAGCGGCTGGACGAAAGCCTCAAGGCTTTTGCCAAGCGACTGCTTCCCGAGCCTTTCCCTTACCTCATCCACGATGCCCGCTATGAGAAGGTGCGCGAAGCTGGCGTAGTCAGGAGCCAAGCGGTGCTGATTGCGATCGGGATCGACTGGGACGGCCGCTGTCAGGTCCTGGCTGTCGAGATGGCCAATCGCGAGAGCAGCTCGTCATGGAAGGACTTCCTGCTTGGCCTGACGACGCGAGGCCTTCACGGCGTTGAGTCTGTTGTCGCCGACGATCATGCCGGCTTGCGCGCCGCCATTCGCGAAGTGCTCAACGCAGCTGCCCATCAGCGCTGCTACGTGCATTTCCTCAGGAATGCGCTCGATGATCTGCCGTGCAAGGCCGACGACGACTGCCTGCAGGAACTACGCTGGATCTACGATCGCCGGGATCTCGCCGAGGCACGTGCCGATCTCGCCCAGTGGCTGGGAAAATGGCAGGGCAAGTATCCCAGGCTTACCGATTGGGTCGACGAAACCAAACAACTGCCGGCGAAAAACGAAACGCATCTCAGCGATTTTACGAGGAGGGTGCAGGATGCCATTGTGCAGGAACCCTCACGTCGGTACCTGTTTGCTTCCGGCGATGGGCGTCTGGCCAATATCGCTCGCGTCCTCTTTTCCCTCGTCGGAGAACAAAGCGGCCCGCATGTCGATATCGAAACCACCCTGCGGGAATGGTGGCCCAGAAAAGATGCGACCGACCTCGCGCACCTGACGTATAACAAGCTGACTTTAGCGGGCGGCCGGCCTCCCCCGCACCTTGAGGGCGATAGCGCCGATCCAATCTATGACTGGATGACCATCGAGGTAGAAAGTCGGATCCTAAACTGGAAATCGTCATGACGGCGAATACGGCAAAGATCGCCCGCGTGCGACGGGCGCACGCATCACAGAAACGACGAAACATATCGGAGCTTTCAGTATAGCGATGCGCCCGCGCGGGAAAGCGGGAATTCGCGCCACGCTCGGGTTGGGGTCAGAGCAGCCGCAGGTGCACCAACACAATGATCCGAATGACATGCGGGACCGACTGCTCCCCTGCCTTGCGCTCCGCCGGTCAAGTCGTCGACGACGAGGAAATTCGTCAGAATCACTCGAGCTGGCCGCTGTAGGAAGTGGACAATGCCTCACCTCTCTTCAAATTCGCTGTGCTGAAACTAAATCCGTACGAAGGTTATTGTCTAAATCGGATGGTAACTTCACCTTGAAAAAATGATACTGGGCTGTGATTCGAGCGCAGGGGATAAGACGGGCGACAAATGGCACGCGGCGAGTTGATGAAGAAATTGCTGGCGAGTTACGGGCGCGATGACGATTTTCGCGCTGTGGCCGAGCAGATCATCGACGAGGAGGAGAAAAAGAACAACCGTGCCTTGGCTCGAACCTTGAGAAAAACCCTCGAGGCCGGACCTCAACGGCCGCAGTCCGCTCCGAAAGCTCTTGCACCTCTCATCCCGTTCCCCGAAGCGGCCGCTGACTTTGTCGAGCGTATCGAGCCGGAGCATAATCGCAACGATATCGTCCTGAGCGCCGCGAACGTCAGGGTTCTCCTAGGACTGGTCAAGGAGTTCCGTCGCGCGGACGAGATCCGTCGGCATGGCCTGAAGGTACGCTCGAAAATGCTATTCTGCGGACCACCCGGCTGCGGAAAGACCCTCTGCGCCGAGATTTTCGCAGCTGAACTGGGCCTTCCGTTGTTTCGGGTGAAGTTGGACCGGTTGATCTCTTCCTATCTCGGTGAGACGGCGACGAATATTAGAAAGACGTTCGAATTTGCCCGCAAACAGCCCTGCGTGCTGTTCTTCGACGAGTTCGATGCGCTTGCTCGAACCCGTGACGACAGTGGTGAGCACAATGAGCTTCGCCGCGTCGTCAACAGTCTCCTGCTCTTCATCGACAATATGCAGCCGAAGGGATTCCTGATCGCGGCGACAAATCTCGATCGCTCCTTGGACCCTGCTATCTGGAGACGCTTCGATGAAGTCCTCTGGTTGGACAAGCCGGAGTCGATGATGATCGGACGGTTTCTCAAGCTAAAATTCAAGAACGTCCCGACGGCCTTCGATCCTGCGCGGCACGCCGCAGCGCTGGAAGGCTATTCCTTTGCGGAAATCGAGCGGATCTGCACTCAGGCAATCAAAGCCATGATCATTGAACGCCGCAAGCAGGTCCAGGAGCGTGACTTCAACCGGGCCCTCCAGGACGAGGCGCGCCGTCGCGCCGGACAGGCGCGCCTAGCGCCTATGAGCTGAGGTCGCCGTGGCCCAGTACGATCATCTCGAGCTTGTCCGCCTTCCAGAGCAGCTCGAGCGGCGCAAGCACGGCGGCGGTGCACCGCCACCCGATCGCGACGGCCCGCGACATAGCGCCAAACTGAGAGACGAATTGGACGCGGCGCGCGAAGAACAACGCCGCCGACGCAAGCCGGAATTCGTCGATCCGTCACTCATTCTGCGCGTTCAGATGACCGGCGCATTGCAAGAAGCAGATTGGGAGCAGCTCGGCCTGACGGTCTTGTCCAGTGACGCGGATAGAACGCTTGTACTGTTTGCGTCCAATGACGAGATGGGCGAGTTCAGGGCGAGGCTCGACGCGTATCAGCGCGGGGCACCTGCTGGTCAGAAAAATGCCCCCTACAACAATTTCATAGGCGGTATCGAGACGATCGGATCGATCGAGCCGAGGGACAGGATTGGAATTCGCTTCCGAGAAGAGGGGCTGGTCGAAACAGCGGACTTCCAGGATGGCCATGTCTACCTCGTTGATATCGAGATCTGGGATCTGGGTGAGCGGCGCCTTCGCGAGCGCAAGCTAGAGGAGATTGTTCGCTACCTGGAAGCTCGGGCCGGCGAGATCTTCGATCGATACGTCGGACCATCCATCACCATGCTTCGCGCCCGGCTGACGGGTGAGCTGGTACGGACGTTGCTGACCATCGAGGATGTCGCATCGGTCGATCTTCCCCCGGCCCCGGACCTGGTCACGTCCGAAGCCATGGACATGGTGCTGGCTGAGGCTCCTCCCCTGAATGCCATCGACGGCGACGCACCCGTGATCGGCATCATCGATAGCGGTCTCAATGCTCACCCTTTCCTCGAGGGGATCGTCGCGGGAAGCATTGCTGTTCCTGACAATCTCGGAACGGCGGACGTCTGGGGGCATGGCACGCGCGTCGCGGGAATAGCAGCCTTTGGCGATCTGCGCGCCCAACTCGCGACGGGCGAGCTGCGGCGAGGATCGAGGATTTGCAGTGCGAAGGTCACCAATGACGCCGGCGGCTTTGACGATCGCGCTGGTCCCGTCGCAAATGCGGGAAGCGATCACGCGGCTCAAACGTGAATTCGGATGCCGGATCTTCGTCATCTCTCTCGGAGACAAGAAACGCGTGTTCGATGGGAGCAAGGTCGGGACGTGGGCGGCAACTCTCGACGAACTGGCACGCGAGCTGAATGTCGTCATCATCGTCTCGGCCGGCAACCGTGGCCCGCGGACCGGCAGTCGCGTCGAACAGGGGGTAACCGAATATCCGAACTATCTCCTCGAAGCAGCCAATCGGCTGCTCGAGCCCGCGGGCGCGATGAACGTGATTACGGTCGGCTCGATCGCGCAAGGGGAAGGCCTGGATGCCGACATGGCGGACGATGTCCGGGTGCGCCCCATCACGCGCGCGAACGAACCGTCGCCGTTTTCGCGGGTTGGCCCCGGCCTCGGAGGCGGGACGAAACCCGACCTTGTGGACGTGGGTGGAACGCTGATCTTCGATCCGGTTGTGGCACGGCTTCGCGGCGGTGAGGATCGCCCAAGCGCCGGCGTTCTGACCTTGAATCACAACTATCTGAATCGTCTTTTCACGGCCGGCTCCGGGA
Organism: Rhizobium sp. BK538; assembly: GCF_014197575.1. NCBI lineage: Bacteria > Pseudomonadati > Pseudomonadota > Alphaproteobacteria > Hyphomicrobiales > Rhizobiaceae > Rhizobium > Rhizobium sp. BK538. Next base: position 82,994 of record NZ_JACIFT010000019.1, read on the forward strand.
CATCATATTCAGCGCCTCGCGTCGGGTTCAGCGCAGGGCAAATTCTTGCTCGGTTCCCGCAAGCTTCAGCCAACTTGGTTCGAGCGCTCTTGCTGAACTCTGCAGAAATCCCTGAAGCTGTCAGCGAGCGGCTCCGTCCCCTCGGACACGAAGCCATCAGGTCGATCTGCGGCCACGGCGTGATCGATCTGGAACGGGCAGCATTCTCCGACGATGCACGAGTGACACTCTTTGCAGAAGACGCCCTTCAGCTCGATCATTTTGCAGTCTATCGGATCCCGATCCCCGATGCATTTCAAGAAGGCAATTCCGACCGGACAATCCGCGTCACCCTCGCCTACGATCCACCGGTTCGCCACACCCGCAACGACTACGCCGGAGTCGGTATGAGCTTTCGACTGGTTCGGGGATGCAAGCCGGATTTCATCTTCGAACACTACCGCAAACGAGCCGAGGCAGAAGGCCCTTTTCCCGAACTGGCCGATCGCTTCAACTGCAAGCTGGAGCCGGGACCCAAAGCGCGAGAGAGGAGCTCGGTTCAGCGCGCCAGCGTTACGTACAAGCGCGGTATAGAGGCCTACGGGGACAGTTATTACCTCGTAGTCCGATGCGAGAGCGGTTGGGCGAGCTATGTTGACCGGCAGCACTTTGCGATCGTCGTCGAGCTCTTGCAGCGCGCAGACGTCAGGCTTTATGAAAGGGTTCGCCAGAGAATTCGAACCTAGTCGTTGCAAAGCGCAGAGATCTGCGATGTCGCACCCTCTTTTCCAGATGTTCCTTTATCAGGCCCGCTACGGCCTACGCATGTTGGCCCGGGAACTGCCCAGGATCTTTGGCGCGGCGTCGCTCGGCCAGGATACGGTCGGTAACACTGTCATCACTGAGCACAAGCGACTCCGGGTTTCCGAGTTGCGAGTAAAGCCGGCGTCATCGATGGTGACGTTGTGACGAATACAGGTGACGACGTCCTGCAGGATGCGCCGCTCGGGGACATGAAACAGCACGTCATTGGTGACGACCGTCGGCACGCGGGCGGCGGTCGCCAGATTCGAGAGCTCATGGACCCGCAGCTGATCGTTCGTCGACTGCATCACGCGCGCGCCGTCCTCTTCGCGTACTACCAGGCCCGACGCGCCGGGATAGACCTCCCCGGGCTTTGTTCGATGACAAGCGCGGTCTTTCCGATCATCCGGCTCGGGACAGCGTGGTTTCGCATGCGGACAAGTCAAGACTGATTGATGCCGCCCAGATCGCACTGGGCGAGGTCATCGATGCAAAGCGATTTTGGAAGTGAACACCTACCTCATTGAACAAAGGAAATCCTGTCGTCCTAGCATTCTTTCGGATCAACGGCTCGGGAAACCGCACTCTTGAAGGACCCTGCCGTCCGGTGACTGAACCGCATCCAAACGGCAAGATTTAGTATTGCCGTTTGGATCAATTTGTTCGCCGCTTTGCAGATCAGCTCGAGTTTCGAAAGAAGCCCCGCGTTCGCAATTTGTGCAATTTGATTCATGAAGACCTCATGTGAGGCCTTCATAAGATCCTGTTGGGCGAGAGCATGCACCGCGTTAACGCAGCGATTGGAAGGTCGCCCGCAGTTCCTCGCTCAGAAGCTGCGGCTGCTCCCAGGCGGCGAAATGGCCGCCCTTGGGCAGGCGACTGTAGTGGACGAGGTTCGGATAGGCCTTGCGGGCCCAGCTCTCCGGCGCGGTGTAGATTTCATCGGGGAAGGCGCTGACGCCCATCGGCAGCTCGACGCCCTTCGGCTGAAAGAAGGCGAGCTTGCTCTCCCAATAGAGACGGGCCGAGGAGACGGCGGTGTTCGTCAGCCAATAGAGGCTGATGTTGTCGAGGATATCATCCCGCGTCAGCCCTTCCTTTGCGCCGTCAAAGACCCGGGTGATGAGATCACGGCTGCGGTCGTCATGATCGAGCATCCAAGCGGCCAACCCAATTGGCGAATCCGCGAGCGCATAGAGCGTTTGCGGTCGGTTTGCCATTTCCTGAGCGTAGCCGAGGCCATGCTTGTAGAAGAACGAAAGTTGGTCCCATGCGTAACGTTCGTCGGTCGAGAGACTGACCGGTGCGGGACCGTCTGGGAGCGTCTTGGCGATCTCGTCGGGAATCGTGGCGGGCATGTTGGTGTGGACACCGATCAATCCCTTGGGCTTGAGGAGCGCCATCTGCTCAGTAATCGCATTGCCCCAGTCACCACCCTGGGCGACATATCTGTCATAGCCGAGGCGGCGCATCAGCTCCACCCATGCCCGCGCGACATGCTGGGGATCCCAGCCCGTCCCGGTCGGCTTGCCGGAGAAGCCGTAACCGGGGAGCGACGGGATGACGACGTGAAACGCATCCGCCTCGGTGCCGCCATAGGCGGTCGGATCTGTGAGCGGCTCGATGATCTTGAGCTGCTCGATGATCGAACCCGGCCAGCCGTGGGTGATGATGATCGGAAGTGCGCCGGGATGCTTCGACTTCACGTGGATGAAGTGGATATCGAGCCCATCGATCTCGGTAATGAAGTTCGGTCGAGCATTGATCGCCTTCTCGGCTCTGCGCCAATCGTGGTGATTGGCCCAATGATCGGCAAGCTTCTGCATCGTGGCGAGGTTCACGCCTTGGGTCGCGTCGCGAACGGTCTCGCGTTCGGGCCATCTCGTCGCGCGAATGCGTCCCTTGAGGTCGACGAGCGCTTCGTTCGATGCGCGGAAGATGAAGGGGCGAATTTCCCCATCGCCCGCTATGACGCCCGCCTGCGCGGCAAACGGAACGCTCAGAGCGACTGCGCCAACCAGGGAGGAAGAAAGAAAGCTGCGGCGATCGATTGTGGTTTCGATGATAGACATTGTCTGTCTCCAATCAAGCCAGGGCGACAACGGCTTCGATCCCGCCGCGCACCATTTTTGAATAAGGGCAGATTGCGTGTGCGCGGTCGATCAGCGCCTGCGCCGCTTCCCTTCCAAGTCCAGGCAAACTGACGGCGAGCCGAGCGCTGATCGAGAACCCTTCGATTTCGTCGATGTTGAGGTTGACCTCGGCATCGACAGCCGTATCGGATGGCAGCGCCAGGCCATTCTCTGCGGCCGCACGTGCCAAGGCGCCTTCGAAGCAGGCCGACCATCCGGCGGCGAACAGTTGTTCGGGATTGGTGCCCGGGCGCTTGGAGCCTGGCGTGGCGAGCTGGATGTCGATCCGCCCGTCGGAACTGCGAGCCGCACCTTCGCGGCCGCCGACAGTATGCACCTGAGCGGTGTAGAGGGTCTTCATAGACATGACTTCGAATCCTTTCGCTTGAGGACGTGCCTGCGGTTTTGATGGATTGCACGTCAGTGAATTGAATGTGGGGTTGCGGTACGGCGGCATAAATGTCATATATACGGCGATTTAGGACATTCGTGATGAGAACGGTGCAAACCATCGGCTTCCTGGTCTATCCAAGCTTCCACATGCTTTCTCTGGGTGCGCTGTCGGCGTTCGAATTTGCCAACCGCTCTTTGCCGGAACCGGCCTACGAGGTCGTGACCGTATCAATGACCGGCGGGCTCGTGCGCAGTTCGATCGGTGTCTGCATCGACACGGTCGAACTGCGTGAGCAGCGCTTCGATACGCTCATGATCGCCGGAGGTCCGACGATCGTTCCGCCGCCGCCGGAGCTCATAGAGAAACTGCGAGATGCGACCGACCGCCATCGCCGAGTGGTTTCGACCTGCACTGGAGCTTTTGTCCTTGCCGAGGCAGGGCTCCTTGATGGCAAGCGGGCAACGACGCACTGGTTCTACGCGCGCGACCTGGCCGACCGCTTTGCCAATGTCAAAGTCGAGCAGGACCGTATCTTCATTGCCGACGGCCCAATCTGGACGTCCGCGGGCGCGAGCGCTGCGATCGATCTGGCGATCGCGCTCGTGGAGCAGGATCATGGCGTTGAAATCGCGCGTGCGGTCGCGCGCAAGCTGGTGGTCTATCATCGCCGACCTGGGGGACAGTCGCAGTTCTCGGAGCTTCTGGACCTCGCACCGAGATCGGATCGCATCCAGCGCGCGTTGACATACGCACGGCGGAACCTGCAAACGCAATTGTCAGTGACCGAATTGGCCAAGGTGGCAAGCCTCAGTCCGCGCCAGTTCAGCCGGGCATTTCTAGCGGAGACGGGGCAGCCGCCCGCCAAAGTCGTTGAACGCCTGCGTGTCGAGGCGGCGCGACTCTTGATGGAACAGAGCCGCCACCCGATCGACGTCATCGCCCGCCAGACGGGATTCGCCGATCGGGACCGCATGCGACGAGCCTTCCTGCGCGCTTTCGGGCAACCGCCACAGGCCATCAGACGAAGCGGACGAAGCGATCCGATCGATATCACCGAGAGCGCCGTCGAGGCGTAGCTATTGTTCACCACCTCGCGGAACAAGTCGCCTGGAAGGCCTAGCCAGCTGGCATGTTTCTGGCGGCGAGGGACCATCCCGTGCGTCCCGATCTGCAGCGCTGGGTATCCAAGCGCATGAACGCAATGATGACGGAGATCGACAAAAGCTCCCAGGTGCCCTGGTCTTACTGCCCAGAAAGACGGAGATCCTGTTCCGGGTTTATCCATCGGCCATTAGTCACCAGCGCCGAGGATGGTTGTCCGGACAGCTGTACCGGCGTCATCCGCTCCACGTCCAATGGGGATCCGCTATTGCGCCGCGCCCAACCAGTTCGGATCCGGGCCGCACGGTCGGCGACGCTGACGCGGCCGGTGCCCCGGACCTGATAGGCGAGGCCGTCGAGCACGACCATCTCGCCGTCGAGATTGGCGAAGGTCCCGAGCCCGAAATCGCCGTGATTGAGGATGGTCCTGACGCTCACGACGCCGGCATAGACGCCAGCGACCAACGCGCCCGAGGTCGACACCTGGAACACGGTGTGCGCCGGCGTACCGAGATACTGGCCGATCGCCGCGGCGACGACTTTCGACGGGCTGTCCTTCACCCGGGCCGCCTCGCGTTCGAGCGTATCTCGAAGCAAGGCGGGCAGATTGACGACATAACTCGGCATGACTGCTTCCTTCTGATCGGCGGATCCGCATACGGGCAAAGCCTCGCCGTTACCGCTCGCGCGTCTCGCGAGCGGCCCTGGAGTTGATGAGCTGTGGTGTGTGCTAACGAGGGGCGACGCGGTTATGCGTCGCCCATCTTCGGTGCTGTCAGGCGGCGTGTGGCAAGGCAGGCGCGCCGGTGGCCTTCACCGGCTCCCGCTCCGCCCGGATGTGCTGTTCGATCTTCTCGAGGCAGTCCGAGCCGATCTGGCTCGGCGACTTGGCGCCAGTCAGCGTCATGGTCACCTTCATGTCGGCGGCGAACAGCGAGAGCAGACGCGCGACGCCGGCCTCGCCTTGACCGGCGAGTGCGTAAATATAGGCGCGTCCGAGCATGACGCCCTTGGCGCCGAGCGCCAGCATGCGGACGACGTCGAGGCCGGAGCGGACGCCAGAGTCCGCGAGGATCGTCAGCTCGTCGCCTACCGCCTCGGCCACCCGCGGGAGAGCCCGCGCGGTCGGAATCGCGCCGTCGAGCTGGCGGCCGCCATGATTGGAAACGATGATGCCATCGGCGCCAAGCCGCACGGCATCGCGAGCGTTCTCGGGGTCGAGCAAGCCCTTGATGATAAGCTTGCCCTTCCAGCTCTCGCGGATCCATTCAAGATCGCTCCAGCCAATCGACGGATCGAAGTTCGAGCCAATGAAGCCCATATAGTCGTTCATACTCATCTTGCGGCCGGAATAGGTGTCAATGTTGCCGAATGACAAAGGTCGTCCCAGGAGGCCGACATTCAGAGCCCAGTGTGGATGCGTGATCGCCTGCAGATATTGGCGGAGCGTAGCGCGCGGGCCTGACATTCCCGAGCGGTTGTCGCGATAGCGCGAGCCCGGCACCGGCATGTCGACGGTAAAGACCAGCGACTTCATGCCAGCCGCCCAGGAGCGTTCGAGCGCATTGCGCATATAGCCGCGGTCCTTCAGCACGTAGAGCTGCGACCAGAGTTCGCCGTCGGCGCCGTGCGCCACTTCCTCGATCGGGCAGACCGACACGGTCGACAGCGTATACGGAATGCCGACCTTCGAGGCGGCACGCGCGGCCTGGACCTCGCCGCGACGCGCATACATGCCGGTCGCGCCGACCGGGCCGAGTGCCACGGGCATCGACCATTTCGACCCGAGGATCTCGGTATGGAGCGTCGGTTCGCCGACGCCGCAGAGCACACGCTGACGCAGCGCGACCGAGGCGAGCTCAGCCGAATTGGACTTCATCGTGTTTTCGGTGACAGCGCCACCGTCAATATAGTCGAAGAGAAAACGCGGCAGCCGACGACGGGCAGCTTCGCGAAAGTCTGTAGGAGCCGAGACGATCATTTTACTTTCCTTTCGTGGTTCACTTCGGTTGCTGGCTGCTTCGAAGTTTCTACGAGGAAGGTATGGCGCATCTTGCCATTCGCAAAATGAAACGTTCGACTTCATGTCAGTCGAATTTGGAATGCGTCGCGCCTTTTAAGCTGCCTTTTTGGCAGGGCCGGTTATTGATCCGCGACGATTTCCTGGACGAGATCAATGAACGCGGTCGCCGCTTTCGGCAGATAACCATCGCGCCGCCAGGCGAGGGACATATCCCAGACAATGTCCGGATTATCGAGCTCGAGGATGGCGACGCTGTCCGGCCGGTCGGCCATCGCGACCATGCGCGGCATGAACGCCACGCCCAGCCGCGCCTCGACGAGTTTGGCGATGAACCGCGTCTGGGCCGACTGCATGGCGACATTCGGCACGAAGCCCTGACGGCGGCAGGCGGCGAGGATCATCTCGTTCAACGCAAAGCCCTGCTGGAACAGAAGGAAGGACTGGTCCTGCAATTCGGCCAACGAGATCGAGGTTTTTCGCGCCGGGTATGCGCCTTCTGGGGTGAGGACGACCACGGGCTCGCGCCGGACCTTGCGATATTCAAGATCGCTTTCGACCGGGAGCAGGATGCCGGCGACATCGAGATCGCCGCCCCGAAGCAACTCATGTAGACGCGCGCTGCCATGCTCGATGAGATTAATCTGTATGAGCGGAAACCGCCGGCGATATTCTGCAATCACGGGGGCGAACAGCGTGTCGCCCCCCACTGTCGGCACGCCGACGCGCAGGACACCGCGCTTGAAGCTGTGTAGCTCGCCGATCTGCATCAGCAGTTCGTCCCGCATGGCGAGCATGTCGAGCGCGCGCTGGTAGACCAGGAGGCCTGGCTCGGTCGGGCGCGGGCGTGGTGCGGACCGGTCGATCAACTGGACGCCGACATCCTCCTCGAGCTGCTTCACCATCTTGCTCACCGTCGATTGCGTGGCGAAGATCGTCTTTCCGGCTTCGGTGAACCCGCCGCAGCGAATGACTTCGACAAAGGCGCGCAGGGTCCGAAGTTCCATCTTCCATTCCTCATTGGGCGGCGTTTCGTGGCGATGCAGCTGTCCCAACGGACTGCCATTCAATACCAGAATTCGATTAGGTCACGAAAGTCGTTTTGAGAATGCATTCACCGGAGATGCGGGCGGCTTGATGGCCCTCGAACCGGACAAGATCTTCTGCGAATGCCATCGTCTTCGCACCGTGGCCAGCACGTTTCGATCGACTATCTGAGCCACCATGCCGACAGCGTCGAACTCTACCTTGAGGAGACGCTGACCTGTCGGTCCCGACTACGAAGCCATCTGTAGCCCTCCACCCGCCGCGCGCCAAAACCAGCCGCGAGATGAACCGGTGCGATCGCGTTCTTGCGCGCAAGCCAAACATTCCAAAATGGACTTATTGTTAGTCCTATAAGTCATTTAACGAATAGAACTACCCAAGTTATCATGCAGATATCTCAAACAATGTGGGCAGGCCCCGCCAGGGGCATACGAAGGCGTAAATCCGAATGGCGACGATCGACACCAGGAATGAGAGTGCCAAGTGCCTGCTTTCGCGGCGACACAGAGCCGGGCACGCGCCGCTGCTGAGCGCCCTCGTGCGCTTCCTCGAAAAGAATTCGGTCGCGCTGACCCCTGAACAGATCGGATTCATGGAGGGCCTTCGTGCCGCCACGGCAGTAGCGGTGGTGGTGGCGATCGCGTGGGTGCTGGACGCCCCGACGCTTGGCTGGGCGGCTTTCGGCGCCTTCTGGACCTGCCTGGCTGATCCCGGCGGCCCGGACCGCGAGCGGTTCCTTGCCATGGGCGGTCTTGCGATCGCCGGAGCGATCACCGCGCCGCTTGCCGCCACGCTTGCCGAGTTCGGCCCCCTGATCGCTGCGCTCTTCCTTTTGGCAACCGTGTTCCTATACTCGCTCAGCCGCGGCTGGGGTCCAGCCGCCGCCCCTGCCGGCCTGATGGCAAGCGTCGTCGCGGTGGTGGCCATCAGCTTTCCGCGCCCGCCCCTCGCCGCCGCTGAACTGGGGATTACATTCTTCTCAGGCTCGATCTGGGCGACGACGCTCTGCCTGCTGATCTGTCGGATCCATCCTCATGGACCCGCGCGCCGTGCGGTCGCCGCCGCCTATGCGCGCCTCCAGGACATGCTCGCAGATCTGCTGCCTGGAGAGTCTGGAACGTCCAGCTCAAAAAAATCCGTCACCCTGGCCGCCGACCACCGCCGCGCGGTACGCAATGCCATCGAACATGGCCACGCGCTTCTCGCCCGGTTGCCATGTGAGGGCGACGTCGAGCGCGACTATATTCGTGCGGGTCTGGATGTCGCCGACCAACTATTCGCTACCCTGATCGCCATCGAGCACCGTGGGAGGAACGGCTTTGCGCCATCGGATGGGGCCGCGTATCGCGAGACAATCGGCATTCTGGCCGAGGCGCTTGCCGAGTTGAACCATCAATCCGGGCGCCGCATGCCCGATGGCAGTGCGCTGGTCGCGATCGCCAAGTGCCTGAAGAGCGAGCCGCTCGCCAAAGGAACTTTGTTCGCGAAGCTGAGCGCGCAAAGCGCGGCCGCGCTCGATTCGCTCATCCGGCAATGGCCGCCCGTCGCGCTTGCGCCAAGGCGTAATCCCATCGCATCGTGCAAGCCGGCACAGTCAGGCAGCGGCCTGTTCGCCCCGCCGATCGTCAGGCATGCCGTTCGCGCGGCGATCGCCGTGATGGTCGCCTATGCCGCCGCGCAGTTCCTTCGCCTCGACTATTCCTACTGGGCGACTATGGCAACCGTGGTCTGCATGCAGCCAGGCGCGTCCGCGACCTGGCGCAGGAGCCTGGAGCGCATCCTCGGAAGCGTCACAGGCGCTGTCATCGCGGCCGCGGGCGCAGAGCTTCTCTCGACCCAAGGAGCGCTGCTTCTCGTCATCTTCCCGGTCGCCGCCGCGACGATCGCGCTGCGGTCGGTCAGCTATACTCTGTTCGTGGCGTTTCTGACCCCGCTCTTCATCTTCGTTTCCGAGCTGCTCCAGCCCGGCCATAGCCTCGCCTGGACGCGCGCGCTCGACAACGTCGTCGGAGCGCTCATCGGCGTCGGCATCAGTTCGCTCTGGCCAGAACGCGTGCGGGACGCGATGGAAGCCGCCTTGTCGAAAGCCATTGACGCCAATCTCGCTTATGCCGAACTGGTTGCCGGTCAGGCTGGCTCGGCAGATAGCGCGATACGCGACGCTCGGCGTGCCGCCGGCATCGCCAGCACTGCTGCCGAAACCTGCCGGCAACGCCTCGTGCTCGAGGGACGGCGATACAGCTCGCATCTTGACGAAGCCGCCGACGTGCTCGCTGCACTCCGCAATCTAGCCGGCGCCGCAACCTCTGAATGGCTCGAAGCCGACAGACCTGGCGGCAGCAACAAGACGCTGCTTGAGGCGATCGATCGCCTTCGCCATTGGCGCAGCGCAACGCCGAAGTTTTTCGTGCCTGAACAGTCGATACCGACTAACGGATTCACGACCGATGACCTCGCCGAGAGCCTGCATAGCCTCGGCGCACAGCTTTCGGTCTACCTGAGGGCTTTGGTGTGAGGCGTGGCCATTTGCTGCAGAATTGGAACTGCGTCCAATCCCTTGCGCAAGACGTCCATGAAGGTGAACGATACCATTCAGCGCGAACGAGCGCTGCGCCAAAGCCGCAAATGCTTTTCGAAGCGGCCGAGTGAGCGCGCGTAGTCTTCCGCATGCGTTCGTTCATCACCAAGTCTTGTATAGATCTGTCGGACGAGGTTCTCGCAACTTGGAAGCTGGGGCGCGCTGTCACCCGCGCTACCCTCAAGGAGATCGTTGGCCAGGTCTTTGGGAAATCGGTATAGCGCGGCGATTAGGCTGTATGCCTTTCAATGCTGATACCGAATAGCAGACAAGCTCCTCAGCGGAAAACTCATAGTGACTCGACGGCAGTGCTCCGATAATTCTGGGATCCAGTAGAACGCCGATGGAGGCGCAAAAACAGGCAGCTGCCAAATCGACTTTCGTTGGAAGGAACTCTTCCGCTGCGATGCCGGCGCGAATGAGTTCTCCCACGCCGTTATGAAGTCGCTTCAGATAATTCCGGAATGACGGCCAATCGCCTTCTGCCGCAAGAACAGTAAGTTTGAACATCTGGCTGTCGTTGCGAAGGGCGTTCAGTATTAACCGATGATATCCTAGCGCGGTGTCTTTCAGGCGGTCCGCCACACTCGCCAAATCGCCGTCGGCCCAGGCGGTAAAGCAGAGATCGCTTTCGAAAAAATCCTCCGCAATCGCATCCCATATCGACGCCTTCGAAGGAAAGATTTTATATATGCTCGCCGGTGACTTCCCGAGAAGTTTGGCAATATCAGCGACGTTTGTCTTTGCAGGGCCGTAAAGCCGGCACGCCGCCGTGCCGGCTTCAACGATCTGAATTGTGAATTCCGGTCGTGGCTGGTTCCTTGCAATCATGCCAACTTCCATTTGCAATCCCGCCGAATTCCTCCAGCGATGTCCTTTGCCCTGCCTTCGAAGATCCGTTGATAAAGGCCAAAGCCGAATGGCATTGAGGGCCAGGCTTCATCAGATGGCGGTCTGAAGGTGCTCATTCTTCAGTAAGAGATCTGACCGTTCACCATCCGCCCGCTGTCTGACGAGAGCTCTCGCTTGAGAACATCACGCGCCTCCGGGCTGATGACAGCAACCGGGGCCGCGACAGCTACGCGCGCCGCCGAACCCGCGAAATCGGCCGCAGTCATCCCGATTTGGTCCGCAACATTCGTCGTTCCTCCCTCAAGGCTTTGCCCCGCCAGCCGCTGTCCAAGCAGGCGCACGATCTCCGGACTGTCGGCGAAGGTGTTGTGGCCGAGGGGATCATTGGTCGCGATTGCGCTCGTGTCGATGACGGAAACACCGAGTTCTTTGAGGAGGGGCGCGTAGGGCCTGAGATCGGACCCGCCGACTCGATTGACGCCACCCGAAAGCCAGCCGGAGACCTCCAGTGCCTTGTCGCGGGTCGATGTCAGGATGGCGAAATGCGGGCGCTTGGGTCCCATCTCCATGAACTGACGGCGAAATACGTCGATGTCGATATCCGGCGACGCCAGAACCACATTCTTGACCTTTACCGGAATCGATTTTTCGCGCATGGCGACGCCGCGCAGGGCCTCTGCGGCAAGCCAGCCGCCCATGGAGTGAGCCAGGATCGTCACGTCGTCGACGTCGGGGCTTTTCACAGCCTGGAGGATCAGATCCTCGAGGGCACGGCGTGAATAGTTGGCGCTCTCCTTGTCATAGAGGTAATCGAAGACGCGGCCTCTTGAGGGCCAGGTAAAGAGGATCGGCGCGGCGTCGGTTCCCGAATCATGGACGATCTGCGCGAAGCGGAAGACTGCGTCGGCATAGGTGTTGTTGAAGCCATGCACGAAGATGATGACCTGATGCCTCTTGTTTCGGTTCCTTCGGTACCAGTCCAGGGCCTTGCCTTCGGATTGCACCTTGGCGACATCAGTGACCGCGAACTCCTTTTGCGGGTTGGGCGGCATGCGGGACGGCCACTGCACCTCTCCGATCTTGCGGTTCCGATCGGGCGGGATGGATATGTCGATGCTGTTAAGGGAAATCGCCGTCCCGCGGTCGCCGGAAAAGAGACTGCCAGGATCGTCCGATGGCTTGCGGGTTGTAGCGACGAGCATGGTGACCCGGCTTGTGCCGGTCGGGGCCGCAGCGAGAGGCCGAAGGACGTCCTGCGCCCGGTTGGCGCAACCCGATACAGCGAGAGCGAGGGCCACAAGGACCGGGACGGCTCGGCCCAGGCGGGCGGCGATCGCCTTGGCGAACCCAAAACCAAACCCGGTGAGACCCTGGGCAATTCGCCCAGGGAACGAGAGCGATGTGGTCATCTCAGTGCTGCTCGACTTCGCGAGGGATCCGGAACCAGGCGACGTAGAGCGCCGGCAGGAAGAGAAGTGTGAGCGCCGTGCCGACGACGATCCCACCCATCATCGCGTAGGCCATGGGACCCCAGAAAATCTCGTGCGAGATCGGGATCAGGGCGAGCGTTGCGGCCGCGGCAGTGAGCATGATCGGCCGCATGCGGTGCTCGGTCGCCTCCACCACCGCCTTCCATGCCGACAGTCCCTCTGCACGCAGCTCCTCGATCTGGACGATCAGGATTACGGAGTTGCGGATGAGGATCCCGACGAGCGCGAGGACGCCCAGGAGTGCGACGAACCCGAGCGGCGAGTTGCTGGCGAGCAGCGCCACGACGACGCCGATGAGCGCCAGCGGCGCCACCGAGAAGACCAGAAACAGCCTGTGGAAGCTCTGAAGCTGGATCATCAAGAGCGTCGCCATGATGACGAACATGGCCGGCGCCACCTTCGCGATCGGACCCTGCGACTTGGCGCTTTCCTCGACCGCGCCGCCGACCTTGACAGTATACCCGGCCGGCAGCGTCTTTTCGAAGGCTGCGACCTTGTCGGACAGCGCCTTCACGACCGTCGCCGGCTGCGTCGCATCGCCGATTCCGGCCTTGATCGTGATGGTCGGAATTCTGTCGCGCCGCCAGATTGTCGGCTGTTCAAGCTCATAGTGGAAGGTTGCCACCGATGACAGCGGCACGGACTGGCCGCTGCTGCTCTGCAGTTGCAGGTCAAGCAGGGTGTCGATCGAGCCGCGCTCCTTTTCTGCGGCACGGCCGATGACATCGACCAGATAGATGTCGTCCCGGACCTGGGTTACGGCATTTCCTTGTACGACGGTGTTGAGCGCCATTGCGATGTCCTGCGACGAGACACCGAGCTGCCTGGCCTTGTCCTGCAGCACGTCTATCTTCACGACACGGGCCGGTTCGTTCCAATTGAAGGCGAGGTTTCTGAGCGAGGGATGGGTGCCGACGATCGAGCCCAGCTTCTGTGCCAGGTCGCGCACCCTCTGCAGATTTTCGCCGGACACACGGTACTGGATCGGCTTGCCAACCGGGGGTCCGATGTCCAAAAGCTTCACGTAGGCGTCCGTTCCCGGAAAGGTCTTCTGAAGGTAGGCCTCCATCTGCTGCTTCAGCTTGTCGCGGACGTCGAGGCCTTTGGTGACGATGACAGTCTGGCCAAAGGACACGTCGGCCGGCTGCACGTCGAAGGACAGGACGAAGCGCGGCGCACCCCTGCCGACGTATGTCGACCAATGCTCGACGCCAGGATTGTCGGCCAGCATCTCATGCTCGAACTGGGCCATCTGGCGGCTTGTTTCGGCGATCGAACTGTTCTGCGGCAGGTTCCAGTCGACGATCAGTTCCGGACGATCGGAACTCGGGAAGAACTGCTGCTGCACCATCGACAGGCCGACGATCGATCCGGCGAAGAGAAGAACCGTCGCGACGATCGTCATCCAGCGCCAGCGCAGGCAGAACTGCAGCAGGCTTGAAAACACCCTGGCAACGCGCCCCTTGTGCTCGGCGTGCTTCTTCATGGTCTTCGGTAGAATGGTCACCCCGATCAGCGGCGTGAACACGACCGCGACGACCCATGAAACGACGAGCGAAACCGCGATGACGACAAAGAGCGTGAAGGTGAACTCGCCGGCGTTGCTCTTGTTGAAAGCGACGGGGATGAAGCCCGCGACCGTTACCAGCGTGCCGGTCAACATCGGAAACGCAGTCGATGTGTAGACGTAGGTGGCGGCCTTCGTGAGACTGTCGCCCGCTTCCAGCCGTGCGACCATCATCTCGACGGCGATCATGGCGTCGTCGACGAGGAGGCCGAGCGCGATGATCAGCGCTCCGAGCGAGATGCGCTGCAGCGAGATGCCCGTGTAGAGCATCACCAGGAAGGTGATGGCGAGCACCAGCGGGATCGCGATTGCCACCACCAGGCCGGCCCTCATCCCGAGGCTGATGAAGCTGATCGCGAGCACGATCGCGACCGCCTCGAACAGGGCCTTGGTGAAGCCCCCAACCGCCTCGTCGACCACTTTCGGCTGATCGGAGACTTTTTCGACGGAGACGCCGACCGGAAGCTCCTGGACGATGTTGCCCATCGTCTTTTCGAGCGTTTCCCCAAACGCGAGCAGGTTGCCGCCCGTCTTCATGCCGATCGCGAGGCCGATGGCCGGCTTTCCGTTGAAGCGGAAAAGCGACGTCGGCGGGTCGACGTAGCCGCGGGTGATCGTTGCGACGTCCGTCAGCGGGAAGAAGCGGTCGTTGACCCGAAGATTGATCCCACGCAAGGTGTCTTCGGAGATGAAGCGCCCGCCGACCCGCAAAGCGACGCGCTCGGGCCCGGTTTCCACGAAGCCGGACTGCGTGACGGCGTTTTGCGCCTGCAGCGTGGCAATGATCGCGGAGCGGTCGATGCCGAGGGCGGCGATCTTGCGGGTGGAGAATTCGAGGTAGATCACCTCATCCTGCGCTCCGACGATATCGACCTTGCCGACGTCGGGGATCTTGAGGATCTGCGTTCGGGCGGTCTCGGCGTAGTCGCGCAGCTCCCTCTGGCTCAGTCCGCTGTCGCCCGTAAAGGCAAAGATATTGCCATAGACGTCGCCGAACTGGTCGTCGAAGAAGGGTCCGACAACGCCCTGTGGAAACTCGTGCCTGATGTCGTCGATCAGGTTGCGGACCCGCGACCAGGTGGGCTTCACGTCCCGTGCATTTGTATCCGGCAGCAGGTCAACGAAGACGATCGTCTGACCGGCTGTCGTGATGCTGCGGGTATGTTCGAGGTTGTCGAGTTCCTGCAGCTTCTTTTCGATGCGGTCGGTAACCTGCTGCGTCACCTCCTCGGCGGATGCACCAGGCCACTGGGCCTGGATCACCATCGTCTTGATCGTGAAGGACGGATCCTCCTCGCGACCTAAGCCGAGATAGGCAAAGGCGCCCGCTAGCGCAAACATGATCATGAAATACCAGACGAGAGAGCGATGCTCGAGTGCCCAGTCCGAAAGGTTGAATTTATTCACGGGCGTTGCTCCTGTCCGAGTTTCACTTTCTGTCCATCGACGAGTTCATCGATTCCGGCGACGACGATCGCTTCGCCTTCCCGCAGGCCCGATAGAACCCTGACGGAACGGGCGCCAGATTCCGGGCCGTCGAGTTCAACCGCTCTCGGAACCACCGTGGCTGTCGAGCGATCCACCACCCAGACCTGGCTGGCACCGCCTTCATGGCGGATGGCGGAGAGCGGCAGCGCGATCGCCTGCTTCCTTTCTCCGACAAGCGGCGTCGCGGTGACCACGGCGCCGAGGCGGAAGATGTCGGGCGCCTGATCGATGGCGATCTTCAGTCGATAGGTGCGGGTATTCGGATCGGCCTGCGGCGCGATCTCACGAACGACGCCAATGGCTTGAATTTTGCTGTCGAGCTGGAGGGCCACATTGAAGCGGTCGTCCTGGCGAACGTTGCTGAGCTGCGCCTCCGGAACGTCGACGACCACGTCGCGCTGTTCGAGGCGTGCGAGGCTCAAGACCGGCTGGCCGGCCGAGACGGTCTGGCCCGTTTCTGCGGACGTGGCCGTGACGACGCCATCGAATTCGGCCCTCAGTTCGGCGTAGCCAAGTTGCTCGTGCGCCTTCGCAAGGCTGGCCGCTGCTTTGGCAGCATTGGCGGTAGCCGATTTGAGCTGCTGTTCGGCAAGATCGTGATCGGCAACGCTTGCCGCATTGCTCTGCATCAGCTTTCTCTTTCGCGTCTCGGTCGTCGCGGCGTTCTCCAACTGTGCCTGAGCGTTGCGCAGATCGGCTTCGGCGCTCTTGACGGCGAGCTGCAGCGTGAGCGGATCGATCTCCGCTAGGACATCGCCCTTGTGCACCAGATCGCCAACATCGACCTTGCGAGACACCATCCGCCCAAGAGTCCGGAACGCCAGATCGGTCTCGATGCGGGCTCGCACGACGCCGGGCAAGCTTGTCGCTTTGTTCTGTTCGACCTCAGCCATGACCACTTTGACCAGACGGGGCGTTGCCTGCTCTCCTGCCTCCGACCTTTGATCGCAGCCAACAAGCAGAGAAATCGACAAGAGAAATGGAAGAGAGGTACCTATGCGCACGAGTGTCATCTCACTTGCCTTCCCAGGCGATTGCCTGGCCTTCCTTGAGAAACTTTCCGCCTTCGGTGACAACCAGGTCTTGTGGGGCGACGCCGCTGGTGACGATGAAGTCGCTCTGGCGGTATCGGCCGACCGAAATCTTGCGGAGCGAAACGGAACGGTTTTGGGTGTTGACGAGCCAGACGGCGGGTTCGCCGTCGGCTGATGCGATCGCGGTGTAGGGCAGCACGATACCGTCCCGCGGCGCGGCGCGCAGCTTGCCCACGACGGGCGTTCCAAGCGGCCACGGCGTGCTCTCCTGGAGCCCCACCTTGATCCGGATGGTGCCTGCTTTTGCGTCTATGACCGGCGAGACCTCGCGGATGTTGGCGTGGACGTCTCGCGTGGGGTCCGAAACCGGTGCGACGACGACGTCGTTCAAAGGACGGCCGTCCAAAAAGAATGCTTCAAAGACATCAAACACCGCATCTCTTGGACCGTCGTGGGCGATCGTGAAGGCCGATTGCGCCGCTGAGACGACCTGCCCGGCTTCAATGCTGCGCGCGGTGATGATGCCGTCCGCGGCCGCTCTCAACTCGGTGTAGGACAGCGCGTCCTTCGCCGTCGCGAGCGCGGCCTCGGCGGCCTCGAGGGAAGCCTGCGCACTCAGAAGCTCTTTCTGGGCATCGTCAAAGATCGCCCGCGGGACCGCCTGTGACTGCAGGAGTGACGTCGCCCGGTTGAAGGCGAGCGTCTTTTGCGCGAGGACCGCCTGCGCCGACTCCAGTGCTGCGCGGGCGACACTGACGTCGGCCTGTTGCTCCGTGTCGTTGAGCTGGGCCAGGACGTCGCCGGCGTGGACATGCGACCCGACATCGACCTTTCTCTCGAGAACTCTACCGCTGACGCGAAAGGAAAGTTCAGTCTGGACCCTTGCCTTCACCTCGCCGGTGATTTCCGCACCGGGTTGATACTGCGCCTCCGCGGCCGAGACGGCGCGAACCTGCTGCGGCGGCGGCGCCACTTCAGCTTTCTCCTCGCAGGCAGCCAGAACTGCGCAGGCGAGACCAATTCCCAGCAATCGAAAGGACTGCATGTTTTGCTCCGGTATGGTTGCGAAGAGACGCGTTGTTGAGCGGCCAGCTTCGATCTTCTACTTGGACCAGGCGATCGCCTGATGTTGACATCGCCCACTTAGTGTCTAAAGTGGGCGATGTCAACTTGGTTGGCCAAAAAATGTTGACACATACAACATGGAGACAGGTGACCAGATGCGGACAGCCGCTGGATATCAAGCAATTTCAATGGGATGTTATGAATTTAGCTGTGAGAAAATATCGCGAGCGGAATTGAAGGCGCGGCGTCCCCATCAAATACTGGAGGCCGCGTTCGAGGAGTTTGCGGCAAACGGTTACGCGGCAACGCGAGTAGAAGACGTCGCAAGGAGATGTTTCGCCACATGTCGGCTTCATCCCGCACCTGTTGACCGCCATCGGCAGCCTTCGGGGATCCCGCGCCGACCGAATTCGCGACCTGCTGCTGATCGCTTATGAAAACACGGCCAACGAGGGAAAGACGAGAGAACTCCTGCGCTTGTCCATCGCCGAAGGAACTCGTTTTCCCGAAATGGTCGATTGCCTTCATGAGCAATTCATCGCACCGACGCTTGCAGCCCTTACGGGCTTGGTCGAGCAAGGCATCGCGAGAGTTTATACAGGATGCGGCGGCCGACACGCCGGACGTGCTCGCGACTTCGATTTTTCACGTTGCCGTCTGGCGTCTGGCGTCTGATGTTTGCGGATCGAAAGCCGATCGACGGCAAGGCGCTTATGGAGGGCACATCGACCTCGTTATGGGTCGGTCTGCAGCATTCGGGACGAGCCGCGCGATTTGAGCAGGTAGGTCAGAGCCGACAGAGCCGTGTGGTTTTCTGCGCATGGCAAAGGCCGGATGGGTCGTGCGACGTCCGGCCTGAACCTTTTCCTCATGCTGAGCTCAATCTAGTTCCCACCAGGTGCGCGATTGTAATCCGACGGCGGCGTTTCGCCCGAGACCACGATGTTTCCCTGGATCCTGTAGACGATCCGTAAATTGGCGGCCGCGGCCTGAAGCCAGCCGACCGCCTCTTCCGACGTCCATGCCGTGCCTTCCGGTGGAAGGCTCTCAAACAGGCCGGCGATCAGAGGATTCACAGACTGGGAGCTGCTGTTGCCGCCGCTCCGGTTCATCCCGCCTGCAACGGCCGGGCCGGAGCGGCTCTGATCGGAAGAGCTTGCATATACCTCGCCAGAAGAGCCTGAAGAACTGGCGTGGGACAAACCTGAAGAGCCCCCGTGGGACGAACCCGAGGACGCTGCGCCAGAGGAGCCCGCAGCGGATCCAGACTGATCTCTATAGGAAGAATATGTTGTTCCGCCGGTGCTCGAGGCGGCTGCCGCACCGACGACGACGCCTGCCGCATACCCGCCCAGAACGTAGGCTCCGCGGCGATAGTATCCACGCCCATAGTCTCCACCGCCATACTCTCCGTCACCGTAGTCGCCGACGCCGTGGTCTCCACGACGATAGTATCCACGGCCAAAGTATCCGTTACCGTTGCCCGAGACCTTGAGATCACCGGAGTTGTTGACGGTGAGGTTGCCCGAGTCCTTTGCGACGATATTGCCTCCGGAGTTCATGAAAGCGCGGTTCCCGTTGATGTTACCGCCCGAATTCAGCGTGTTGCGGATGTTTCCGGACACGTTGCTGCCTTCGCGGCCGGGTCCTTCTGCCAACCGTCCCTTTGCGCCACCGACATTTGGCATACGGGGGTTCACCGGCGGACGGTTCTGCACGCTCATCGGCGGACGGCCATGGCTGGCCGTCGGCGGATGCCGTATGCTGCCCATCTGCGGACGTGGCGGCCCTCCCGGCCCTCCCGACGGGAGATGCGGCGGCCCTCCGGATGGCAGCGGCGGTGGACCGCCGGGTGGCGGCGCAAACTGACCGAAGGCAGCGTCCGATGTAATGGTCGTTATCGCGAGAAAAGCAAGACAGGTGCGCTTCAGACGGTTCATCACTTGCTCCCTTCCATTGTCGGCGCGACGGCGGGTGTCAGGACGATCTTTTTCACACCGGCGGGAGGTTCAAAGGTGAATTCGGAATCCGACAGAGGGGGCTGGGTCTTCCAGCTCGTGAATTCGGCAACGAAACTTGGTTGGCCCTGCAGCAACGGGTAGGTCACGATCAGGCGATGTGGCGTCGCCTCATCATTCTTCTCGACCCACAATTCCAGATCGATGCCGGACTTCTGAGAGAAAAGCAGATGCCGGCACTCGACACCGTCGACATTGGCAGTCCCTACCTGCGAGGCGGCCAAGGCGTCCCCTAGCAGCACTTTGTCCGGAAAGTCTGCAAAAAGGGCGCCGAGCGGAAAATCGACGTCCAGCTTGGTTGCGACCTCGCTGAGAGCAGATGGTATGTCGCCCGATGCCGGGATCGTCACGTATTTCTTGCTGTCGGGAAAGAAGACCGAGGCCGCCTTGCCGTCATAGAACAGATCGTGCCTGCCGTCATCGCCGATAAACTCGACGGCGATCCGATCGGGACGGCGCACGGCAATTTTCATCGTATGGAAGATGTGAAGCGGTTGTCCGGACTGGTCCAGGTAAACGCTGGTCGTTCTCGCCGTAATCGATAGGTCCCTGGCCATGAGCGTCTTGCCCATCTGCGAAACGGCGATGGCGGCCTCGTCGCTAATCGCCGGTTTGATCGGCGGGGTCGGCTCATCCGCGCGCGCTGTCGGCAGCGCGACGAATCCTACGCACACGACAAGCGCGACGGCATGGACGGCATTCCGAAGTATCGCATTCAAACCTCCCCCGCTCGCGCCGTCGACAATGGGATTCCCGGCGACCGAACGGCGCAGGGCCTTCAATAGGCCCCGGTTCGGGCCAGTGCACATTTCCATTTTCATTTCCTTTGCAATTATAGATTCATGGATGGCAGGCAGCCCAATGCGGCTTCCCGCCAAGTAGATGTCGTTCGCGTGCTGGAGCGTTGCGGCCGTCCAGGATTGGAATGTTCAGATGCCCTGGCAGAACCACACGCCTCCGACGACAATGGCGAGGATCGAAAACGAGGCCATGAGGACATTTTGCACTTTGACGCTTTGGGCGCCCGGCCGACCCGCAAGCCAGCCGATGAAGGTTGAAAACGTTGCCATCGCGGCGATGGTGCCGAGACCGAACACGAGGAGATAGGCTGCCGCTTCGGTATTGGTGGGCAATGCCAGCGCCGGCACGATGCCGAGCAAGTGCGAACTCCCGGCGAGTCCGTGCACCGTGCCAACAGCAAAGGCCGGATGCTTGTGCCGGTGCCCATGCAAATGCCCACGATACCCGTCGGAATGAGTTTCGGCCCTGTCGGCAACTGCTGCCCGTAGTCCCCAGATGCCGATGCCGCAGAGCATGACGCCCACGAAACGCTCGCCCCAGGCGGATACGATGTCGATGGACAGAGCGCCCCGCAGCAATAGCGCGAGCAACCCCACGCCAACGACGCCGGCGCTGTGTCCGACCCCCCATCGAATCCCTGTCCGCCAGGCCCGAGCTTTGGCGTCGACGGCATATGGTGCGATGGCGGCAAGGTGATCCGGGCCCGAAACCACGTGCACAATGCCTGCGAGGAGCCCGGAGGCCAGAAGGGTCATCAGAAAGGAGGGGGTCATGTCGTAGCCTTTGGGGCGGTGGAATTCGCCTAGCGGTCGGGCAGCGCGATCCAGCGTGGCACGAAGCGTTTGTTCGGCCACGGCGCATCATCAGTCGGGCAATCGAATGCGGGCTCGGACGTGGGAATTGATCATGTCCGCAAGCCATATCAACCCGCCGCGCCAGAACCCGTGCAACCGCTGTTGATGGCTGCGGTAGAGGAGAACGTGCCCGAGCTGAGCCACGCGTCCGCGTATGAAGCCGCCCGTGAACAGTCCGAATTGTCCGAGCGAGCCATAGGCGCCATAGCCGCCTAGCGATACGATCGAACCGAAGTCCCTGTAGGAGAACGAGGGCAGCTTCCCTTCCAGCCAGCCAGGAAGATGGCGGATCAAATGCGAAGCCTGCTGATGAGCAACCTGTGCTGCCGGCGGTAGCGGCTTGCCGGAGTCTCCCACAGAAAGACTGGAACAATCCCCGACGGCAAAGATCCGGGGATCAAGCGTCGTCTGCAGAGTGGGCCTCACCACGATCTGATTGTTGCGTGTCACCTCAAGGCCATCGAACGAGGCACAGGCGTCCGAAGCCTTCACACCGGCCGCCCATACCTTCAGCTTGGCGTTGATCTGTCTTCCGTCCGCCAGTCGAAGGCAATCTGCCTCGGCGGCGACGACCCGCGCGCCCGTCAGGACGGCGACGCCAAGCCTCTCGAGACGCTCGCGAGCGGCGATCGCCACACGGTCGGGAAACGCACCCAACAGATTTTGCCCGCTCTCGATCAGCGTCACCTTGACCTGGTCGCGTAGTCCTGCTGCGCCGTAACAGGCGGAGGTATCGGCGAGCTGGACAAGCTCTGCGGCGAGTTCGACTCCTGTAGCACCACCTCCGACCACCGCGATGTGCAAGGTGCTGTTGGCCGCGAGCGCTTCGAGCATGTGCCTCATTACCTCGCGATTGAATTTCATCGCCTGGGAACGGCTGTCGATCGTCAGGCAGTGATCGCGCACGCCTGGCGTTCCGAAGTCGTTCGCCTCGCTGCCCGTCGCCAGGATTAGCGTATCATAGGAGATCGCGCGCTCCGGCAAGATGGAGCGACCCTCGATTTCCAAGGGCTTCAGATGGACCTTCCGCTCTTTCCGGTCGATGCCCTTGAGTTCTCCCGTCTCGAACACGAAACGTCGGTTGCGGGCATGGGAGATGTAGGAGGTTTCCTGCTGGGAGACGTCCGTGGTTCCGGCAGCGATCGTATGCAGCATCGGCTTCCATACATAGGCAGGCTCCCGGTCGACCAGCGTCACGGCGATGGAGGTTCTGCGTATGCTTCCCGGCAATTTGGAGGCAATTTCAAGCCCGGCGATTCCGCCACCGACGACCACGATCCGGTGGGGCCTTGAAGGCGTGCCTGCGTGGTCGCGATCGTATCTCTGGGGCTTGTCGGACGGTGTGGATGGTTTCGACATCTATCTTCTCCAGATCGCAGTGTCTTCGGGAATTTGGCTGATTGGCGGAGCGTGCCCGCCCCGACCGGCTGCCAGCTCGCACGGCTCGACGATCAGCCGTCCGCTGCGGCGGTAGGTGGTTAGAAGGCGCACCCAGTTCGCCAGGATCGACAGCCTTGCATGACCGCCGCCGGACAAGGTTCGAAGATGCAGCAGCCCCCACAACAACCAGGCGGGAAAGCCGATAATCGAACGCCCGCGAAATTCCGCGACGCCGACATTCCGAGAAATGGTTGCCAGCTTGCTCGGCGTGAAGGACACGTAAGGCTTGGGATGAATGGTGTTTGCAAGCCGGGCGGCGATAAGCCTGCCGACGTATCTGCCTTGATCCTGTGCAACCGACGCCAATCCCGGCATCGCCCGGCCGTCGGGCCCGATGACATGGGCCGCATCGCCGACAACAAAACACTCGGGATGTCCCGGCACTGATAAATCCTTCAGGACCGCTACCGTTCCGTCTGGTTTGACATGCGCGCCGAGCGTGCGCGCCAGCGGCACACCCTGGACGCCGGTGCACCACAATACGGTCGCAGCCGCGATGCGCTCGCCACCGATGGCGACGCCCGCCGCGTCCACGTGAGTTACGGGAACGCCCAGCCTTACCTCGACCCCTTGGCCTTCCAGCGCGCGGGCCGCGTAGGCTGAATGTCGTTCGCTGAATGCCGGCAGCAATCTTGGTCCCGACTGGACGAGTACGACGCGCGCCTTGCCGAGGTCTATATTTCGAAAGTCGGATGCGAGCGTCCTTCGGGTAAACTCGCTGATCGTGCCTGTGATCGCGACGCCCGTCGGCCCACCGCCGACGACGACCACTGTCATATCGCGCGCCTGTTTCCGAGGGTCGGGCTCCAATTCGGCTCGCTCAAACGCCTTCAAAAGTCGATTGCGGGCGGTGACGGCGTCGCCAAGCGATTTCAATCCAAGCGCGTGCGGCGCCCATTCCGCCTCGTGACCAAAATAGCTCGTCTGCGCTCCCGTCGCGACCACCAGGATGTCATAGGCCAGATCGTCGCCTTCGTTCATGACGACAACCCGGCTGGACAGGTCGATACGCGTCGCCTCGCGCATTTCCACCCGGACGTTCGGCATCTCCTGCAGAAGTGATCGGATTGGCGTCGCAATTTCCGCCGGCTCCAGGATCGAGGTGGCGACCTGGAAGAGGAACGGTTGAAACAGGTGATGATTGTTGCGGTCGACGAGCGTGATGTCGGCGTTGCTGTCGCGCAGGGCGCGGACGGCTGCCAGGCCGGCGAAACCTGCGCCGATGACAACGATCTTGCACCCCGATGTCTGGTTTGTCGCGACGGTGAGGCGAGCGTTCATACGGCGACCTCTCGGGCCAGATTGGCTTGTTTGGCAGCGCTCGCCTTGGCAAGGAGCTTACGCGACCTCGGCGTGTCGCGGATTTTGAAATTGGCCAAGGCAAGTTCGAGGGCCCTTTTCGGTCGATTGCCGATTCCCATGAAGAAAGCAGAAGCATGGTCCGCATAGGCTTCCGGCCGACGCGCCAGGAGCCGCTCATATGCCTCGCCTGCAAGTACCGCTTCCCTTACGGCATCGCCGTCGCCGCGGGCGGCGAGGATCTCCGCATGAACCGCGCGATACTCGGGATCGTCGGAGGTTTCGACCAGCGGTGCGACGAGAGCTTCCGCAAGATCCGGCTCTCCGCGCGCCAACGCTACTTCGGCACGATGTCCGCGTCCTGGAACATGTGCCGGCAGGATCGCCTCGAGTTCTGCCAAGATCCCCTCCGCACGATCCAGGTCGCCGCGACGCATCGCGCTCACGCCCCATTCGAAGAGGAGTTGGCCGCACGGAAAAGGCGAGACACCTTCGTCGGCATCAAGCGCGGCGGCATAGGAGGTTTCCGCCGCGCTCCATTCATTCATTTCCGCCAAGAGCGTCGCGAGGCTTCCCAACGTGTTAATACCCGGATCGCGCTTGGCCAGCCTTTCACGCAGGACCAGCGCTTCGTTGTAGTGCCCCGTCGCCTGCAGCAGCGCCACCCGTTCCGCGTCGATTTCCTGTTTTGAATATCCAGCCAGGAACGCCTGAGCGAGAAGCCCTTTTGCTTTCTCGAACAGGTGGAAACGACCGGCGATCTGGGCGCGAACATAGAGTGCTCTTGCGGACCCCGGCGCAGTGACGGCCTCGCCGGCGATTGTCTCGGCGCGGTCGTGGTCGGCGATGCGGCCCAACAAGTCGCCACGAAGGAACAGGAGCTTCGAGAGCGACAGCAGGCTGTCCGGATTTGCACCGTCGCGGCGGTCGCGCTCAAGGCTGTCGATTGACGCCGACAGGTTGGCGACGGCGATCCGCCCGCTCGTATAGCGCCGGGGATCGATCATCATGCGGCGGCGTCCTTGATGCCCGTCAGCAGTGCCGGATAGCCGCGCGTCAGCGAACCACCGTCGATCGCAATCGTGTCGCCATTGATCGATCTTGCCTTGTCGGACGCGAGAAACACGGCGGCCGCGCCGATCTCTTCCGCTGCAACGGCGCGCTTCATCGGGATGACGCCCAGGAAGAGATCGCGCATCGCAGGATTTTCCAGCTCCTTCCGGGTCAATGGCGTCTCCACCAGACCCGGAGCGATGCCGACGACCCGAATGCCGCGACTGCCCAGCTCCAGGGCACCGCAGCGTGTGATCATGTCCACTCCGGCCTTCGCCGCGCAGTAGGCGGCCTGGCCTTCGCCGGCCTGCCGTGCGTTCACCGAGGAGATGTTGATGATCACACCCGGACGGCCTTGCTCGATCATGATCCGGGCGCCATGCTTGACGCCAAAAAAGACCCCGCCGAGCGTCACGGCCTGGACGGAATGCCATTTTTCGGCAGTCAGTTCGGTGATTGGCGTGATCGCACCGAACCCGGCACAGTTGACCACTATGTCCAGCGATCCGAAAGCATCGCGTGCGGCGTGCAGTGCGCCCTCGACCTGTGCCTCATCGGAAACGTCGGTGATCCGGCCGATGGCGCGATCACCCAGTTCGCGGGTGACATCGTCAAGCGCTTTCGCATTGAGATCGCAGAACAGCACGCTCGCGCCCGCTTCGATGAACGCCGTCGCGATCGCCCTGCCTATGCCGGATGCGGCACCGGTCACGACGGCGCCCTTGCCCTTCAGTTCATTCATGCTCTCTTCTCCTTTGATGGTGGTGGGATGGTTTGGCCGCCGCATAAGCTTGGCTGATCAATCCTAGCGCCGCTGGGCTTCCAGGTAGTCGTAGACAACCTCTCCGTCGCTCAGCGTCATGTCCCATAGGTGCTGGCGGCCTTCGAGCACCCGCACGACCGGAAGTGCTGCGACCGGGCAGCCGGCATGCGGGACCATGAACAGCTCCGCGGGTCCGCCCCATGCGCCCTTCAGCCGGACATTGTAGAGATTGACCTTCACGAGCTGGGCGACCTTCGGCGTGCGACCGTCGACATCGGGAAGCAGCTTCAGCACGAGCTGGGTTGTCTGCAGCTCCTGCTCGATCTCGGCCAGGCGATCAGACAGGTCGATCATGCGGTACGGCATGGTCGCCAGTGCGACTTGGGTGCCGCCATGGGAGAGCGTGCCGGTCAGCACCTCCCGGACGGCCTTAAGCTCGGGCTCGGCGTGTCGCTTCGGGAAGCCGAGGATCTCCCGCCCGGCGAGCGTCGGCGACTCGCTGTTGAGGAAGGCCTGGAACACGTAGATGACTGGCTTGCCCTCGAAGGTGCAGGCCACCGAATGGCCGATCTCGACGTACGGCCCGAATCCGCTGACCTCTGTCATGTTCCGCCACTCTATGGTGACGCGGTTGCCCTCGGCGGGTTGAAGAGGTCGCGGGACGACCGCGCGTACGGCCTCTGCCGTGCTCTCGTAGGTGACGATGAGCTGGTGCATGTCCTTGTAGTGCCACGGCCCGCGCGGGTAGCTGGGCCTCAGCGTCGACATTACCGGATATTCCAGGAACCAGTCAGTGACGCTTCCATTGTCTTTCATGTTGTCCATGTTCATTTCTCCACAAATGCGGGCACGGGAAGGTCCGTCCGCTGGTTGGCTTGACGCACGTAGGGAAAGACAGGAGCGGCCGGCTGGGTCGGACCGTCGACCGCATCGCCCAGCCGCTCGCCACGCCCGCCGTTCACCAGCAACGTGAGCATCTCGTCCAGGATGTCGTCGTCCAGCCAGCGACCGCCCGCGTTCGTGTGCGGACGGTCCTCGAGCACTGCCCGTTCGATCTCCAGGAAATTGCCTATTCCGAAGGGATGAGCGAGGTCCAGGACCAGGTAGTCGCCCATGAGCATATCGCGCATGGGATGCCGTCCGTCCGCTTCCGGCGGCCAGGCAATCTCGCCATCGAGACCGTCGAAGAACGCAAGCGTTGCGTCGACACGTGCCTCGTAGAGCGGCCGATATTCCCTGGAGAGGGCGAAGGCGTCCTCCCTGTTGTAAAGATCCCGCAGCTCGACGCCCTTTGGATCGCGTGTCGCGTTCGACAGAATGACGTTCTTGATCTCCGGCCGGCCGACGCGTTCGAGCCGGATCGGCTTGCCGCGGCGCGCGACCAGCGTCTCCGCCACGGCGGCGATCAGCGTGACACCGTCCAGGCGTTCGAGGATTGGGGCGAACGGCACCTCGACGACGATCGTCAAGACGTCGCGAAACTGGACGGTATTCGTGCCCGTCGCTCCGAAGGACAGCTTGCCGGAGATGTCGGTGCGGATAGTTGCCTCGACATCCATGAAGAACGGGTCGCTGACCAGTCCGGCATAGACTCGCATGCCATCGAGTTCCAACGGCGCGCCGGTAACGAAGGCTGTCTCGCACCCGTCCGATGTGACGACGGTGCCCTTCTGAACCGACATCCCGTCCGCCACGTCATTGAAACGGACATCGATCGTATGTTGCGCCATGCCGTGCATGAAGCTGCCGCCCGAGCGGGTCAGCGGCCGCAACCGGAAACGATAGGTCACAGCATCGCTGAAGAAGGACTGCGATGTGGCCATTGGAAACGCATTCATGATCAGGACGAGATTTCCCGGGTGTTCCGGGCTGGGAAAAGCGTAGAAATCGGTGATGTCCACTGCGGGATCGTCCATCACTGCGGGACCGCTGAAATGATCTGACATTGCGTTCACCTCTCTTTCCGTTGTTCAGTATTTCTGGTCGATGATGCCGCGGAGCGCGTTCAGCCCGGGCACGAACAGGTACTCCCCGCCCTTCACCGTGACGAAGGTCGGCAGGTCGAACAGGAACGGTCGCTTGGCACCGGGCACTGACATTTGCGAGCCTTCGCCGCCGACCCCATTGATCGGGTCTTGCTCGCTGGGATCGAGCCCGAGGAATTCGCCGCCTTTCATCCATTCGGCCTGGACGAACTCGAACTGCCGTTCGATGTCGGCCTGGATGAACAGGTTGATCAAGCCGCGATCGACGCCGTCGTCATCAAGGGCGTCATCCTTAAGATGTGGGCCGTATTCGACGCCGCGCCGAAGCAGCCGGTGCCGCCTCACGGCAGTCGCCCGTTTCAGCGGAGTGGCACGCGGGTTACTGCGCCGCAGGTGCGAGCCGAGCGGGCATCGCAAACCCTCGTCGTCCCCTTCATAGGTGAAGTTGTTGCGCCGGTCAGGGTCCGCGGCGATGGCCGGATCGTCCTTGTCGGGCGACAGATCGAGCGGGCAGCCGCTGGGCCAGCGCCCCATGATCTTGGCCGCCACCAGGTCCCGATTATGCTGATCGTCGCTGCCATAGAGCGACCGGGCGGCCGTCGCTAGATATCGGCGAAAGACCGCCACGTCCTGATAGAGCTTGCGGAATACCACGAATGTCCCGTTCACACGCAGTTCGAACGGTTCGGGCATTTGCGTGCCGCCAGGCCCGACCTCGTCCTCGTAACCGAGCAGGAACTCGCCCGGCTTCAGCGGGCGCCATGTGCCGTCGCGCTCCAGCACGCCGTCACCGGGATAGGAGGGCGTGTCGGCGCCCTCGATCGGCGGTTGCGAGATTGGATCGGCAAAACCGAAATGCTCGCCCTCAGATCCGATTCCGCTTTCATTCGTCGCCATCGTATCTTGAATGAACCGGACTTCGAGCCCGCCGGCCGAACCCATTTCCTCTTGAAGGATCCGCGTTGCTTCTTCGCGACCTTTATCGGAATCGGTTCGTACCAAGACCATGGCATGTATGTCAGGACCCCCAAGGCCGCCTTCCCAGCGCTCCGGCGCGTGCGGTCCGACATCGCCGACAACATTCGCACGGCCCCGCGCGCCTACTCGGAATGCCTCGGGGAAGGTGTTCAGCGCTCGCTCGGAGAGTCCAAGCGCCTTCAGCCCTTCATGGGTGAACCCGATATTGATCGTAAACCCGGTCCCATGCTCCCTCTGTCGCGCATTCACGCGTTGGAACATGTTGCGCAGCCATGCTCGCGACTTCGCCCCGTCGTTGAACCTCAGGAAAATGTGACGCCCGTATCGCAGGAGAATAGGCGTCACGACATTGTCCTGGATGTCGTGAAGGTTGGCCTTTAGGTCAGCAGAGGTCAGGCCAGGTTGAGAACCTAGAGTGGGTATTGTGGGCAATCCTTGTCGCAGTATGTTCGACGCAATCGTCGGGAGATGAGGCCGCCCAGGCTGGAGCAGCGGTCAACCTCATCTTCTGGAAGTCAGATGGTTCTGACGGTGTTCGCGGTCATCATTTGCCGATGTGTTCGGCTACGTCCTCGTACTGCCACTGGCGAGCCACATCCGTGTCGATCATCGCGGCGCTTGGCACTTGCTTGTAGGATTCGGCCAGCTCCCCGAAGAACGCGTTCACGGCGTCCTCGAGATCGACGTCGCCTTTGGCGACTGCACGCTGGAACTTCTGGGTCTTCTCGTACCAGTCGGCGGCCTTGTAGATCTGGCCGAGACTGAGGCTCGGAGCGACATCGTAACAGGCCAGGGTCTTGATCTGACCACGTGCGATATAGTCCACGATGTCACGTGCCGTCGCATCCGGGCCCGTCGGACACCCAACGCAATGGCCCCAGATCTTCGTCAGGTTCTCCTTCCCGTTGAGAACGAAGTCGTCGAAGTACTTCTCGAGAGTTCCGTCGAACTGAGAGATGAAGAACAGAGTGTAACCGTCGAAGTCCTGGGTTCTGGCGACGAACCAACGCGCCGTCCGGATCAGGCCAAGCATCGTCGTCGCCTCCGAGAAGGTCTTTCCAGGTCCGCCCCAGACAGGGACCTCGCGGCTCAGCGTGTCCGTGAACGCCACCAGGTCGGCGTCGGACTTCAGCCCCCACATGCCGGTGAACTCCTTGACTTCGTTCTTGCCGCCCTTGCCCATAACAAGGCCCGGGTAACGCAGGCCCCACCCGCTGGCGCTCGTCCTGTGTTGCGACAGATCCATTTGGCTGCGGTCTTCATGGGTCATTTTGTAGTCTCCAAATATGAGCGCGAGTTACGGGGCATGCCCGATGTTGACAACGCCCACTTAAAGGCTAGAGTGGCCAATGTCAACATCATTCCAGTAAAAATGTTGACACAAGCAACTTAGAAACGTAAATGAGACAAATATGACCCAGGACATTTCCACAACAGACCAACGCCCCTACCACCACGGTGACCTGCAACGAGCGATCGTCGATGCTGCCATCGATGTCCTCAGCGAATCCCAAAGCACGGAGTTCTCGCTTCGGGAGCTCGCCCGGCGGGCGGGCGTAAGCCACAACGCCCCGTACAAGCACTTCGCCGACAAGCGTGAATTGCTGGCGGCCGTCTCGGCGGTAGGGTTCGAGCTCCTGGCAAAGCGGATGACCGATGCCACGAAGGAACTCAATGGTCCGCGCGAGCGGCTGGCAGCCATGGCGCGTGCCTATGTTTGCGGCGGCGTCAACAATCCTGCGCTCTACAGACTGATGTTCGGCGGCTACCTTATGGATCAGGACAACCGACGTCCTGCTATCGAAAGAAACGCGGCTGAGAACATGAAGGCGCTGGTCGCGGGGGCAATAAGCGGCGGCGCTCTTGGCTGCTTCATTCCGGACACCGCGGAAAACGAGCGTAAGATCAATGGCGCCTTACTGATTTTCTGGTCGCAAATGCACGGGCTCACGTTGCTGCTGGTCGACCGCCTGGTCGGCCCCGGTGACAAGATGGAAGAGCTGACCGAGGGCGTCTTGCAAGGCATGCTCGACGGATTGGCGAACTGTATTCCTGCGATACCGGCAGGGGTGTGGGTAGGTCCTCCGCCTGTCGAGTAAACCTCCCAAGCCGTGGGCTCGCAAACCTTGCCTTTTTGACCAGCACGCCTGGGCATCGGGGCGTGATCGACCACCCGCCCTGCTGTTTTCATAAGGGCGTATCCGGCCCTTTCCAGAGGAGAAGTCTCTTGGACGCATACATCTCGGCTCTGATGGGTCTCGCAGGCATCGCGATTGGCAGCCTGAGCTCGTTCGCCACCACCTGGATGACGCAGCGATCACAGGTGAAGGAAAAGCATCGCGAGGTCGAGGTCGCCAAGCGCGAAAAGCTCTTTTCGGATTTTATCAAGGAAGCCACGCGGCTTTACGGCGATGCCCTAAGCCACCAGAAGGACGACGTTTCCGACCTCGTGCTGCTTTATGCTTTGGTCGCCCAGATGCGTCTGATCTCATCGCGTCCGGTTGTGGACGCCGCCGAACTTGCTATGGAAAGGATCGTCGAAACCTATCTGGCATCCAACCGCTGTCTCTCTGAACTCCGGGATCTTGCGCGTTCAGGGGCAATGAATTTTCTGCTCGATTTCGGCGAGGCTTGTCGGACAGAATTGGCGACAGGGCACCTGTCTGCCCGATGATTTGTCTCCCGACAAGGTCAGAGAAAATGCTGCGTGACTAACGCAATATGTGGCTACCAGAGGCTCCAGCGCTCAGGTCGCGACGGCTGCACATGCCGTCAGATCACCGTCAGGACGATCCAATCGAATCCAGTGCCCCAATCGAGCGGCCTTCTTGACGATCGTCGTCCGACCTTGTTCATTCGTGCAATGTTCAACCGCAAACGCTGTGCAGATCAGAGTTTCCATCGACGACATCCAGCCGGACGTCTGGCGCCGTCTGGTCCCGGCGTTATCGAGCCGTTCGGCGAATCGTTGCGCCGCTGTGAATGCCTCCTCGAAATCAGGTCTCTGACCGTAGACGAGATCACCCAGTAATTTCGCATATCCCTCGGCAAATTTCGTGTCGCCGGCCATGATCTTGTATGTGCGAAGCGTTTCCGCTTTGGGATTTTCCTTGTAGGCGGGATAGTCCCCCGCCCGGGCCGCGGCCTCCGTCTTCATGATCTCAAGAGCGATCGCGACGGCGGCGTCCAGATCATAATGGCCATCCATACGCGATAGGTCATAGATGTGACGAACGAGCGTGTGATCAAGGGGACCAAGGCCCGAGAAAGCGAAGCCCGGCCTGCGCGCCAAGGCCACGAACTTGTCCGCCGCGGTTTCCACCAGTCTCACGCATTTGACGTCGATGGCTTCTGCCTCGGCACGATTTGCCTCCGTAATAAAGGACGACACCGAACGCATTTCCGGTTCTGTCGAGACCGGGAACGTAGAGAGTTCGATCTTTATCTCTGGGCGTAAAACACCCTCACCTTTTGCGATCGGTTCGTAGGGCAAATCGTACCGAACATACTTATCGCTTTGCTTCACCTCATAATGGCCTTCGACGGCAAATCCCGCAGCGCTCAGCCGGTCGTTCACCTCACCCCGAAGCCGCTTCAGAACGCTTCGCGAGTTGGACTTTTCGCCAATGATGCGTAGGTCGATGTCTTCCGACATTCGCTCGAGTAGGCGGTAGGCGCGACCAAGCGCTGTCCCACCGCCAAACGCCAGAGTGAGCCCGTCAACCTCCACATCGTGGATTGCTGCCAAGGCTTGAACGACAAACCAGTCCTTCTCGACCAGCGCAGGGGACGGAAGGCCAAAATGCTCTTACACTTCCAGAAGTGTCTGACGATCTGGCTTATCTTTCAACGCGCAGCTCCGTGCGGCCGTCAGACAGCCGCCGGCTGAAACGCGTTCTAATCTTGACCGTCGGGTTCACTGGGATCTGGGTCGAGCGGCCTTCATTATAGGCCTTCGTACTGTCGCTCTGCTCCCAGGCTACACCAAGCCTGGTAAGAGCCTGAAGTGCAGCGCTATGGAAGCCGTTGGAGCTGGAGACGGCCGGCCCGATATACGCGACTTCATCGCGCGGGCATAGACTCCATAGCCGAGGCGCATCAAGCTACCGTCCTTAACCAGCAGTCGCAGAGCGCGAAGAACCTGATCCTCGCCACTCAGGTCTGCAAAATCGCGCGGCAGAAAGACGTCGGTCTTTCTGGTCCTGGCGACACGATTTTCGATCTTCTGCTTTAATGTCTTTGGCTGGCTCATGCTCTGCTTCTTTCGTGCAAAAACCCGACATAGCGCAAGCACTTGGCCGTCTATCAAATGTTTGACATATCGCGATCGAAGATTTGGCCTAAGCGGGAAGAGATTGGTCGGTCCGCAATGCTGACTACCGCGTCATCGAGAAGAGCAGAAATGCGATTTCTTCGCTCTGAGCAATCTGCCGGTATCAAGCAGCCGATGTGCTAGCGGGTTTCATCATGCGCTTCGTACAGGATGCGCAGTCTCAGAGATTCCCGCGCGAGAATTTGCAGAGGCCTACCGTGTTTTCGCTGATTTTACCAATCCCAGTCGTGGCACGGGGATAAATTACGTGCTCCCGACCAGATCGGTGGATTTGCTCAACCTGTTCTGGCTCTGAGCGGAAAGGCCGGAGTTCGTTGCGATTAGAACGGTCCATCGCAAAAGCGAAGCACACCTGACTCGTTTCGTCGTTCATTGCCATCGAATAGGTCAAAAGACGCTGACGCGAGCGGCTAATGCAAACAATATCTGAGGTTCGATTCGTATCCCTTATCGATGGTGATGCGGTGATAGCGTCTCGGCAAATGTAGATCATCGCTGCGATTGGAAAGCTGCGTCCGGGTTTAGCCGGTCAAAGCCTCCGCTCTCGCGCTTGCCAAAAGAGCGATGATCGCCCCCATCCGCTCGACAACGCTCGCCTGAGATTCGGCAGCGCCTATTCGAGTTCAATCTTGGCGTCGCGCACGACAGGTGTCCACTTGGCGATCTCCGCCTTTACATGTGCGCCGAGTTGCTCCGGCGTCGAACCCACGACAACGGCACTGAATTCGGCCATTTTCTTGCTAACGCCCGGATCGGCGAGCGCCTTGTTGGCCGCCAGGTTCAGGCGAGCAACGACGTCTGCCGGGGTGCTGGCGGGAGCAAACAGCGCGTTCCAGGTATAGGTTTCGTAGCCCGGAACCGTCTCGGCAACCGTCGGCACATCGGGGAAGGACGGTGCGCGCTGCTTGGTGGTGACCGCAAGTGCCCGCAGCGTGCCACTCTTGATGTGGCCGGACGACGACGGCAGGTTGTCGAACATGATCGGAACCTGATTGCCAAGAACATCGTTTAACGCCGGGCCCGAGCCCTTATAGGGGATATGTTCCATCTCCACCCCGGCCATCGCCTTGAAGAGCTCTCCGGAGAGATGCAGCGGCGTGCCGTTGCCGGACGAGGCATAGCTGTAGGTGCCCGGATTGGCCTTGAGGAGTGCTACCAGTTCGGCAAGTGTTCTGGCCGGCAGTGCGGGATTGACGACGAGAACGTTGGGAACCAGAACCAATAGCGAGATTGGCGCGAAATCCTTTTCGGGGTCGTAGGGGGTCGACTTCAGGATCAACGGATTGAGCGCATGCGTCGCAACCGTCCCCATCAGGATCGTATAACCGTCCGCTACCCCCGGAATGTGATCACAAGCAACCGTGTCAAAGTGCCAGGGTCTTTCACATCACTTCGGCGGCGAAAGGCTAGCTTAACGACATCTTTTGATTGAATAGAGAATACATTTCCCGTAAAGGTCTGAGTGCGCAATCACGATGGAACCGCTACGATGGATGCGATTCACACCGAAGGCTTCGACGCTGCTTTGACCCTGACCGATCACATGAAGCACCTGCCGGACAGGAAGCGGCGCGAGTTGGCGCGCATCATCGAGATCCTGTTTGCCGAGGTCGAACGTTTTCAGGCGACAAAGCTCTCCGAGAAGAGAAATGCCGGCAGGATTCTGAAGGTCATCCTGTATGGTTCCTACGGCCGGGGTGACTGGGTCGAGGATCGCTTTAGTGGCTATCGCTCCGACTACGACCTGTTGATCGTCGTCAACACCAAACATTTTGCCGAAGAGGCAGAACTTTGGGAAGGCATCGAGGACAAGCTGCTGGAAGAGCAACTCAGTCATCGGATCGAAACGCCCGTCGTGCCGATCATCCACGCCCTGGCCGATGTCAACGATCAGCTTTCCCGTGGCAGACCATTCTTCGTTGACATCGCCAAGGACGGCGTCGTCCTCTACGAGAAACCCGGTCATCCGCTGGCTGAACCAAAGCCCCTCACGGTTGAGGAGGCGCATCGCGAGGCGGCGAGCTACTTTGAGCAGTGGTATCAGTTATCACTGGACGCATTGAAGGTCGCTGACTTCAGTATTTCCAACGGTATCTGGCGAGACGGCGCATTCATGCTGCATCAAGCCACTGAACGTGCCTATCATTGCGCCCTGCTGACGCTCACCCTCTACAGCCCCAAGTCACATCGAATAAAGGTGTTGCGCTCTCAGGCCGAGGCAGTCGACAGCCGACTGATTGCTGCTTGGCCGCGCGACAGCCGGTTTCCCCGAAGATGCTTCGAATTGCTGTCGCGGGCTTATGTCGAGGCACGATATTCATCGAAATTCGAAATCAGTAAAGAAGAGTTGATTTGGTTGGTTGAGCGCGTTAAGTCCCTGCAGGACCTTGTAGAAGCCATTTGTCGCGAACGGCTTTCTTTGTAGCCGTATTCGAACCGATGTATCCGTAAACTTGCTTCGGCGGCGGCATTTATGGACCGTCGCCGCATTGATGTAGCGCGTCGCTCCGGTATGCCAGATCTGTGGCCCCATACGACCGCCAGTGTGGTGAACAGCGTCAATCACTTTCTTCCATCCTTGAAGTGCTGCATTGCCATGAAAGAATGGAATTCCGCTATCGTTGCGCGATGCAGGGCGATCAATCACCGTCCCTTCAGACAGGATCAATCCGGCGCGACCTTCTGCCCGGCGCCGATAGTAGTCAGCACTCGCCGGCCCCGGCACGCCCTCAGGCGAAAAAAAGGCGGGTCATGGGCGCCATGACTATGCGATTTCTGAGTTCGAGTGATCGGACGGTGAAGGGGCGAAACAGGCTGCTTGTATCGAGACTGGGCATTAGTAGACTCCGTTGCGTTTAACGGCGCTACTGGTATATGATGTAGACCTAGCGTCAGTCAGGCACTTCAAGTCGCGTAGGTTTATTGAGGGAAACCATCATGCTCGAACTGGAACCGCTCTGCTTTTCTTCTGAATGCCCGAGCCGGGCCTTGTTCGATCAGATTGCTGACAAGTGGTCGATGATGGTGCTTGCCGTGCTCGATGACGGACCGCAGCGCTTCAACGCC
Organism: Rhizobium sp. BK538; assembly: GCF_014197575.1. NCBI lineage: Bacteria > Pseudomonadati > Pseudomonadota > Alphaproteobacteria > Hyphomicrobiales > Rhizobiaceae > Rhizobium > Rhizobium sp. BK538. Next base: position 119,135 of record NZ_JACIFT010000019.1, read on the forward strand.
ATTCGCCGTCGGCTGCAAGGCGTCACGCAAAAGGCCCTCACTCAGTGCCTCCGTCGCCTCGAACGCAACGGCCTGATAGCGAGAGAGGTGATTTCACTCTCGCCGGTCGCAGTTCAGTATCAGGTGACACCGCTGGGCCGAACGTTACGGGAGCCACTCCAGGAACTTCACAAATGGACACTGGTAAAACTGCCGGAGGTCACCGCGGCAAGAGAGGCTTTCGACAGCATAGATGGCGGACAGAAGGGCGCGGACAGAGCGCTAATCCAGTTACGCCTTTAACGCGACGAGATCGACTGCAGGAGGTCCGATACTGGCTCGCGGCGGTTCGGGAAAGAGAACTCGGACCAGGTATACCGTGCCCTACCAGGGCTACTTTAAGTGCCTGATTGACGCCAAGTTTACGAAAGATACTTATGGCTCCATCAACAATGATGGAGCTTTCTCATGCGTAACAATCTTAAATTCTATATCGACGGAACCTGGGTACAGCCCAAAAGCACAGCCGTAATCGATGTTATCAACCCCGCGGACGAAACCGTCGTTGGTCAAGTCGCGCTGGGCGATACGAGTGACGTGGACGATGCGGTTTCAGCCGCGCGAAAGGCATTTGAAACGTATTCGCTCACCTCGATTGAGGAGCGAATTTCGCTCTTCGACCGGATTATAGCTGCCTACGACAAGCGAGCGAACGACCTTGCCCTAGCGGTAACTGATGAAATGGGCGCGCCGCAATGGCTTTCAGAGCAATTGCAGGTGACGGTCGGCGTTGCCCATTTCAAGATTGCACGAGCAGCGCTTGCGACCTACCGTTTTGATGAGCCGCTTGGCACAAGCGAAGTCGTGCGCGAGCCGATCGGCGTTTGCGCGCTGATAACGCCATGGAATTGGCCCTTGATGCTGATGGCCGCAAAGGTGGCACCAGCACTTGCTGCGGGTTGCACCGTGGTGTTGAAACCGTCTGAAATCGCGCCGTTCTCAGGTACGATCCTTGCCGAGATCCTCCATGACGCCGGAGTACCCAAGGGCGTGTTCAACCTTGTTCATGGAGATGGCCGCGTTGTCGGCAACGCTTTGACGAGCCATGCCGACGTCGACCTTGTATCTTTCACCGGCTCAACTGCGGCTGGGATCGAGGTGGCTCGCACCGGTGCCCTCACAGTCAAAAGGGTGCATCAGGAACTGGGGGGAAAGTCACCCAACATCGTCCTCCGTAGCGCGGACCTCGCTTCTGCTGTCGAAGGGGGCGTGGCGCAGATGATGCTGAACAGCGGACAGAACTGCAGCGCACCGTCTCGGATGCTGGTCCACGTCGATCAGGTTGCCGAAGCAATCAGCTATGCCA